>DATHBF010000582.1:0-4146 GCA_035296285.1 Pyrinomonadaceae bacterium | reverse complement strand
TCGGCCTCGACACCGAGACCTTCTGGGAGGTGTCGGCGAAACGCTCGCGCCTGTCACTCGTGCAAATCGCCCCGCCGACGGGCGACGTGATCGTCGTTGACGCGGTCGCCACCGGGGTCGAGCCGCTGCGCCCGCTCCTCGAATCTTCGGAGGTCAAACTCGTCGCGCACAACGCGCGCTTCGACGAGGGCGTGCTGCGCGGCGCGGGCGTCGAGTCGCGGGGGCTCATCGACACCTTGCAGATGGCGCGCTTCGCCCTGAGCCTCACCTCCTACAGCCTCGCCTCCGTCACCGAGCACCTGTTCGGGCTGCCGCTCGACAAGACGCTCCAGACCTCGAACTGGCGGCGCAGGCCCCTCTCGCGCTCGCAGCTCGAATACGCGGCGAAGGACGCGCGCATCGTTCTCGACGTTTACGAGGAGCTGAGCCGCAGGCTGGCGGAGGAGGGGAGGTTGGAGCTGGCGCTGCGCGTGTCGGAGCTGAAGCCCTCGGCGCCGCGCACGGGCAAGCCGCGGCAGAAGAGGGCGCCGCTGCCGCCTCTCGACCTGACTCCCGAAGAGAAGCGCGTGGTGGCGGGCCTGAAGAAGTGGAGGATGGAGTGCGCGCGCACGCGCCGCGTGCCCGTCTACATGGTCTGCCAGGACCGCACGCTCGAACACCTCGCGCGCGAGCGCCCCGAAAGCCTCGAAGCCCTCGCCAACATATACGGCCTCGGCGAAGCCAAGATAACCAACTTCGGCGAAGAGATCCTCCGCGCCCTCCGAGATACGAAAGGATGAGAAGGTCGCCTTTCAACCTTCCAACTGCTCGGCGAGTTCCGAAGGGTCGGTGACGGGCCGCCGGCAGGTGTAGTTCTCGCAGACGTAGGCCGTGGCGCGACCGCCTTCGGCCCGCCTGTCCCGGAGCAGCGGCACCCGCTCGGCCAGCGTCTCGTCGTCCTCCGAGGCGAAGACGACCACCTTGTTCGGCAGGTACCGCGTCCATATTTCTTCGGCGAAGGGGCGCGCGTCCCTCCACGGGTCGCCGGGCGAGACGACGACGATCTCCTTCGGCGTGGAGAGGTGGAAGTCGAGGGCGCCGAGCGCGTAGCCGAAGGCGCTCGGGTATCGCTCGGCGTGGCCGCTGACGAGGCGGAGGACGTTGACGGCCTTCCTCTTGTAATCCTCTTCGCCGGTCAGCGTCGAGAGACGCAGCAGGGCTTCGGCCGCGACCGAATTGCCCGAGGGCGTCGCGTTGTCGAAGTAGTCCTTGTTGCGGACGATGAGCTGTTCGCCGCTCCGGCCCGTGTAGAAGAACCCGCCGTCCTCTTCGTCCCAGAACTCCTCCACCATCTTCCCCGCGAGGCCGACGGACTCGGTCAGCCAGCGCGCGTCGCCCGTCGTCTCGAACAGCGTGACGAGGGCGCTCAGCACGTACGAGTAGTCGTCGAGGAAGCCGACGTGCTTGGCCTGCCCGTCCTTGTAGACGTGCAGCAGCAGGCCGCCCCGGCGCAGGCGGCTCAGGGCGAAGTCGGCGGCGCGCTCGGCGGCCTGCCGGTAATCTTCGCGGCCGAGCGCGGCGGCGGCCTCGGCGAAGCTCTCTATCATCAGGCCGTTCCAGCCCGTCAGAATCTTCTCGTCGCGGCCGGGCTTGATGCGCCGCTCGCGCGCCTCGAAGAGCAGTTGACGGCCGCGCTCAAGCACGTCGGCCAGCCTCTCCTCGGGGACCTTCAACTCGCGCGCGGCCTCCTCGGCTGCGCCGCGGACGTTGAGGATGTTGTGTCCCTCGAAGTTCCCGCCCTCGGTCACGCCGTAGTAGGCGTTGAAGAGCCGTGCGTCGTCGCCGCCGAGCAGGCTCACTATCTCGCCGCGGTCCCAGACGAAGAATTTGCCTTCGACGCCTTCGGAGTCGGCGTCCTGCGTCGAGTAGAACCCGCCGCCCTCGCCCGTCATCTCGCGGAGCACGTAGTCGAGCGTCTCGGTCACGACCCGCCGGAAGAAGTCGTCGCGCGACGCCTGGAAGGCGTGCAGGTAGAGGCGCGAGAGGAGGGCGTTGTCGTAGAGCATCTTCTCGAAGTGGGGGACGAGCCACTCGGCATCGGTCGAGTAGCGGTGGAAGCCGCCGCCGAGGTGGTCGTACATCCCGCCGCGCGCCATCTTCGTGCAGGTGTGGACGACCATCCGCAAAGCCTCCTCGTCGCCCGTCCGCTTGTACGCCCGCAGCAGAAAGTCGAGGTTCATCGAAGAGGGGAACTTGGGCGCGCCGCCGAAGCCGCCGTGGCGCGAATCATAAGAACGGGCGAGCGCCTGCCGCGCGCCGTCGAGGAGCGAGGTCGAGAGCGAGTCGCCCGACTCGCCCGTGATGTTCATGCGGCGCAGCTCGGAGAGGATTTCCGACGAGGACTGCTTCACCTCCTCGGGCCGCGTGCGGTAGGCGTCGGCGACGCCGAGCAGGATGCGCGGGAAGCCGGGCATGTTGTAACGGTCTTCGGGCGGGAAGTAGGTGCCGCCGTAGAAGGGGACGAGGTCGGGCGTGAGGAAGACGGTCAGGGGCCAGCCGCCGTGGCGCGTCATCATCTGGACGGCGTTCATGTAAATCTGGTCGAGGTCGGGGCGCTCCTCGCGGTCCACCTTGATGTTGACGAAGTTCTCGTTCATCAGCCGCGCGATCTCCTCGTTCTCGAACGACTCGCGCTCCATCACGTGACACCAGTGGCAGGCCGAGTAGCCGATGCTCAGCAGGATGGGCTTGTCCTCGCTCTTCGCGCGCCCGAGCGCCTCTTCGCCCCACGCGTACCAGTCCACAGGGTTGTGCGCGTGCTGCAAAAGATAGGGGCTCGTCTCGCCCGCGAGCCGGTTGGTGTGCTTGTGGCCTGACATCGTTCTGTCCCCCGTGTTCTGCTTTTTGTGTGGGCCGATTATGTGCCGGGCGTGTGGTTTGGGCAAACGGGGGCGGCGTTTTGCTATTTCGGCGGGGCGCGGCTAAACTGAATGGCGATTCATTTTTTTAGCAGGCATCGAATTTAGGAGCGCGTGTGATGGAACGTGAAAGCATCGAGATGGACGTGCTGTTCGTGGGCGCCGGGCCGGCATCACTGAGCGGCGCGTTGCACCTGTCGAGGCTCGTCAAGGAGCACAACGAGGCGGTGGCGGGCGGCAAGCGGCAGGGGAAATCGCTCGGCGAAATCGAGATCGCCGTCATCGAGAAGGGGGCGACCGTCGGCTCGCACATCCTCTCGGGCGCGGTCATGGACCCGAAGGGTTTGCGCGAGCTGATGCCGGACTTCGTCGAGCAGGGGGCGCCGCTCGAATCGCCCGTCAAGGAAGACCACTTCCTCTACCTCACGAAGACGCGCGCCATCAAGTCGCCCGTCACGCCGCCGCCCCTGAAGAACCACGGCTACTACATCGTCTCGCTCAACAAGCTGACGGCGTGGCTCGGCGAGAAGTGCGAGGAGTCGGGCGTCAACATCTTCCCAGAGTTCCCGGGCGCCGAGATGCTTTACGACGAGGCCGACCACGTCGTCGGCGTCCGCACGGGCGACAAGGGCATCGACAAGGACGGCCGGCGGAAGCCCAACTTCGAGCCGGGCGTGGACATCCGCGCCAAGGTGACGGTGCTCGGCGAGGGGCCGCGCGGGTCTTTGACGAAGCAGTTGTCGCAGCGCCTTAACCTCTCGGACGGGCGCGAGCCGCAGGTCTACAGCCTCGGCATCAAGGAGCTTTGGCAACTGCCCGACGACCGCTACCCGGCCGGCCGCGTGACGCACACGCTCGGCTTCCCGTCCGACGCCAAGACTTACGGCGGCGGGTGGATTTACGGGATGCAGAACCGCGTCCTCAACATCGGCTACGTGACCGGCCTCGACTACCGCGACCCGCTGCTCGACCCCCACGCCGAGTTCCAGCTCTTCAAGCAGCACCCGTTCGTCACGCGCCTGCTCGAAGGCGGCCGCATGATCCGCTACGGCGCGAAGACCATCGCGGCCGGCGGCTACCACGCGATGCCGCGGCTCTACGCGGACGGCGTGCTGCTCGTCGGCGACTGCGCCGGCTTCCTCAACTCGCAGCGCCTCAAGGGCATCCACACCGCGATCAAGAGCGGCATGCTCGCCGCCGAGACGATCTACGAGGCGCTCGTCGCGGGCGACTACTCGGCCCGCCAGTT
>DATHBF010000581.1:0-1892 GCA_035296285.1 Pyrinomonadaceae bacterium | reverse complement strand
GCCCCAGCGCGTGAGATACGGGATGTCGGTCGTGAAGCGCACGACCTCGCTCTCGAAGCCCCCGACGGCGTGCATGCGGACGGGCTCGGCCGCCGACATGTACTCGACGCGGGCGCGGCCCGCCACCGTCCGCTCCAAGGTTTCTTTGACCGCGGCGGAAGGCGTGACGAGACGGATTTGCAGCTCGGCGCGCGCCTCGGCCGGGATGACGTTGGGGCGCGTGCCGCCCGCGACGGTGCCGATGTTGCAGGTCGTCTCGCCGAAGAACCCGTCGCGCGGCCAACGCGCGGCGCGCACGTCCGAGAGCACGTCCAAAAGCTTCTCTATCGCCGACTCGCCCTGCTCGGGGTAAGCGGAGTGGGCCGCGCGGCCTTCCGCCGAAAGCCGCAGGCGGAGCGAGCCTTTAGAGCCGACGGCGAGGCGGTTCCCGGTCGGCTCGCCGTTTATCAGGTACTCGCAACTTGCGGCCAGCGGGTGCTCGTTCGCCGCCCGCGCGCCCAGGCTGCCCTGCTCCTCGTCAACGGTGAAGAGCAAGCCTATCTCTTCGACTCCTTCGGCGCGGAGCCGCCCGGCGGCCTCGATCTGCGCGGCGATGATGCCCTTCGCGTCGCACGAGCCCCGGCCGCGAATCTCTTCGCCGTCCTCCCCGGAAGGGATGAAGGGCGGCACCGTGTCCATGTGCGTCGAGAGCACGACGCGCGGCGCCGAGGCGGTCGTCGCAATCACGTTCGCGCGCCCGTCAACCACTTCCTGCAACTCGACCCGGTAGCCGAGCTCTCGTAAGTAAGAGGCGAGGAAGCGGCCGACCTCCTGCTCCTCGCCCGAAGGTGAGGGGATGTCAATCAGCCGCCTTGTCAGCTCGTAGAGGTTGCTCAAAGGGTTTCAGGCGTCGCCGCCGCCGATGTGCGCGAGCAGCTCCGAGGTGGCGCACTCGAAGAAGGCTTCGTGGAGGAGTCGGACGGCGTCGCGCGCGCGCTCCTCCTCGACGACGAAGGTCAGGTTGATGTTCGAGGCGCCCTGCGAGATGAGCAGCACGTTGATGTCGCGGATGGTCGAGAAGACGCGGCCGGCGATGCCCGGCGTGTTGCGCAGGCCCTCGCCGACGATGCAGACGATGGCGCGGTCGGACTCGACGCGGACGGCCCCGTGCGGCCTCAGGTCTTCGACTATCCTGTCGAGCGCGCCCGCGTTCTCCAGGGAGAGCGAGACGCTGACCTCGGACGTGGTGACGATGTCGACTTCCGTGCGGTGGCGCTCGAAGACCTCGAAGATGGCGCGCAGGAAGCCGTAGGCGCCGAGCATGCGGGCCGACGTGATGTGCAGGATGTGGACGCCCGTCTTGTGCGCGATGGCCTTGACGGTGCGCGGCGTCATCTCGGCGTCGAAGTAGACGACGGTGTCGCGCCCGCCGGGGTCGCGCGAGTTGCAGATGCGGACGGGGATGTTGCGGACGACGGCCGGGAGGATGGTCTTCGGGTGGAGCACCTTCGCGCCGAAGTAGGCCAGCTCGGCGGCCTCGGCGTAGGAGAGGCGCGGGATGGTGCGCGCGTGCGGGACGACGCGCGGGTCGGCCGTGAGCACGCCCGACACGTCGGTCCAGATTTGAATCTCGCGCGCGCGCAGGGCCGCGCCGACGAGCGCCGCCGTGTAGTCGGAGCCGCCGCGCCCGAGCGTCGTCGTCTCGCCCGACGCGGCCGACGAGGCGACGAAGCCGCCGAGCACGGGCACGACTCCTTCGGCCAGCAGCGGCCCGAGGTGCTCGCGCGTGTGCCGCTCGGTCTCTTCCTTCAGAGGGGTCGCGCGGCCGTGCTCGTCGTCCGTCAGCACGCAGCGACGCGAGTCGACCTGCCGCGCCGCGAGGCCGAGCGCGCTAAGGACGGCGGCGAGCAGGG
>DATHBF010000580.1:0-1849 GCA_035296285.1 Pyrinomonadaceae bacterium | reverse complement strand
GCGGCGAGTGGTCGGCCGTGTCGTCGGTGGTGTGCGTCTGCTCCTTCGGGTTCCTGCCTGGTCTAAACATGTCGCTCGTCTCCGTTGAAAGGCTGGGTGTGGCCTCGGCCGGGCCGCAGGCCTAAGGGTAGTCGGACTCGGGTCGGCGGCTGATGAATGGCTTGGTCTGGGGAGTTTCCGGAAGGGCCGCACGCCCGAGCAGGTTTCAAAGTCGAAACGCGAGCGATGATATGTCAACTCACGGACACTGACAAGGGACGAGTTAACTTGACACGGGCGGGCGGGCGCGCATACAACGGCCGTGAACCTTAAATTTCAGGGCACGCGAGGAGGCTTTCACCGATGGCCGGCGAGATGGTCGAGTTCGAGAGCAACGGCGGGACGGCGGGCGGGTACCTTTCGACGCCCGAGGGCGGACGGGGGCCGGGCGTCATCGTCATACAGGAGTGGTGGGGGCTGGTCGAGCACATCAAGGACGTGTGCGACCGCTTCGCGCGTGAGGGTTTCACCGCGCTCGCGCCCGACCTCTACCACGGCAAGGCGACGCGCTCGCCCGACGAGGCGGGCAAGCTGATGATGGCCCTCAACGTCGGGCAGGCCGAGAAGGACCTGCGCGGCGCGGTCCGGTACCTCCTGAGTCACGAGGCGGTCGAGGGCGAGCGGGTCGGCTCCGTCGGCTTCTGCATGGGCGGCGTGCTCTCGCTCTTCGCGGCGTCGAAGAACAGTCAGGTCGGCGCCTGCGTCGTCTTCTACGGCATCCACCCGAAGGTCGAGCCCGACTTCGACGCCTTGCGCGCGCCCGTGCTCGGGCTCTACGCCGAGCGCGACCAGATGGTCCCGCCCGAGGCCGTGCGCGCCCTCGAAGAGAAGCTGCGCGCCCACGGCAAGCAGGCCGAGATGCACGTCTACCCCGGCGCCGACCACGCCTTCTTCAACGACACGCGCCCCGAGGTCTACGACGACGCCGCCGCCGAAGACGCCTGGCGCCGCACCCTCGCCTTCTTCCGCCAACACCTCGGCGGCTGAGTTGCGTCGGCGGGCGCGATAACTTAAAACATTGGGTATGTTCGTAGAGAGCAAGATCAAGACGAAGCTGCTGCGCCAGATGGGCGAGGCCATCAAGGACTTTTCCATGATCGAGGACGGCGACCGCGTGATGGTCTGCCTCTCGGGCGGCAAGGACAGCTACACCATGCTCGACCTGCTGCTCGACGTGCGCGGGCGCGCGCCCGTCCGCTTCGACCTGCTCGCCGTCAACCTCGACCAGAAGCAGCCCGGCTTCCCCGCCGAAGTCCTGCCCAACTACCTGACCGAGCGCGGCGTGCCCTTCCGCGTCGTCGAGCGCGACACCTACTCGGTCGTCAAGCGGCTCGTGCCCGAGGGCAAGACCTACTGCTCGCTCTGCTCGCGCCTGCGACGCGGCATACTCTACACGGTCGCGCAGGAGGAGGGCTGCACCAAGATCGCCCTCGGCCACCACGCCGACGACGTGGTGGCGACCTTTCTCTTAAACTTCCTCTTCGTCGGCCAGCTCAAGGCGATGCCGCCCGTCCTGCGCGCGGACGACGGGCTGAACACCGTCATCCGCCCACTCGCCTACTGCCGCGAGCGCGACATCGCCGAGTACGCCGCCGAGAAGCAGTTCCCCATCATCCCCTGCGACCTCTGCGGCTCGCAGACCAACCTGAAGCGGGCGCGCGTCCGCGCTCTGGTCGATGAGCTTGAGCGGGAGATACCGAACGTCCGCGCCTCGATGCTCACGGCCCTCGGCAACGCCGTGCCCTCGCACCTGCTCGACCCCTCGCTCTTCGACTTCAAACACTTGCGCGCCGCGACCGGAGACGTGGAG
>DATHBF010000579.1:0-2532 GCA_035296285.1 Pyrinomonadaceae bacterium | reverse complement strand
GGGGGCGGGTACGACTCCGCCTTCGCGGACGCGCGCGCCGCCTACGCCGTGCGCGAGCCGGGCTCGCCGCTGCTCGGCATCAACGAACACTACCTGACTTCGGGCGCGCACAACGAATACCTGCAAATCGCTTCGGAGCTGGGCGTCGTCGGCGTCGGACTCTTCACCGCCTTCTGCGTGGCGCTCGTGTGGGGCGCGTGGCGAGCTCTGCGCGCGGCGCGTGGGCCGCTCGTGCCGGGGGCCGTCGCCAGCCTCGCCGTTTTCGCCGTCAGCTCGGGCGCCAGTTCCGTCTCGTTCCGCTGGTTCGGCAGCGGGCTCGCCTTCTTCTTCGCCGCCGCCCTCGTCCAGAGGTTCGCGCGGCCGGCCCGCGCGGGCGTATGCGGGCATGAGGGGCGGGCTGCGTCGGCGTCCCTCGGCCGGCCGGCGCGGCGCGCATACGCGCTCGGGCTCGGGTTCTGCGTGGTCGCCGCGTTGGCGATGTGCGTGCAGGCGGCGTGCGTGATGCTTCTGTCGGGGGCGCAGTCGGCTTCGGACCCGGCGCGGGCCGAGCGGCTTTACCGTTCGGCGCTCGCGCTGAACCCGCTCGACGCGGGCGCGCATTACAACTACGGGACCTGGCTCTTCTACTCGAAGCGGGAGCGCGAGGCCGTGCCGCACCTTCGCTACGCGCTCGCCCGCGGCTTCACCGCCTCGGTCTGCTACGGCTACCTCGCGGCCGCCGAATCGTTGGCGGGCGACCTCGCATCCTCCGCGCGGACGCTCGAAGAAGGGGCGCGCGTCTATCCGCGCTCGGTCTTCCTGCGCGTGCGGCTCGGGTCGGCGCTCGGGCGTCTCGGCCGCGCCGAGGAGGCCGAGATGGAAATGAAGCGGGCGGCCCTGATAAACTCACGCGCGGCGCGCGGCTGGCGCGAGTTGGTTGACAACGACATCGACGCCGCCATCGCGGCGGCCCGGCGCGACGGGCAGGTGGCGATGCCCGGCGAGCTACAGCCGGAGGACGGCGTCCGCGCCGTCGTCGCCGAGAACGAACGCCGCTTCCCCGAGGCCGCCAACTCGGGCTGGCGCGCGCGCCTGCGGCGCTCACTCGCCGAATAACGCCCCCGAAAATTAACGATGAAGAAGAACGCCAGGACAGACGGGAGAGCCGCGCGCGCCGAAGCGCCGCCACTCGCGCCGCCCGACTCGCAGTTGACGGAAGGGCGCATCCTCTTCGTCGTCCTCGCGCTGACCGTGCTCGTCTACGCCAACTCGCTCGGCGGCCAATTCCTCTTCGACGACCTCAAGCAGATCATCACCAACCAGGACCTGCGCTCGTGGTCGAACCTGACGAAGGCTTTCACGAGCGACGTGTGGAGCTTCCAGCGCGGGACGCTGACGACCGACATCCCGCCGCCCTACTACCGGCCGCTCTTCACCGTCTACCTCACCGCCGGCTACCAGCTCTTCGGGCTCTGGGAGCCGGGCTGGCACCTTCTTAACCTGCTCGTCCACGCGGGCGCGACCGTCCTCGTCTTCCGACTCGTGCGGCGTCTCGGGTCGGACGCGATGACGGCCGGGCTGGCGGCGCTCCTCTTCGGCCTCCACCCGGCGCACGTCGAGTCCGTCTCCTGGGTCAGCGGCATCCCCGACCCGCTCGCGGCGCTCTTCTACCTGCCGGCCTTCATCTGGTTCATACGTTACAGGCGTGAGGGCGGCGCGCGCCCGCTCGTGCTCTCGCTCGCGGCTTACGCGCTGTCGCTGCTGTGCAAGGAGACGGCCATCGTGCTGCCGCTCGTGCTCCTGGTGTGGGAGCTCGGGCGCGAAGACGGGGGCTCGTGGCTGCCGCGTTTGAAGAAGGCGGCGCTCGCGTGCGCGCCTTACGTCGCGGTCGCGGGCGCGTACCTGCTCGCGCGGTTCATGGTGCTGGGCCTGCTTAGCTGGAAGCACCCGATGATGGGGCAGGTGCCCAACTCGGCTTTCACGATGACGGTGCCTTACGTGCTCGTCAGTTACCTACAGCACCTACTGGCGCCCTTCTACCTGAGCCTCATCTACGGGACGACGTTCGTGCGCGACGCGGCGGACCTGCGCCTGCTGCTGCCGGCGTTGTTGCTGGCCGCGCTCCTGTTCGCACTCTGGCGTTACAGGCGTCGCCTTTCGGCGTCGCACCTGACGGCGCTCGCGCTGCTCTTCGCGCCGCTGCTGCCGGTCCTCAATCTCCGCGTCTTCCACCAGGAGTACTTGATTCAGGACCGCTACCTTTACCTGCCCTCGGTCGGCTTCTGCTACCTCGTGGCGCTGCTCGTCGCTCGCCTCTCCCTTTCAAAGCCCGCGTGGGCGCGCGTCGCCGCGGCCATGCTCGTCGTCGCCTACGGCGCCAGCACCGTCTTGCAGAACCGCGTCTGGAACGACGGCGTCGGCCTCTGGTCGCGCGCCGTCGCCTACGCGCCCGAGGCATGGTCCACGCACTACAACCTCGGCCTCGCCTACATGGACGAGCGCGACTACGCGAAGGCGCGCGAAGAGTTCCAGACCGCGGCGCGCTTCGGCCCG
>DATHBF010000578.1:0-4457 GCA_035296285.1 Pyrinomonadaceae bacterium | reverse complement strand
TAGATTGGTTTGCGGGGATTCACGTGCCACTCCCTCCCAGTTCGCCGCCAACTTCGGTCTTCCCCAAAGTCTCCGGCAGGCTTTAATATGCGTAAAGGGCGGCGGCGCGTCAAGCACTTCGACCCCGCCGTGGCGCATTCTCATTTCAACATCCACTTCGCATGGATAATCTTCAAAAATTCGTGACACTTGACGAGACGACCGGGCTGCCCGTCGCCTTCATCCTGCTCGCCGTCGCCGTCCTCGGCGCCCTCATCGGCAGCTTCCTCAACGTCGTCATCCACCGCCTGCCGCGCGAGGAGTCGGTCGTCTTCCCCAACTCCCGCTGCCCATCCTGCGACACGGCCATCCGCCCCTACGACAACCTGCCCGTCGTGAGCTGGGCCGTCCTCCGGGGCCGCTGCCGCGCGTGCCGCTCGCCCATCTCGGCGCGCTACCCGGCGGTGGAGCTGCTGACGGCGGCGCTCTTCGCCGTCACCTTCCTGCTCCACTCGGGCCTTTCGCTCTCGCTCCCCTTCGACCTCGCCTTCGTCGCCGCCCTCATCGCCCTCGTCTTCATAGACGCCGAGCACATGCTGCTGCCCGACGCCATCACGCTGCCAGGCGCGGCCGTCGCGCTCCTTGCCCGCGCGCTCGTCCCGAACCTCTACGGCGTCGGCTGGCTGGCGGGCACTTACGAAGGCGCTCCGGCCTGGCTCCTCTCAATCGTCGGCGCGCTGCTGGGCGCGCTCGTGGGCGGGGGCTTCCTCTGGCTCGTCGGCTGGCTGTGGGAGCGTTTCCGCGGGGTCGAGGCGATGGGCTTCGGCGACGTGAAGATGATGCTGATGGTGGGCGCATATCTCGGCGCACCATTGACGATGCTGACGCTCTTCGCCGGCGTCCTCAGCGCCTCGGTCGTGGGCCTCGGCATCATGGCCGCGCGCGGCCAGAAAGACATGCAGATGCTCCTGCCCTTCGGCATCTTCCTCGGCGTCGGCGCCCTCGTCAGCCTCCTCTTCGGCGCCCCCATCATCGACTGGTACGTCGGGAAATTTTAAAAGCCATCATGGCCCGCTACGAGAACCGCATGCAGTTGGCGCTGGCGCTGGTGGTCGGGCTGCTGCTGTTGGCTAACCTGTTCACGCTGGCCCTCGTCGCCTTGACCCCGGCGACGAGGGAGGCGCGCGCCCCCGTGCTCTTCACGGTCTTCGCCATCACGCTGGCGGTGAGCGTGCCGAGCATCCTGCTGCTGCCGCGCTGGCTGCTCAGGCCCTACAGGCAGTTGGTGGACGAGGCCGAGCGGGCGCCGGTCGCATCCGAGGCGCGCGGGAAGACGCGCGACGAGACGGAGTTCGTGCTGGAGACTTTCCAGCAGGTCGTTTCGCAACTGCGCGCGAAGCAGGGCGAGCTTGAGCGTTTGAGCGCGCAGGCGAGCGAGCGCGCCGAGTCGGCCGAGCGTTTCAGCGAGCGCATCGTGGCGAGCCTCCCTTCGGGGCTTCTGGCCTTCGATTCCGCGGGCCGCGCGACCGTCATCAACCAGCCGGCGCGCTCCATCCTCGGGCTTAATGACGGGGCCGACGGGCGCGAGCTGCGAAGCGTGCTCGGCTCGGCGCCGGAGCTGGCGCAGCTCGTCGAGCGTTGCATGCAGACCGGCGAGGTCTACAGGCGCGAGGAGGTGTCGGCCGAGGTCGGCGGAGGGCGCGAGCGCCGATTGGGCGTGACGGTCGCGCCCATCGGGCCGCGGGCGGGGGCGCCCGCGCGGGGCGTGCTCTGCGTGCTGACCGACATCACGGAGGTGGCGCAGCTCCGCGAGGCGGTCGCGCTCAAGCGGAACCTCGAAAGCCTCGGCGAGATGTCGGCCGGCCTCGCGCACGAGTTCAAGAACGCGCTGGCGACGTTGCACGGCTACGCTCAGCTCCTACAGAACTCGAAGCTCGCGGCCGGGTCGCGCGAGTCGGCCGCCGACTCGCTTCTCCAGGAGGTGCGCGGCCTCTCCGAGATGGTCACCTCCTTCCTCAACTTCGCGCGGCCCCGGACGCCCGACCTCGCGGCCGTCAGTCTCGGCGAACTTCTGGAGCAGTGCGCAGCAGACCTGAGAGGCGTTTACGACTCTCACGGCGCGGCGCTCCAGGTCGAAGGCGAGTTCTCGGAAGTGCAGGCCGACGAGAGGATGCTCAGGCAGGCGCTTCTCAACCTCCTGCGCAACGCGGCCGAGGCCATCCTGGAAGGGAGCGCGCAGCGGCGCGTGACCGTGCGCGGCTCGCGCGAGGCGGGCGAGGACGGGGCGGGGTGGGCCGTCGTCGAGATAGAAGACACGGGCCGCGGCATCGCGCCCGAGGACTTGCAGCGCGTCTTCATCCCCTTCTTCACGACGAAGAGTAAGGGCCACGGCGTCGGCCTCGCGCTCGCCCACCGCGTCGTCACGGACCACGGCGGCACGCTCGCCGCCTCCAACTCGCGCGCGGGCGGCGCCGTCTTCACCCTTCGCTTACCCCTATAGATTACTTCAGATGGACTTTCACCGCCGCCAACCTCCATTCCCATCCCGCTGACGGAAATTTTCACGCCGCGGACATGACTTTCATTCATCCGAGGGTCATTTCGTTCGCGCCTCGTCTTCGCCGCGCGGGAAGTATTCGCGCCAGCGGCGGTCTACGAGCTCGGCGATGTCCGGCCGGACGATCAGCTCGGCGGGGTAGCCGGGCTTCATGCGCGCGTCTATGACGACGGGCGCGGTGTAGGAGATGTGGTGGCGCCGGATGGTCTTGGCGGCGGCGTGGATGTCGGAGGCCGGCTCGAAGCGCGTCCAGGTGGCCCAGAGGAAGTCGGAAGCCGAGCCGGCGACGCCCGCGTCGTCGTGGATGACGACGAGCGGCCAGTCTCGGAAAGCCGAATCGGAGGCGATGCGCTGAGCGAGCCCCGGCTCGTCTTCGTACCAGGGGCCTTCGACGACGAGGCAGCCGCCGCAGAAGACTTCGGCGCGACCGATTCCCGAAGGCAGCGTTCCCGTGAACCGTCTCGGCAGTTCCCTCACCGGCTCGCCCAGGCCGAGCATGACGGCCTTGCTGCCTTCGTTGACCTTGCCGCTCGTGTAGTCGAGCGTGTCCATCGAGAGGTTCGAGAAGACGTAAAGGTCCGTCTCGGGCTTGAAGCGCGCGAGGACGTGCTCGAAGAGTTTCGGGAAGTCGCGCAGGTCCTGCGGCGTGTCGGTGAGCAGCAGGAATTTCGTCAGCGAGAGCTGGCCTTCGCCGAGGATGCGGAAGGCGGAGACGAGCGCCTCGCGGCCGTAACGCTCGCGGACGACGGCCGCGGCGAGCGAGTGGAAGCCCGTCTCGCCGTAGGTCCAGAGGTCGCGGACGCTGGGCATGACGAGCGGGAAGAGCGGCGAGAGGAGCTTTTGCAGGTAGTCGCCGATGAAGAAGTCTTCCTGCCGCGGCTTGCCGACGACGGTCGCGGGATATATCGCGTCGCGGCGGTGGAAGACGGCCTCGACGTTGAAGACGGGGTAGTCGTGTTGCAGCGAATAATAGCCGTAGTGGTCGCCGAAGGGGCCTTCGGGGCGGCGCAAGGTAGGGGGCACGCGGCCGACCAGGGCGAACTCGGCCTCGGCGACGAGGCGGTGCGTGAAGCCTTCGAGCGGGTTCTTCGTGACCCTTATCTTCTCGCCCGCGAGGACGGAGGCGAGGACGAGTTCCGGCACGTCTTCCGGCAGCGGCGCGATGGCCGAGAGGACGAGGGCGGGCGGGCCGCCGAGGAAGACGGTGACGGGGAGCGGCTGGCCTTTCTTCTCGGCCTCGTGGTAGTGAAAGCCGCCGCCCTTGTGTATCTGCCAGTGCATGCCGGTCGCCTGCGCGTCGTGACGCTGCATGCGGTACATGCCGAGGTTGTGCTTGCCCGTCTCGGGGTGCTCCGTGTAGACGAGCGGGAGCGTGAAGAAGGGGCCGCCGTCCTCCTGCCATGTGGTGATGACGGGCAGTTGGTCGAGGCGCGCGGGGCGGTCCATGACCTCCGTGACCGGCGCGCGGCCGACGGCGCGCGTGCCGAGGCGGAGGGCTTCGAGGGCGAGCGAGCGGTGCTGCCAGAGCGCGGCGGGCCGTGGCGGCAGGAGCGACTCGGCGACGTGGACGACCTGGCGGACGAGGTCTTCGGGCTTGGGGCCGAAGGCGAGCCCGATGCGGCGGCCGGTGCCGAAGAGGTTCGTGACGACGGGGTAGGGGCTGCCCTTGACGCGCTCGAAGAGGAGCGCGGGGCCGCCCCGTTCGATGACGCGGCGGTGGACCTCGGCGAGTTCGAGACAGGGGTCAACTTCCGTCTCGACGTGGACGAGGTCGCGCTCGCGCCTGAGCTGTTCGAGGAAGGAGCGAAGGTTCCGGTGCATGCGCGCTCAGTTAAGCATAACGGGCGCGGATGTCAAAATCTCAACCTTGCGGGGGAGCGGAGTCGTCCTCCTGACCCGTCTTGCGCTGGCGCTTGGGCTC
>DATHBF010000577.1:0-4099 GCA_035296285.1 Pyrinomonadaceae bacterium | reverse complement strand
ATGATTTCCAAAAGTTTGCCCCTCGCCGCCGCCCTCCTCGCGTTGGCCTTCACGCAAGCCCCGCCCTCTCAGGAAGTGCCGCCCGGACAGAAGGAGCAGCCTTCGCAGACGGCCGAGGAGAAGGAGGCCGCGCAGAAGGAGCTTGAGAAGAAGGCCGTTGAAATGCTCGACGGCCTCATCATAGACGCCCGCGCGCTAAAGATTCCGGAGAACCGCGTCAGGCTCCTCACGTCCGCCGCCGACCTGCTCTGGCCGCGCGACGAGAAACGCGCGCGCGCGCTGTTCCGCGACGTGGCCGCCTCCGTCAACGAGGCGGCGGCCGGCAACAAGTCGGGTGACGAGGAGAAGCGCGACCGCGCGCGCGCCTCCGTCTACACGCTGCGCGAGGAGCTGGTCAGGACGGCCGCGCGGCGCGACCCGCAGCTCGCGCTCGAACTGCTGCGGGCCACGCGGCAGGCGCCTCCCGCGGCGGAGCCCGGCCCCGGTTACATGGAGCTGGGCCTCGAAACGAAGCTCGCGGCGCAGGTGTCGGCGCGCGACCCGAAGCGCGCGCTGCAAATGGCAGAGGAGAGTCTCTCGCGCGGGTTCACGTTCGAGACGGTCGAGCTGCTGGGCCGCTTGCAGGCGGCCGACGCCGAGGCGGGGCAGAAGTTCGCGGCCGAGATGGTGAGGAAGGTCCGCTCGGAAAGCCTCGGGCGCAACCAGACGGCCCTCTTCGCCGCCGCGCGGCTCCTGGACCTCACGAAGGAGCGGCCCGCGCGCCTCGCCCTCGTCTCGGCCGGCGGCTCGGACTCGTCCATGGGGCCGGTGAAGCCGCCCGTCCTCGACGCGCAGACGTTGCGCGACCTGCGCGACGTGCTCATCACTGCGGCGCTCAAGGACGGCTCGGACGACTACATCCTCTCGGTCGTCGGCGGGGACATGCAGGAGATAGAGAAGCAGTGGCCGGAGCGCGCGGCGCTGCTGAAGGAACAGCTCGCGGCGCGGCGCAAGCGGATGTCGCCGGAGGAGCGCGAGTGGAGCCGCTACGCTCCGCTCTGGCAGCAGGAGTCGCCCGAGCCCCTGCTCGAAGCGGCGGAGAACGCCCCGGCCAACATCCGCTACGGCCTCTACACGGGCGCCGCCTGGAAGGCCGCGGGCGCGGGCGACTTCGACCGCGCGCGGCAGATTCTCAACGAGCACATTCAGGACGCTTCGCAGCGCGCGCAACTGCTCGACCACGTCGAGTCCATGTCGCTCCAGTACTCTTTAAGGGAGGGGAAGGTCGAGGAGGCGCACCGGCTCGTCTCGCAGATTCGCTCGAAGGAGAAGCGGGCGGCGGCCCTGGCGGGGCTGGCCGCGCTGGCGGCGACGCAGGGCAACACGAAGGTCGCGCGGCAGCTTCTCGAAGAGGCGCGCCCGCTCGCGGGGCAGACGCCGCGCAACCTCGAACAGGTCCAGATTCACCTGCAACTGGCGCGCGCCTACGCCCTCGTCGAGCCGCCGCGCGCCTTCGAGATCATTGAGAACGTCATCGAGCGCGCCAACGAGATGATAGCCGCCGCCGACGTGCTCGACGGCTTCATGCCCGGCCCCGAGATATTCCGCCACGGCGAGCTGGTCATGCACTCCGGCATGGTCTCGCTCGACATGATCTTCGAGATGTACGGGCGGGAGCTTTCGGCGCTGGCGCGCGCCGACTTCGACCGCGCCAACGCCGCGGCCGCGCGCTTCCAGCGGCAGGAGGTGCGGACCTTCGCGCGCCTGCTCATCGCGCAGGGGCTCCTCTCCGACCGCAAGCCCTCGAAGCTCACGCCCGAGATGATCATGGGCGGCGGCGTCATGTCGGTCGTGCGCGGGCGGTAGGGAAGGCGACTCAGTTGACGAGGATGAGCTTCGGGCCGCGCTCGCGGACGCGGCCGATGCGGCGGGCGTCCGGGTAAGTCTCGCGCAGCCGGGAGAGCAGGGCTTCGGCTTGCGGTTCGGCGAGCGAGATGAGGAGGCCGCCCGCGGTCTGCGGGTCGAAGAGGAGTGAGTTGAGTTCGGACGGGACGCCTTCGGCGATTGAAACGTCTTCGCCGACGTAGCGGCGGTTGGACTTGTCGCCGCTCGTCAGGCAGCCGGCCGCCGCGAGCTCCAGGGCGCCGGGGATGAGCGGCACGTCGCCCGAGTCAACCTCAAGCGTGACGTTGCTGGCGCGCGCGAGTTCCCAGGCGTGGCCCATGAGGGCGAAGCCGGTCACGTCCGTCGCCGCGTGAGCGCCGGCCTCGACCATCAGGCTCGCCGCCTCGCGCCCGGCCAGCAGCATCGTCTCAAGCGAAGCCCGCGTCACCCCCTCACCAGCCTTTCCGAACTTGATGCCGGTCGAGACGACGCCGGTCCCTATCGGCTTCGTGAGCAGGAGCGCGTCGCCGGGCCGCGCGCCGCGGTTGGTGACGACGCGGCGCGGGTCGATGGTGCCCGTCACGGCGTAGCCGAACATGATCTGCTGGTTGTCAACGCTGTGGCCGCCGAGGAGCGCGACGCCGTTCTCCTTCAACACGCTCAGGCCGCCGCGCATGATGTCGGCGAGAATCGAGAAGTCAACGCCCTTCTTCGGGAAGCAGGTGACGGCGAGCGCCGTGCGCGGCACACCGCCCATCGCCCACACGTCGTTGATGGAGTTCAGGGCGGCGATGCGGCCGTAGTCGAAGGGGTCGTCAACGATGGGCGTGAAGAAGTCAACGGTCTGGACGAGGGCCAGGGTCTCCGAGAGACGGTAAACCCCCGCGTCGTCGGCCGTCTCGATGCCGACGATCAGGTTCGGGTCAGCGGGGATGTCCAGCCCGCCCAGGACCTGGGCGAGTTCGCTCGGCGCGAGCTTAGACGCTCAACCGGCGCACGAGACCATCTCTGTCAGACGCATCCTTCACCCTCCTCGAAGAGATTCGTTAACTGCTCTTCATCGTACCACGAACCTCGTCGGCGGGAGGACGGAGCGGGAGTCGGGGTTGTAGTAGTCGTAGATTTGCGACGGCGCCGTCAGCGCGTTGAGGCCGTAGCGCGGGCGGAACTTGAACGAGAGGCGCGTGCCGGCGCGGCCGTACGACGGCCAGAGGTAGAGGACGAGGCGGTCGGGCTGCACGTCGTAGCTGTTGAAGGCGTAGCCCGACTCGGCGACGGCGCGTTCGAGCGACGAGCGGTCAACGTCGGCGCCCGGCGGCAGGCCGACCTCGGCGAGCATCATGCCGTGGCCTTCGGTGCGCGCGGCCTCGACCGTGCACGTCACCTCCTGCCCGGCTTCGGCCGTCGTGCGGTCGAAGGAGACGGCGAGGCGCGGCGGGGCGGCGGCACCTTGCTTAGAAGCCTCCACGGCCTTCTGCCAGGGCACGTAGTAGCTCATGACGAGCTGCGCCTGCGCCTGCGCGGTCGTACTGCTGCGGCGCACCTCGACGCGGTTCGCCCCCGGCGAGACGAAGGGCGAGAGGTCGAAGTTGACGGGCGCGGTCAGGCGGCCGGGCGGCGGGAGCGCGACCTCGCCCGCGCGTCGCCCGTTGACGAAGACCTCGGCCGAGTCGCCTCCCGCTTGGGCGGAGGCCGCGGCGCGCGCGGCGGCGTCCGAGGCGACGAGCGCGAGCAGCGCGTCGAAGACGTTGACGGTCGCCTGCGTCGAGAGCCAGACGCCGTGCCGGTCCTTGTTGCGCAGGAGGAAGAGCAGGCCGCGGCTGACGAGCGCGTCGTCGCCCCCGCCCGCGCGCGAGAGGGCCTGGACGGCGAGCGCGGTCGTCTCGATGACGCCGGCCCGGCCCCAGCCGTAGAAGGGCGTGTTCCCGCCGAGCTTCCATGAAGCGCCCCCGCCTTCTTCCTGCGCGAGCGCGCGGAGACGCGCGGCGTCGCGGCGTGCGCCTTCCGTATCGCCCGCGTCGGCCGCGGCCAGCGCGTAGGAGGCGATGAGGTAAGGCTCGTCCGTCTCGGCCGTGCGCGCGGAGAGATATTTCAGGGCGCGCGAGAGCGGCGAGGCGGCGTCGCCCGCCGTCGTGTTCTCGGCCTTCTTCGCCGGCTCACGCCTCTGCACGGCGGCGAGGACGCGCGCGACGAAGGCCGTCGTGAAGGCCGTTCGCCGCGCGTCCCTGTCGTCATG
>DATHBF010000576.1:0-11526 GCA_035296285.1 Pyrinomonadaceae bacterium | reverse complement strand
ACCCCATCAGTTTTGAGTTTGAAGTCGCGCGCGCGCCCTTCCCGCGCACGACCGTCGCGCTCTCGGTGCTGCTGGCGCTGGCGCTCGTGGCGCTCGTGTGGGCCTACGTGCAGCACCGGCGCATCGTGCGCAGCGGCGAGGAGCTGCGCGACGCCAACAGCCAGCTCGCCGCCGCGCGGTTGCAGCTCGCCAACGAGGCCGAGTCCGAGCGCCGCCGCATCGCGCGCGACCTCCACGACCAGACGCTCGCGGACCTGCGCCGACTGCTCCTGCTCACCGACGAGATGCAGCGGGGCGCGGCCGTCGTCACGCCCGCGGGCGCGGCCTCGATGGTCGAGACGGCGGCGGTAGACCCGGCCGCGCTGAGGGCGGAGATAGAGTCCATCTCGCAGGAGGTGCGGCGCATCTGCGAGGACCTGAGCCCTTCGGTCTTAGAGAACGTCGGCTTCGCGGCGGCGCTGGAATGGGCGCTCGCCTCGGCGATAGCGCACCTGCCGGCCGACTGCCGCTTCTCCTACGACTTCGTCTGCGACGAGGATTTGGAAGAACGGCTCTCGTTCACGCCCGCCGTCCAGATGCAGGTCTACCGCATCGTGCAGGAGGCCGTCAGCAACGTCTGCCGCCACGCGCACGCCACGCGCGCGCGCCTCTCGATTCACCTGACGGGGGAAGGCGAGTTCGTCGTCCGCCTCGAAGACGACGGCCGCGGCTTCGAGGCGGCCAACCGCCGCGCGCAGCGCGGCCGGGGCTTAGCCGGCATCCGCGCCCGCGCCGGGCTCATCGAGGCCGAAGTGGAATGGAAGAAGGGCGAAGGCGGCGGCACGGTCTTCGTGCTGAAGAAGGCGATGGGCGTCAAGGCGTGAGGCAGGACTTAACGCAGAGGGCACAGAGAGTGTTGAATCTCTCTGTGCCCTCCGCGTCGAAAACCCCGCGTCGGCTACACTCACTGCACCGTGGCAGGGAGGAGCGAGCCGCGGCGGTCGGTGGCGACGCCCTGGCCGTCCTCGATGATGCCGATCATGCCGTGGAAGTGGATGTCGCTCCCCGAAAGGACGAGGAGCACGTCGCCGGCTCGCACGTCGGGGTTGTCTATGCGGAAGCGGACGACGGTCGCGTTGCCGTTCGTCTCTTCCAGCGTCTCGAACTCGAAGCTGGTGGCGTCAACCACCACCGTCTGCGAGTTGTTCGTATAGCTCGGTCTCGTCTCGGCCATAATTACTCCCCGGACTAAAAATTCTCAGGATGAAACGGGCGGCCGTAAAGCTCCTTATAAGCCCAGCCTAGCACACGTATCTCGGCGGTGCACAGCGTCTCCAGCCAGCAGCACGTCAGGTAGACCTCGCGCTCGCGCCGCGAAGGTATCTTCTCCGACTCCTCGACCGGCGAGGACTCCTCGCCCGGCTTCAACCCGTAACTCTCGGCAATCGCCTCGTTCGTCTTCGTCGCGTCGTCGAGCGCGCCGAGGAGTTCCCGAAGCCACGCGTGCAGCTCGCGCTCCGTGTCGTTCGAGACGAGCGCCTGCATGACGCCGATGGCCAGACGGTCCTCGGCGCTGTTGAAGCCGACCGAGTCGGGCTGCTCGCGCATCGTCTCCTGCTGCTTCCACTGGAAGAGCGCCTCGACGACGGGGAAGCGCACCACCGCCACGCGCTCGTCGTAATCCAAAAACCACTGGATGAGGCCGGCGAGCGACGCGGGCTCGACCCGCCCGCCCGCGTCGCGCTCAAGCGCGGGCGGCGACTGCGGGCCGTTTCCGTTGTCGGTCTTGTTCGACATAGACGGCTAGCCGGCGACCGTTTCGCTCGCCCGCTCCTCTTTCTGCCTCTTGAGGTACTTGCCGAAGTAGCCGTTCCACGGCGGGATGACGATGGAGACGGCGCCCGTCCCTTGCGCCTGGCACGAGAGGCGGATGAGGGGCCGCGCCTCGTCCGTCTCGATGTAGCCGAACTGCGGCATCATGCGGCGCTCGCGCGCGCCGACCTCCGTCAGCTTCTCGGCCCCGCCGAGGACGCCCACCCAGCACGTCCCGCAAGAGGCCGAGCGGCACTGGACCGGGATCGGCCCCTCGTCCACCGTGCAGCGCGTGTCCGCCTCGTGCCACGGCCGCTTGTCGTTGGCGGCGCCCGAGGCCAGCTCCTGCCGGTCGATGACCTTGAACCGCCGGTCGTCCTTGTTCTCGTCCCACACGACGGTCCAACGCTTGTCGGCCGTGCGGAGGAAGCTGAAGAGACCCTGGTCGTCGTCGCGCGCGCGCTCGCGCAGGATTTCGTCGGGCGTGCGGCGCAGGTGCTTCTTGTCGATGTGGACCTCGCCCGGCGTCTCCCTGAAACGTTCGAGCCCGACCTGCCGCAACGTCATCAGGCCGACCATCACGATGCCGATTGCCAGCGACTCCTGCGTCTTCGCGGACGCGGCGACGCGGCGGGCCACGTCGCGGACCGCCTCGGCGAGGGGGCGCGTCGCCGCACCCCCGGCCGCCTCCACGACGGCGCGCTTGACCTCGGGCCAGAAGCGGTGGCCGTAGAGGAACGTGTGCGACGTGTCCACCTGCTCGCTGAGGCGCCACTCGCCCTGCATCAACAGGTCGCGGGCGAGGGCGGCGGGGTCGTCCGACCGCTCGAAGGCGCGCAGCAGCTCGACGGGGAAGAAGCGGAACCAGATTTGGGTGGCGGTGCGGTCAACCTCGTGGATTGAGGGGAGCAGGCCGTTAATCGTCTCCCGCCACGCCGCGTCGTCGTGCTCGTTCAGGAAAGACTCGAAAGGGGTGACGTGCTTTTCGCTCATAGTGCCTCAGAAAAAACCTCGATGAAATTCGACGGGTGGCCGAAACGGAGAGTTTAACCGCCTTCGCCCCGAGGCACAAATGGGGGGCGGCGTGTTACATTGCCCGCGATGGCCGAGGGCGACGATTCGAGACGCTTGAGCGAGCTGACGGTGGGCGAGGCGAGGCGGGCGCTCGTCTACGCGGCGGCGGTGCTGCTGGCCGCCTTCCTGTTCCTCATGCTGCTGGGCGAGGTGATGGTGGCGCTGCTGCTGGGGGCGGTGGCGGGCGCCTACCTGCTGCCGGTGCAGGAGTGGCTGGAGCGGCGGCTGCACGCGCGCTCGGGCAGCGCCCTCATCACCATCCTGCTCATCGTCGTCCCGCTCATCGCCTTCATCGGCTACGGCTGGTACGAGCTTTCGGGCTACTCGGCCGCCGTCCGCGACGAGGGCCACCGCGAGCAGATCATCGCCGGCATCAGCCGCTCGCTCTCCGACTACGTCCGCGTCGAGAACACGCGCGCCGCCCTCCAGACCGGCTTCGCCGAGGCGCTGACGCGCGGCGCCGAGGCGGTCGAGGAGGTGCGCCAACGCGCGGCGCTGCTGCTCGTCTCGGCCACCGTCTTCTTCTTCACCGTCTTCTACGTGCTGACGCAGCGCGTGCGCCTCGCCGCCTACATCAAGCTGCGGGTGCCGGGCGAGTTCCTGCCGCTCTACGAGAAGCTGGCGGAGAACGTCGGCGGCGCCCTGCGCGGCGCGCTCTTCGCGGTGATGGTTGACCAGACGATGAAGGCCCTCGTCATCTTCACCCTCAACCTCTCCTTCGGCGTCCCGCTGGCGGTGGCGCTGGCGCTTTTGACCTTCCTCGTCGGCTTCTTCCCGCTGCTCGGCGAGTGGGCCATCTACATCCCCATCAGCGTCTACCTGCTCGTCTTCCGCGACCAGCCGAACGCCGCCCTCGTCTACCTCCTCATCGGCTTCGCGATGACGGCGACCTCCTCGCTCGTGCTGCGGCCCAAACTCGCCGCGCGCGGGGCCGGCGCCTTCAACTTCTACTGGATGCTGATCGCGCTCGTCGCCGGGGTCTACGCCTTCGGCATCCCCGGCATCGTCCTCGGCCCCGCCATCCTCGGCTTCGCCAAGGCCGTCATCGACACCCTCGTCGGCGACGTTAAATACGAGACCTCCCTCCTCAAAGAAGAACGCCTCCAGGCCGCCGAAGCCCGCGCGGATGCTGTCGACGCAGGGTGATAGTTGATGATGAGTTGAACTTCTGAAGGGTTATCGAATCGATAAGGTGAGACTAGCAGGCGCGATCCTGCTACGATTAATCAGATATGACATTGCGGCCTTCAGAGTGCGCCAAATTCTGGCGAGCAACCTCCGCAGCCGGCGAGCCAAGTCTCTCGAAGATACTCAACGCCTCACGATATAGCCGCGCCGCTTCTTCCCTATTGCCCTCGATGTCAGCAAGTGTACCTAGATTATGAAGCGCAGCAGCGACACTGAAGGGCTCGTCAAGCTGATTCCCGATATTTAAACATTCAGTGTATAGACGACGCGCTTCCTGCAAGTCGCCCTGAAACCGGGCGAGAGTTGCTAGTTCATTCAGAGTCGCGCCGATGCCATGTTGATCGCCGAGCCTCTTCTTAATTTCCAAGCTCTCATTGTAAAGCTTCCGCGCTTCCTCCCAGTTTCGCTGATGTGTGGCTAATAATCCCAGCGCATTCAGGTTAGCTGCGATTCCGCGCTGATTGTCTAGTTCCCTATCTATCTTAATGCTCTCATTATAGAGTTGTTGTGCCCTGACCATTTCTCCTAATCGTCGCACAGTATCAGCGAGGTTATAAAGGACCGGTGCCTCTGCCTTTCTGTTGCCTGACCGACGTGAGATTGTTAATGCCTCTTCAAACGCATCGTTAGCCTTAGTCCACTCTCCAAGAGAGTCATATAGTAAGCCTATCTCGTTCAAGATATCCCCACATGCGTTTTGTTCTCGCGGGCCATCACCCAACTCCCGATAATCTTCTAGTAGCCCTTTTAGCATGACTAGACGTTCATGCTTGGCTTGTTTCGACAAATTGTCACTTATCTGCGGTGATTGGCCTCTAAGTACCGTTAGTGACTGCTCGGCAGCCTCTCGTTCGGGCGCGAACTCGTAGAGGCCGCTGCGCCAAGCCCAGAGGTCGGGGGCTTTGCGGGCGAGGGCCGTGAGGGCGTAGTCAGGGAGCCAGAGGAGGAGCGGGTGGGGGATGTACTGGCGGAAGAGTTCACGGTTGAGGTTGAGCGAGGAGAGGAGCAGCGGGTAAGCCTCCCGCGAAGGTATGGAGTGCTCAAGGCCGTGGACGAAGATTGCCAGTTTGTCGGTCAGCGCGGATGTTTTGTTGGAGCCGTCGGATTGCGGGTGCTCGGCGCGGTCGGCCGCGAGGCGTTCTTGCAGGATGGGCAGGATGTCCGTGATGGGCTCGGTTAGCTCGATTTCGAGGACATGGATTTTGAGGGGCGCGAGGAGGTCTTTGCAGAGGGATGCTAGGCGGCGTCGCTGCGCGGGCGTGTTGCTCTTGGCGAAGCCGAGCCAGAAGCCTTCGGCGTAGTCAATGGCGCGGACGAGGCGGCGGATAACTACGTCGTCGGGCTCGGCGGCGATCTCAGGATTCGAGTTTAAGTTTTGAACGCTCATTCAACGCTTCTCGAAAGCTCTTGAGTCTTTGCACCGCGGGGTGCACGTCGTGCCAAGGCTCTTTCTCCGTCTCGGCCTCCTCAGGCTCGGAGGAGTATTCCAGCACGCTCTGGCTGAAGAGCATCTTCTGGTGGTCTGAATCCTTCTTGATCTTGTTGGTCTCGTAGACGGCGGCCAGCTTGTCGAAATACTCCTCGGGAATCATGCGCGCGAAGGCGGAGACGAGTTGGTCTTCGGCGCGGCGGGCGAGGGCCTGCGTGATGGGCTTCGGGCTGCCCTCGTCCGCGTCTTCGATGCTGCTGCGGACGAGGGTCATCAGGTCGCGCGGGTGGCCGCCGCTCGCGAGGCAGAAATACTCGACGGCCGCGGGGTCGCACAGCGCGTCCACGTCTATGCGCTGGGCGATGATGTCTCGCAGCTTCTGCATCCCGGCTTTGGAGGGGCCGCCGCCCTTCGCGCGGGGCTCGTGCGAGCGGATCATGGGCAGCACGTGGCTGCGGTCGAAGATGCCGCCGAGGTTGCGCGCGCTCAGTCCGTACATCATCGAGATCGGGACGGTGTAAATCGTGTGGCAGCGCAGTGCGCAGAGCTGCTCGCCATGCTCGATGAAGAGCGCGTCGTGTGAAGTGCGGCCGCCGCCGAGGTCCTTGTTGGTGACGCGGTCGAGGTTATCAACAATCACGGCCACGCCCTTCTGCTTCTTCCTTTGCACCTCCACGTCGGCGCGGTGCAGAAGGTCGTTGAGGCCGCTGATGAGTTGCGGAATCTGGCTGTCTAACCGCTGACGGATTTCCTTCTTAATCTCGTCGCCGGTCTTAATCTGCTCCGTGAGCCTCGTCAAAACGTGTCCGATGAAGGGAAGTTTGCTAGCAACACCTTTCGGCATACTAAGGCCGAGTTCGGCCTCGCTTTTCAACTCCTGCTCGACTCTCCTCCACTCCTCCTCTTTGTAGATTACCTCCGAGAACCACGTCTCTACGGTTTTGAGCGCGTCCCCGAGGTCAATTCCGTCCTTTGCCGTCTGCGCGACAACGCGTCGAGCAACCGACAGCAGTAGGTCTGTGTAAATCAGGTCATTAGGGTCGAGGTCTTTGTCCGCCGCGAAGTAGACGACGTAGAAGCCATCTTCCTCAAGCCTCTTCTTCAGGCGCAGCAGTTCGGTTGATTTCCCGCAGCCGCGGTGGCCGGTGAAGAGCTGGTGCGTCGGCCTGTCGGAGTAGGAGATGATTTTGAACATCTTCCTGACCGTGTCTTCGTCTCCGCGGACATCGGTGCAGTCAACATAGCGGGAGTCGCCGGGCTGCAAGGGCTCGGCTGGGTTGGCGGCGTTGTAGGCTTCGCGAAGGGTTTTCGCCGGGGCCATGTCTCGTGTCCTCAGACTCGTAGGCTTGACGAAGATGCCGAGAGCTTGAAGGGCATTCTAACACTTCCGCGCGCCTTTTCGGGCCGCCGCGGCTGCCCCAGTCCGTTAGCCCGCCCCGCTGACAAAACGTCAGGCGCCGGCCATTTTGTCAGCGCCGGTTGGCAGGCGGGGTGTTTGAGGGTCCCGCCCGCGCGTCCCGCTGGGGAGAGGTAAGTCCAATTATTTAACAGTTTAGCCTTTATCCCGGGTCCGGGGGCGGGGAGCGGTACGGGTATTGAAGAGGGGGTTTGCGCCGGGCGTCCGTGTGCGCGGCCGAATCAGGAACGAACCCGACCTGGGATTAAAGGAAATAAGACGGATGGCGCGCGTGATGATTTGCGACGACGACCGGGCGATGGCCGAGGGGCTGGTGGCCGCTTTGCGGGCCGCAGGCCACGACGCCGAGACCTGCAATCACACGATGGACGTGCTGCGCGCCGCGGCGGACGGCCGCTTCGACCTCATCGCCTTCGGGCTCGACATGGCCGGCTTCGGGCGCGCGGGGGCGGTCGAGGCCCTCGGCGAGCTGGCCCCGCAGACCTCGCTCATCGCCATCCACGACCGCCCCGCGCAGATCATGCGCACGGCCGCCCACGCGCGCCTCGCCGCCGTCCTGCCGCGCCCCGTCCGCGTCAAGGATTTCATGTACGCCGTCGCCTGCGCCCTCAAGGAGCCGGCGTTGGTTGACCGCGTCTGAGCAAGCAGGGAGAGCCCTTAAGAACTCACACCTCATCAGCACACAGCCTCATTGGAGGGCACTTCTAGCCCGCCCGCTTTTCCGGTCCCACGAACCGCTATCAAAACTCGGAGGAGAAGACACAAGATGAAAACCCTGAAGAAGAAACTCGGCGCCCTCCCGCTCGTCGCCCTGGCCGTCGTCCTGACGGGCGCGGCGGCGCTGGCGCAGCGGCAGCTCGCGGGCTCCGGCGGCGGGCGGCCCGAAGTCAAGGTCCAGCTCGCCGGCACGGTCGAGCGCGCGGGCGAGCGCCTCGCCCTGGACAAGGTCGAGAGCGTCCGCCCCGGCGACGTGATCGACTGGCAGATCGCCTCGTCGAACGACGGCGACGCCCCGGCCCGCGACTACAAGGCCGTCGGCCACATCCCGGCCGGCACCGTCCTCGTCCCCGGCTCGGCCCTGGCCGAGAACGGCTCCGTCGTCACCTACAGCATCGACGGCGGCAAGACCTATTCGACGCAGCCCGTCGTCGAGGAGCGGCAGCCGGACGGCACGGTCAGGCGCGTGCCCGCGCCCGTCTCCATGTACACGGAGCTGCGCTACGAGTGGTCGGACGCGCTCGCGGCCGGCGGCAAGCTCTCCGCCTCCTACAAGGTGCGCGTCAAGTAGTCCCGCGCGCGGCGCCCCCGGCGAGTCTTCACGCACAGGCCGAACCCCAGCTTCCCGCCTTCACGGCCTCAAGCGAATTCCCTTCATAGAGACTCCCGGCGCCGCCCACAGGCCGACCAACATATTGAGGAATAACGAAAGATGAAACAGAGACCTTACACCCCCAAGAAGCTGCGCGCGCTCGCCGGCGCCGTCGTCGCCTTCGCGGCGCTGTGCCTGCTCGCGCTCCCGGCGGCGGCCCAGACGACGGCCGGCGGCACGCAGATACAGAACCGCGCCTCGGCCACCTACTCCGACGGCACCAACAACTACTCGGTCGTCTCCAACACCGTCACCGTCACGGTCGCCAACGTCTCCGGCCTCGCCATCACCCCCGACGCCGGCTCCGTTCCCACGGTCGTCTCGGGCCAGACGGGCGTTGACTTCACCTTCACCGTCACCAACACCGGCAACTACCCGACGCAGGTTCGCTTCCTCGCCTCGGGCGCGTCCGTTCAGTTGTCCGGCCCCGCCGCCGTCACGGCCGCCGTCATCGACCTGACGAATAACGGCCTCGGCGCGGGCGACACGGACATCCTCGGCAACGCCTCGGACGTGCTCTCGGCCTCGGTGGCGCGCAACGCCTCCATCACCGTCGTCGTCCGCGCGAGCATCAACGCGGCGGCGGCGGCCGGCGCGACCATCAGCGTCCGCCTCGGCGACGCGGCGGGCGGCGGCCCGACCTTCGACAACCAGACGGCCAACACGTCGGCCGCCGAGGTCCGCACCTCCGTCCCCGCGGCCACGACCGCGCCCGTCAACGGCGAGTCGGAGGCGCGCGGCGACATCTCGACCACCGTCCAGAACGACGCGCAGCTCCGGCTGAACCTGACGGCGCCGGCCGGCCCCGTCGCGCTCGGCTCCAACATCACCTACACCTGGGGCCTCGACAACACGGGCGCCCGCCCGGCCGCGGCGCAGACCTTGACGAACGCGCCCGCGGGCTCGAACTCCGGCGTCTTCGTCGTCGCGCCCGTCCCCGCGCGCACCACCTTCGTCTCGGCCGCCCCGCCGGCCG
This sequence comes from Pyrinomonadaceae bacterium, assembly GCA_035296285.1. Classification (GTDB taxonomy): domain Bacteria; phylum Acidobacteriota; class Blastocatellia; order Pyrinomonadales; family Pyrinomonadaceae; genus QHXN01. The sequence goes on along the minus strand of DATHBF010000576.1, from coordinate 2,282 downwards.
GCGTGACGGTGCTCTACTCGACCTCGCCGCTTACGAGCGACCCCGTCACGGGCGCGACGTGGACGACCTCGCCGCCCGCCGTCGTCGGCACCACGGTGAGGGTCGCCTACCTCATCGCGGCCCCGCTCGCGGCCGGCGGCTCGGTGACGAACATGCAGATGACCGTCTCCGTCAACACGGGCATCAACGCCTCGCTGCCGCTCTACGAGATCGGCGACGTGTTCGCCCGAAACTCCATCGGCGCCAACCTCACCGACCAGTCGGGCGACGCGGTCGTCAACAAGGGCGACGGCAACGCCAACTTCAACGAGCCGCGCTTCGGCGTGGACGCGCTCTCGGCCACGCAGGGCTTCCAGCTCCCGACCTTGCTGACGCAGGCCGGCGCCGTCCTGCTCGGCCCCTCCGGCGCGCCCTCGGCCGTCGGCCCGACCGACAACAACGACGACTACACGAACAAGTCGGTGGCGCCCGCCGCCATCGCCGGCCTCTCGCACCTCGACACGCTGTCGGGCGCGGTGAACGTTGACTTCGTCAACACCTTGCAGAACACCGGCAACGCCGACGACACGTTCACGCTCTCCGCGCCGACGGTGCCCGCAGGCTTCAGCGTCTCGATCAGCACGGACGGCGGCACGACCTTCGTGCCCGCCTCCTCGAACCCGACCGTCGCGGTCGCCTTCGGCGCGACGGCCAACGTCATCGTCCGGGTCACGACCACGTCTAACGCGGCCGTGCTCCAGGGCTTCACGACGGTCATCAGGGCCACCTCGGGCCTGACCGCGGCGCAGTCGAACGACACCATCAACCGCGTCTACACGGGCTTCCTGAGGCTCGTCAAGGCGGTCCAGGTGATTAACTCGACGGGCGTCGGCGCCGCGACCGACGCCGTCCCCGGCGCCGACATCGTGTACACCATCACGTACACGAACGTCTCGGTGGCCGGCGGCGGCGCGGGCTGCGTCAACCTGACGGCCTCCTCGGTCGTCATCACCGAGAACGGCTCGACGGCGCCCAACAACTGGGGCTCGACGACGACGCAGGTGCTTACGCCCGCGCCCGCCGACTCCACGACCGGCGCCATCACCGACGGCGACACCAACGGCGCCGTCACCGCCACCACCACGCACCTGAGAGATTCGATCCCGAGCGTCGGCCCCGGCGCCTCAGGCACGTTCACCTTCAGGCGCAAAATCAACTAAGGGCGCCGGGTGTCAGGTTCCGGGTGCCGGGTAAAAGCAGGCCGCCTTTACCCGGCACCCAAAACCCGACACCCGACACCTAAAACCCAAAACCCTCTCCCGGTCTTCTCCTAAAAACTATGACCCGCCCCCGCTCTCACGTCCGCTCGCTCGCGCTCGCGCTGCTCGCCCTGATTCTGGCGGGGGGCCGGGACGTGGGCGCGCGCGACGGGGGGGCGGAGGCGGGCACCGTCATCTCCAACCGCGCCGAGGCGACCTACGTTGACAACAACGGCGTCGGCTTCTCGACCGTCTCTCCGACCGTCACCCTCACCGTGCGCGCCGTCGCTTCCGTCGTCGTCACGCCCGACGAGACCGAACCCTCGGCCACCGTCGCCCCCAACGAGCGCGTCGTCCGCCTCTTCCGCGTCTGCAACGCCGGCAACACCCCGGACTTCTACACCATCACCTCGGCCGCCGTCTCGGCCCCCGCCGCCCTCGTCTCGCTCCACTTCGACACCGACGCGACGGGGACCATCACCGACGCCGACCGCCCCGTCGCCCTCGGCCAGACGATGAGCCCGCGCCTCACGCGCGGCAACTGCGTCGGCCTCCTCGCCACCGTTGACACGGGCGCCGGCCAGCAGGGCCAGCAGTTCGACATCCGCGTCGGCGCCCGCTCCAGCGTCCTCGACTCCGCCACGGGGGCCGTCGAAGACGCGGGCACCATCGTCAACGTCTACGGCAACAGCGCGCGCCTGACCGCGCCCGCCGACCCGCTGCTCCCGCCCTTGAAGACCGTCGAGGGGAAGGACCGCGTGACGGCCTCGCCCGGCCAGCCGCTCTCGTTCCGCATCGCCTTCCGCAACAGCGGCGACGTGCCCGCCCGCAACGTCCTCCTCCGCGACGAGCTGCCCGACGGGCTCCACTACGTCGCCGACACGCTGCGGCTCGGCTCGCGCCCGCTCACCGACGCGGACGACTCCGACGAGGGCATGGTGCGCGCCGGACGCATCGAGGTGCGCGTCGCGCAGCTCGCGGCGGGCGAGACCGTGGAGGTCACTTTCAAGGCCCGCGTCGGCGGCGGCGTCGCGCCCGGCGCAG
>DATHBF010000575.1:0-11605 GCA_035296285.1 Pyrinomonadaceae bacterium | reverse complement strand
CTCAATGCTCCCTGTGTGTACTCCGTGCCCTCTGTGTCGAAACCTCCGGCCCGCTAATTACTACCCGCGCCTGCGTTCGAGCAGCACCATCATGAGGAAGCCGAGGACGGCGCGCGCCTCCTCGTCCGGCGACAGCTCGGCGAGCTTTTCGAGCCGGAACTTGCCCTCCAGGAAGGCGGGCTTTTTCGTGAGGCGCATGACGGGGGTGCCCGACTGGTTCGTCATCAGGTAGCTCGGGTTGAAAAGGTAGCCCGAGAGGATGCCGACGAGCGGCAGCTCGCCGAACAGCGCGTCGCCCACCTTCACCCAGCCGTTCTCCTCCCGAATCGTCACCGACTGCCCGGCGCCGAAGACCTCGTACTCCGCGCGCCAGAGCGAGCGCCTGCCCTTGCGCGCCACCGTCCCGACGTGGCGGCCCGCGGTGTCGGCGATGTTGTACTTGGCGTTGAAGTCCAGGACGCGGTCGGCGTTGATGGTGTAGAGCGGGCGCGTCTGCTCCACGTCGGCGAAGACGGTGACGGCCTCCTTGAGCTTGAACGCCTTCTGTTTCGTGTAGAGGACGACGTTGCCGCTGGCGTCGCGGACCGCGGCCTGCGGGCTGATGGCGACGATCTTGAAAGACAGGTCGAGGGGGAAGTTCATGAAGGTTCTCCGACGGCGAACTGGGATTAGGGAGCACGGTCCCGCGCATTATGGTCACAAGCGGCCCCCGGCACAACCCCGCCCGCGGAAATGTTTGTCAAAGAAGCCTCCCAAATTATTTTCGTTGAAAAATTCGGCCCCCGGTGCTATTTGTTGGCTCTACCGTTCATCAAGCCAGCGACGCCCGGACGCCCCCGCGCCGGCCGCCGTCCCCCAAAGTCGTGTCGCCTCAAGAGCCTTTCCGTACGGGCGGACCGTCCCGCCCGCGGCCTATAGAACCAGGAGGTCCGAAGCCATGCACAGCCGTTTACGGGGCCTGCCCCTCGCCGTTCTCTTCTTCGCCGCCGCGGTCGCCCTCGCGCCCTCGGCCCGCGCGCAGTTCCGCGCCGCCATCCAGGGCACCGTCACGGACCCGGCCGGCGCCGTCGTCCCCCAGGCCGCCGTCACGCTCAAAAACAACGAGACGGGGCGGACGCAGCAGACGACCTCCAGCGACGAGGGCTTTTACCGCATCTCGGAGCTGCCGCCCGGCGGCTACACGCTGACGGTCGAGAAGGCCGGCTTCCGCCGCCAGACCTTCGAGAGCGTCGTCGTCAACGCCGAGCAGGTGCAGGGCGTGGACGTGGTCTTAACGGCCGGCGAGGTCTCCGAGACCGTGACCGTCACCGAGTCGGCAGGCCCCGCGCTCGAAACCGAGAACCCGAACATCAGCAAGGCCATCACGACGCAGGAGGTCCGCGACCTGCCGCAGTTCGGCCGCGACCCCTACGAGCTTCTGCGCCTGACGCCCGGCGTCTTCGGCGAGGGCGCGCGCTCGGGGACGGGTGGCGCCGTCAACCTCCCGAACCAGACGGGGCCGGGCGGCTCCTCGCGCTCCATCTTCCAGACCGAGAACCAGCCGCAGATTTCCGCCAACGGCCAGCGCGTCTCGGCCAACAACTTCCAGATTGACGGCACCAGCGTCAACAGCCTGACCTTCGGCGGCGCGGCCGTCGTCACGCCCAACCAGGAGTCGGTCAAGGAGGTGCGCGTCATCGCCAACACCTACTCGGCCGAGTACGGGCGCAACTCCGGCGCGCAGGTCCTGACCGTCTCGCAGAACGGCACCAACACCTTCCACGGCAGCCTCTTCCTCAAGAACAACAGCCCCGGCCTCAACGCCTTCAACAAGTACGGCGGCCCCGGCGCGCTCCCCACGCGCGTCAACCAGCGCCTCAGCCAGTTCGGCGGCTCCATCGGCGGCCCCATCCCTATCCCGCGCTTCGGCGAGGGCCGCCCGCCCGCCTTCGGCCTCGCCCGCGACAAGGCGTTCTTCTTCTTCTCCTACGAGGGCCTGAGCAGCAACAACACCGACACCGTCAACTCCTTCGTCGAGACGCCCGAGTTCCGCTCGCTCGTCCGGCAGACGCGGCCCGGCAGCATCGCCGCCAGAATCTTGAGCGACCCCGGCGTCCAGCCGCGCATCGTCGGCGTGCAGTCGGCCACCTGCGGCTTCGCCGGCTTCCCGTCCGGCAACTTCCCCCTCTGCCAGCAGGTCGCGGGCGGGCTCGACATCGGGAGGCCCGCGGGCGCGGCCGGCCAGTACCTCCCCTTCAGCAGCCTCAACGGCGGCGGCCTCGACGGCATCCCCGACATCCAGTACGTCCAACTCGCCGTCCCGACCGAGAGCCGCGGCAACCAGTACAACCTGCGCTTCGACTTCCTCCCGACGCAGCGCGACAACATCACCTTCAGCTCCTACCTCTCGCGCTTCCGCGGCCTCGGCTCCGACTCGTCCGGCCGCAGCCGCCCGATGGGCGACCTCCGCACCGCGCCCAACAACCTCTTCGGCACCGTGACGTGGACGCGCACGCTCACGGGCAGCATGGTCAACGAGGCGCGACTCAACGCCACCCGCTTCGCCTTCAACGAGATCGAGTCGTCGAGCGAGACCAACTTCGGCCTCCCGCGCATCGAGATCGAGAACCTGCCCTTCGACCGCATACGCTTCGGCGCCCCCTGGGCCGAGACGACGCCCGGCATCTTCGCCGAGAACACCTTCGAGTTCCGCGACACGCTCCGCCTCGTCGCCGGCACGCACGTCTGGACCTTCGGCGGCGACCTGCGCAAGGAGCAGGACAACAACAACCTTTCGGGCGGCTCGCGCCCGCTCTTCACCTTCGCCGGCCTCTTCAACTTCGCCAACGACGCGCCGCTCTTCTACCAGATCAACGCCGACCCCCGCACGGGCGGCCCCGCCGAGTCGCAGCGTTACTTCCGCTCCTCGACCACCGCGCTCTTCGCGCAGGACGACTGGAAGGCGCGGCCCAACCTGACGCTGAACCTCGGCCTGCGGTGGGAGTACTTCTCGCCGCTCACGGAGAAGGAGGGCCGCCTCAGCAACATCGTCCTCGGCCCCGCCGGGCAGGAGTTGACGGGCGCGCGCATCGCCATCGTTGACGAGATGTACCCGCCCGACCGCAACAACTTCGCCCCGCGCCTCGGCTTCGCCTACAGCCCCGACTTCGGCGAGGGCTTCGGCGGCCTCCTTAAAGAGAACCGGATGGTCGTGCGCGGCGGCTTCGGCGTCGCCTACAACCGCGTGCCCATCGTGCTCTTCGCCAACGCGCGCGGCAACCCGCCCTTCTTCGCGCGCTACACCATCTGCTGCGGCACCTCCTCGCAGGACTTCAGCACGCCCTTCAACAACGGGCAGATTCTCTACGCCCTCGGCGCCGACAACTCGCCCTTCAGCTACCCGGCCAACCCGGCGCTGCGGCTCCAGTTCAACGCCAACGGCATCCCGAACGTGCCCGGCGGTGTCGGCCTCGAAGTCTACGGCGCGCCCGCGGAGGTGCCGACGCCCTACGTCTACACCTACTCGCTCGACACGCAGTACAGCCTGCCCGCCCGGCTCACGGCCGAGGTCGGCTACCAGGGCAGCGCCAGCCGCAAGCTCGTCCGCCTCGTCAACCAGCGGTTCGAGTTCCCCGGCGGCGGCGCCTTCAACAACGTCTTCTTCCCGACGCCCGACACCACCGCCAGCTACAACGCGATGATCGCCCGCCTCCGCCGCGGCTTCTCCGGCGGCCTCCAGTTCGACATGAACTACCGCTGGAGCAAGAGCATCGACATCAACTCGAACGAGGGGCCGGGCGGGTCCACCAACCCGACCTACCCGCTCGACGTGCGGCAGGAGCGCGGCCCATCGGACTACGACGTGCGCCACAACTTCGTCGCCTCGGGCCTCTGGGAGCTTCCTTTCTTAAGAAAGGACCGCGGCGCGGCCGGCTCGCTCCTGGGCGGCTGGCAGGTGAGCGGCATCCTGACGGCGCACTCGGGCTTCCCCTGGACGCCCGTCATCGGCCAGTGCGTGAGCACGCGCGGGCCTTCACTCTGCCCGACGCGCCCGGCCTTCTACTTCGGCGGCGCGGGCGACGACACCTCCGACGAGGCTTTCATCGCCGGCACCAACTTCCCCGGCGGCGGCCCCGGCTTCTTCAGCACGGACGCGCCCGGCGCGCGCCTGCCCGGCGTCGGCCGCAACTCCTTCCGCGGCCCGCGCTACTTCAACGTTGACATGAGCGCCGCCAAGCGTTTCGGCCTGCCCTTCATGGGCGAGGGCGCGTCCTTCGAGGTCAAGGCGAACTTCTTCAACGCCTTCAACCTGCTCAACCTACAGTCCTTCAACTTCGCGAGCCCGAGTACGACCGTCAACAACACGCTCTTCGGCCGCGCCGAGCGCGGGCTCGCCGGCCGCGTCATCGAGCTACAGGGGAGGCTCAACTTCTAGGCGGGCCGAAGACAGCGGACCCGAAGTTTCAACACGAAGGGCACGGAGAAGAGATAGTTTTTCTCCGTGCCCTTCGTGTCTAAACCTCCGGCCCGTTAAAAAGGCGGCCGCGAATCCCCGGACGGCAGCGAGTCCTCCACCTGCTCCTCGCCGCCTCCCTTCTTCCGCGCCTCGTCAAGCTCCTTGAAGAGTTTCAGCTCGCGCGCCGCGTCCGCCGCGCGATTCGTGCGCGTGTAGGCGATGAAGAGCTGGTAATGCACGCCCGGCTCCCGCGCCCGTATCTTCGAGGCGTCGAGCAGCACGGGCACCGCCTCGTCGTACCGCCGCCCGCGTACGAGCAGCCGGCCCAGGTCGTAGCCCGCGTAGAAGTGGCGCGGGTCGAGCGCGCGAGCCCGCCTCAAAATCCTCTCGCCCTCTTCGGCCCGGCCGCGCTCGGCGACGACCGAGCCGAGCTGCGCCATCGCGTCCACGTTACCCGGCTTCAATTCGAGAGACTTCCTGAACGCCGCCTCGGCCGCCTCGAAGTCGCCGCGCCCCCGGGCCGCGATGCCGACGAAGTAATGCGACTCGGCCAGCCGCGGGAACGCACGGGCCGCGGCGCGGAAGACTTCGAGCGCCGCGTCGTAACGCTGCAACAGCATCAGCGCCCCGCCCGCGCGGAAGTGGTAAGCCGGCCGCGAAGGGTCCTGCTCAAGTGCGCGCGCGTAGAACTCGGCCGCGCCCTCGTAGCGCCTCTGCCGGCGCAGCTCCTCGGCCAGCGCGAAGTTCGCCTCCGCGTAGGCGCCGCCGCGCAAGGTCAGCGCACGCAGCCAGAGCTGCGCCGCCTCCTCGCTGCGGCCCCGCGCCGCCTCGATGAGTCCGAGGTGATAAAGCGCCTCGGGCGCCGACGCCGAGGCCGGCGACCTGAGCGCCGCCTCGGCCTCGTCGAATCGCCGCAGCCCGTAGAGCGCGAGCCCGAGATTCAGCGTCGCCTGCGGGTGGCCGGGCGCGTCCTTCAGGACACTCTGGAAAAGCGCCACGGCCTCCGCCCCGCGCCCGGTCCGCGCCAGCAGCGCGCCCAGATTGGCGCGGGCCGAGACGGCGCGCGGCATCAGACGCAGGGCCGCACGGTACTGCGACTCGGCCTCGCGCGCGAGCCCCCGCTGGTCGAGGATGAGGCCGAGCAGCGCGTGCGCGTCGGCGTTACCCGGCTCGGCCGCCAGCGCCCTCCGCACCAGCGGCTCGGCCTCCTCCCTCTTCCCCGCCCTCAACAGCTCGACCGCCCGCGGCAAAAGCTCCGCCGCACCCTGCCCCCTCACCTCGTGCGGCAGAGTGAGCAGACAGGCCACGGCCGCGAGTACAAGTCCGAGTCTCAAAGTTGAAATTTCCGGTCTCAAATTCGTAAGCGGTCCAAAAGTCTTCCGGCGCCACGCGTGTTAGTATATTGAGCCCGGAGACAGCGGCAAACTTTCAAAGCATGCGCCACCTCGTTTTCCTCCTCGTGCTCTCCGCCGCGCTCCTGCCGTGCGGCCCCGCTTACGCGCAAGGCCCGGACTCCCGTCAGCGTGCATCCCGTCAACTCTCGGCCGCCGACGACGCGTTCCTCGAAGACCTCTCCCGCCGCGCCTTCCAGTACTTCCTCGACCACGCCGACCCCGAGACCGGCCTCGTCCTCGACCGCGCCCAGGCGACGGGCGAGGCGCACGGCCCCGAGCACCACAGCCACCGCATCGCCAGCAGCGCCGCCACCGGCTTCGGCCTGACCGCCCTCTGCGTCGGCGCCGAGCGCGGCTGGCTCCCCCGCGCCGAGGCGCGCTCGCGCGTGCTCACCGCCCTGCGCTTCTACGCCCGCCGCGCCCCACACGAGCACGGCTGGTTCCTCCACTGGATGGACGCGCGCACGGGCGAGCGGCGCTGGCGCAGCGAGTTCTCCACGATTGACACGGCGCTCCTGCTCGGCGGCGTGCTGACCGCGCGCCAGTATTTCAGGGAGGACCGCGAGGTCAACGCCCTCGCCACGGAGATTTACGAGCGCGTTGACTTCCCCTGGATGCTACAGGGCCGCCCCCGCCTCCTCTCGCACGGCTGGAAGCCGGAGTCGGGCTTCCTCAAGCCACGCTGGGACACCTACAGCGAGCACCTCATCCTGCAACTCCTCGCCGTCGGCTCGCCCACACGCCCCACGCCGCCGAGCACCTGGCTCGCGTGGCAACGCACGCGCGTCACCTACGCCGGCATCACCTACCTCGACGGCGGCCCGCTCTTCACGCACCAGTTCTCGCACGCCTGGGTTGACTTCCGCGGGCGGCGCGAGCGTTGGTACCCCTTCACGGACTACTTCGCCAACTCCGTCGCGGCGACACGCGCGCACCGACAGTTCTGCGTTGACCTCTCGAAGGAGTTCCCCGGCTACGGCCCCGACGTGTGGGGCATCACGGCCTCGGACGGCCCGCGCGGCTACGTCGCCTGGGGCGGGCCGCCGCGCCACCCCGACATCGACGGCACGGTCGTGCCCGCGGCCCCGGCCGGCTCGCTCATGTTCACGCCCGACATCTCGCTCGCGGCGCTGCGCGCGATGCGCGAACGCTACGGCGCGCGCGTCTACGGCCGCTACGGCTTCGCCGACGCCTTCAACCCGACGACCGGCTGGGTCGGCCCCGACGTGATAGGCATTGACCAGGGCATCACGCTCCTCAGCGCCGAGAACCTGCGCAGCGGACTCGTCTGGCGGCTCTTCATGGGGAACGCCGAAATCCCGCGCGCGATGGGGGCGGTCGGTCTCAGGAAGAGATGACCGGGGCGTTTACCGCGGCCTTCTGAAAATCCTGTAGCCCCAGGGGTCGAGGGCGACGCCCGGCAGCCCCGAGGTGCGGGCGCGGGCGGCTCGCTCGGCCGGGGTCGCGTCCGGCTTCAAAGGCTCTCGTACGTCGGGCGTGATGTCGGCGAAGGGCGGCCCGGCCGGCGATTCGACGATGCCGGCGAAGGGCTGCGTGGAGAAGTTGATGGCGACGACGACCTCCTCCGACTGGTCGCGGCGGAGGAAGGTGACGACGCGCGACTCGTCCGAGTTGCGGAGCCAGACGAGTTCGCCGCCGCGCAACGCCGCGTGCGCCTTCCGCAGCGCTATCATCTGCCGGTAGAAGCGAGGGAACTCGGGCCGCCGCTTCACTATCGGCCAGAAGACGGGCATCCGCTCGAAGAGCGCCGGGTCGCCCGACTCGGTCGTGTCGCCCACCTCCATCCCGTTGTAGAGCATCGGCACGCCGTCCAGCGTGAGCATGAGGGCCGAGCCCGCGAGCGCCGCCGGCTCGCCGAAGCGCGCGACGGCCCGCCGCTCGTCGTGGTTGTCGGTGAAGCGCATCCGCAAGGCCCCGCGCGGGTATTTGGCGGCGTCCGCCTCCCACGTCGCGCGGAAGGCCGTCGCGGCCCGGCGCCCCGTAAGCACGTCGTTGAGCGTCGAGTGCAGCGGCCACGAGTAGTCCATGTCGAAGGCGCGCGCTAGAAGCTCCGGCTTGTCCGACTCGGCGAGCATCAGGATGTCGGGCTTGACCCGCTCAAGCTCCTCGCGCGCCTGCTCCCAGAAGTCGGTCGGCACCTCGGCCGCCACGTCGCAGCGGAACCCGTCCAGGTCGAACTCGCGGAGCCAGAACTTGAGCACGTCGGTCATGTAACGCCGTAAGCCCTGGTTGTCGTAGTTCAGCTCGGCCACGTCCGACCAGTCGTGCGGGTAGGTTATCTTCCCCGACGCGTCGCGGACGTAGAACTCCGGCGTCTTCATCATGACGCTGTCCCAGGAGGTGTGGTTGGCGACGATGTCTATGATGACCTTCATCTGGCGGCGGTGGGCCTCGCGCACGAGCCGCTTGAGGTCGTCGGGCGTCCCGTAGTCGGGATTGACGGCGTAGTAGTCGCGCACGGCGTAGGGGCTGCCGATGGTGCCCTTCTTCTTCTCCCGGCCGATGGGGTGGACGGGCATCAGCCAGAGGATGTTGACGCCGAGGTCGCGCAAGCGGTCGAGCTGCGCGGTCACGCCGTCGAAATTGCCTTCGGGCGAGAAGGCGCGCGGGTAGATTTCGTAGACCACTCCGGCGCGCACCCACTCGGGGATGTCCGCGCGCGCCGACTCCCTCGACACGTCGCGCGCCACCTGGGCGAGCGGCGCGGGCTGAGCCGCCGCGGCGAGGAGGACTGCCGCCAGCAGCCTTCTTATCAAGCTCATCGGTCCCGCTCCTCGTCCACGAGGCCCGTGCTCGGGACGGGCTGGACCGACTGCTGGACGGTCAGCGGCTCCTCCTCGTCGCCGCGGATGACGGCCCGCTCGGGCACGTCCCTGTCGGCCACGTCGCGGACGAGCACGACGCAGGCCAGCGCCGCGACCAGCATGAAGACGCCCCCGGCCATCACCACGTAGAGCGGCGCCTCGGGGTTGTCGGGGCCGAACACCCTTCGGATGAGCGGGCCGAAGGTGAACGAGGCGACGATCTCGGGGATGACGATGAAGAAGTTGAAGACGCCCATGTAGACGCCCATCCGCGCCGGGGGCAGCGCGTTCGAGAGAATCGCGTAAGGCATCGCCAGTATCGAGGCCCACGCGACGCCGACGCCGACCATCGTCAAATACTGCGCGTTCGGCGTCTCGACGAAGCTCATCGAGAGCAGGCCGAGGCCGCCGCAGACGAGCGCGACGGCGTGAACAGTTTTGCGCCCCAGCGTCCGCGCCAGCCACGGCAGGGCGAAGGCGACGGCGAAGGTGACGATGGAGTAGACGGCGAACATCCAGCCGCCCCACTCCGTCCCGCGGTCGAAGGCGGGCGAGGTGCGGCTCGGCGCGTCGAAGACGTGGTAGGCGGTCGCCAGCCCGTAGAACATCCACATGCAGAACAGGCCGAGCCACGTGAAGAACTGGACGACCGCTAGCTGCTTCATCGTCGCCGGCATCTCGCGCAGCGCCGACACTATCTCCGCGAAGCCTTTCGAGAGGCCGCGCTTCTCCTCCTTCATCCGCCGGAACGCCTCCATGTCCTCGGGCGGGTACTCCTTCGAGGTCAGCACGGTCCAGAGGACGGCCAGGAGGAAGACGACGGCGCCGACCTTGAACGAATACTGGACCGTCAGCGGGATGCCGCTCGGCGTCGTGCCCGTCACGCCCCACCAGTTGAAGATTTTGGGCAGGGCGTTGGCGAACGAGGCGCCGACGCCGATGAAGAACGACTGCATGATGAAGCCGGCGGTGCGCTGCCCGACGTTGAGCTTGTCGGCGACGTAGGCGCGGAACGGCTCCATCGAGACGTTGATGCTGGCGTCCAGGACCCAGAGCAGCGAGGCCGCCATCCAGAGCGCCGACGAGTCGGGCATGAAGAAGAGAGCGACGCTGGAGAGGAGGGCGCCGACGAGGAAGTACGGGCGGCGGCGGCCGAGGCGGTTCCAGGTGCGGTCGCTCATCGCGCCGATGACGGGCTGGATGAGCAATCCCGTGACGGGGCCGGCCAGCCAGAGTATCGGGATGTGGTCGGGGTCGGCGCCGAGCTTCGTGTAGATGGCGCTCATGTTGGCGAGCTGCAACCCCCACCCGAACTGGATGCCGAGGAAGCCGAAGCTCATGTTCCAGATTTGCCAGAAGCTCAAACGCGGTTTCTCACGCATGTTTGTTCTCCGTTCAGTCTTTACCCGGCATCACCGTGAAGACGACCGCCGAGCGCGGCCCCATCTCAAGCTCCACGTCGTCCCCCTGAAAGCGCCCGCGGCGGGGGTTGCCGCCGGGGCCGAGGCCGTCGTGCCTCGTCGCGTATCGCCCTTTCGGGTCGAGGCCGGCGTCGCTGAGCTTGAACCTGACGGCGGCGGGCTTCGTGTCGTTGTTGAAGACGACGAAGGTGGTCTGGTCAGGGAGGCGGCGGGCGAAGACCGTCTGCTGCTCCTCGTCGTAGACGTGGACGAGCGAGCCGCGCCGCAGCGCCGGCAGGTCCGCGCGCAGCTTAGTCAGGCGCTTGACGTGCTGGAAGACTTCGTCCTCGTCGGGCGTGCGGCCGGCCTTCGTGAAGGCGTCGCGCTTGTCGCCGGGGAACCCGCCGGGGAAGTCGCGGCGGTTGTCGGGGTCGGGGCCGCCCGGCATCGCCAGCTCGTCGCCGTAGTAGAGCAGGGGCGTGCCGCGCGTCGTCATCAGGAAGACTTGCGCGAGCTTCAAGCCTTCGACGGTGGCGCCCTTCTCGCTCATGAAACGCTGCATGTCGTGGACGCCGATGAAGGGGACGAGCACTTCGGGGCGCGGGTAGAGGTGGTCGTGGGCGAGCACCTGCGCGAGCTTGCGGACGGACTCGCCCTTGGCGAAGGCGTCGCGGATGGCGTAGTGGAGCGCGAAGTCGTAGAGGGTGTCGAGGCCGGGGTCAACGCGGTCGTGGCCGGTGCGCCCGCGCTGGAAGTACGAGAGCAGGGCCGGGTCGCCGTCGAAGAGCTCGCCGAGGACGTTGACCGACGGGTACTCGGCCTTGATCGCCGCCGTCCAGTCGCGCCAGAAGGTCCGGGGGACGTGCGGCAGCGTGTCCATGCGGACGGCGTCGAAGCCGACGGCGCCGAGCCACCAGAGCGTGTTCTGGATGAGGTAGCGGCGCACCTCCTCGTCGTCCTGGTTGAGGTCGGGGAGGATGTCTATGAACCACCCTTCGAGGTTGCGGCGGCGCGTGGCCTCCGAGGCGTACGGGTCCATCGTCGTCCACTTCTGCCAGTTGTTCGAGAGGTGGTTTTCGGGCGTGCCGTAGAACCACGTCGGCGTCGGGCGCTCCGTGACCCAGGGGTGGTAAGGGCTCGTGTGGTTGGCGATCTGGTCCTGTATGACCTTGATGCCGGCGGCGTGGGCCTTGTCCACCAGCTCCTTCAGCTTCGCCATCGTGCCGTAGTGCTCTTCGACGCCGTAGAAGTCTATGGCGCCGTAGCCGTGGTAGGCGGTGGTGGGGCGCTTCGGGCCGCCTTCCACTTCGGCGTAAGTCTCCTTCTCGTCCTGGCGGTCGGTGTTGTCGTAGACGGGGTTGATCCAGATGACCGTGACGCCGAGTTCTTTGAGGTAGGGCAGGCGGTCGATGACGCCCTGAAAGTCGCCGCCGTGGTAGTAGCGGGGCTTCGAGCGGTCGTAGAGGCCGGGCGACTTGCGCGGGTCGTTGTTCGAGCGGTCGCCGTCGGCGAACCGGTCGGGCATGATGAAGTAGATGATGTCGTCGGTCG
>DATHBF010000574.1:0-7888 GCA_035296285.1 Pyrinomonadaceae bacterium | reverse complement strand
AATCGTCCGCCTTGTCAATGCCGACCACGCCCAGCGCGAGCTACAGCCTGACCTTACGTGTGAAGATCTCCAACCGGCCCGGGATGCTCGGGCAGTTGACGACGGCCATCGGCCTGGCCGGGGGCGACATCGGCGCCATCGACATCGTCGGCGTCGGCCGCGACTCCATCACCCGCGACCTGACCGTCAACGCCGCCTCGTCCGACCACAGCAAAGCCATCATCGAGGCGTCGAAGAGCATCGACGGCGTCGAGCTGATACACGTCAGCGACCGCGTCTTCCTCATGCACCTCGGCGGCAAGATCGAGGTCGTCTCGAAGGCGCCCCTCAAGACGCGCGCCGACCTCTCGATGGCCTACACGCCCGGCGTCGCGCGCGTCTGCGAGGCCATCCACCGCGACCCCGAGAAGGCTTTCACGCTCACCATCAAGCGCAACACCGTCGCCGTCGTCACCGACGGCACGGCCGTGCTCGGCCTGGGCGACATCGGCCCCGCGGCCGCGATGCCGGTCATGGAAGGGAAGGCGATGCTCTTCAAAGAGTTCGGGGGCGTGGACGCCTTCCCCATCTGCCTCGCCACCAAAGACCCCGAAGAGATCGTCCGCACGGTGAAGAACATCGCGCCCGCCTTCGGCGGCATCAACCTCGAAGACATCTCGGCGCCGCGCTGCTTCGAGATAGAGGAGCGGCTCAAGGAGGAGTTGGACATCCCCGTCTTCCACGACGACCAGCACGGCACGGCCGTCGTCGTCCTGGCCGCGCTCATCAACGCCGTCAAGCTGACGGGCAAGCGGATGGAAGACCTGAAGGTGGTCGTCAACGGCGTCGGCGCGGCCGGCGTCGCCTGCACGAAGATCATCCTGAGCGCGGGCGTCAAGAACGCCATCGGCTGTGACCAGACGGGCGCTCTCTACCGCGGCCGGACCGAGCACATGAACTGGGTGAAGGAGCACTACGCGCGCCTCACCAACCCGGACAACGAGGGCGGCGGCGTCCACGACGTGATTCGCGGCGCCGACGTTTTCTTCGGCCTCTCGGCGCCCGGCGTCATCGACCTGGGGGACGTGAAGCGGATGGCGCGCGACCCCATCATCTTCGCCATGGCGAACCCGACGCCCGAGATCATGCCCGAGGAGGTCGAGGGCCACGTCGCCGTGATGGCGACGGGCCGCTCCGACTACCCGAACCAGATCAACAACGTCCTCTGCTTCCCCGGCATCTTCCGCGGCGCCCTCCAGTGCCGCGCCTCGCGCATCAACGAGGAGATGAAGGTGGCCGCCGCCCAGGCCATCGCCTCCATCATCACGCCCGAGGAGCTGCACCCCGAATACATCGTCCCCTCCGTCTTCGACAAGCGCGTCGCCGAGGCCGTCTCCCGCGAAGTCGAAGAGGCCGCCTACCGCACCGGCGTCGCCCGCCGCGAGCGCGCCACCATTGACCAGATAATGTGAGTTGAATAAGTCGGCAGGCTCCGGCAGGGGCGGGGCCGCATCCCCTCGCCACCCCAGGCGAGCACGGCCCCCGCGCGCCCTGCCCCCCGGCCCGGCCGTGCACAGGCGCGGGCGAGGCTGACGAACTCTCAGGAGATTAAGGAGCGCCGCGCCTTCTGCTATCATGCGTGCGCTCTCGTTTGACAATCCGCAACGGTCGCATGCGTAGCTCAGCCTCAGCCTCAAACAGCGAGTGATGAGCATCGCCGTTGAACAAGGAAGGTTCCTACTCACGGCGAATCCGTTACGCAAGCACATTCTATCCGTAGCTGCGGATAAATGCAAGCCGTTTCACGCCTCATCAGGAGATTACTCCTGATGGGCTACGTGCGCCGCAGGCCACAGCGCCTCGCCGAAAAGCTCCTCCAGATTCGGAACGCGCTCGGCATCTCTCAGACCGAGATGCACAGGAGCCTCGGCGTCGGCGACGAAATCCCCTACACAAGAATCTCGGATTTCGAGCTGGACAAGAGCGAGCCGACGCTCATGATTCTCCTCCAATACGCCCGCGCGGCCGGCGTCCCCACCGAAGTGCTCATTGACGACGACCTTGACCTGCCCGAACGCCTCCCCGGCCCCACCGACCACGAAGAAATCAAACGCAACTTCGCCTCACGCCGCAGGAGACGTTAGCCGAAAGGACGCGACGACGCCGCACCGGCGTCGATCATCGCGGCGCACCCCCTGATGTGCTTTCGCTGCCTGAGCTTCCGAAAGGGATTATCTGAAACTGACCACGTAAGACTATTGGCAATAGTCTATGCCGCTTTCGGCTCTACAGACGTAGTAGTATGTTTCCCAACATCCATACACAGAGAGCCCGCCGCAACTCTCGTAGTCCAACCAGCACTGATTGGCATCAACCTGTGCCTGCGAACAGAAACCCTGCGGGTTCGCTGCGACCTGGTCGGGGATAACACCCAATAAGCACAGGCCAAACGGACCATACGTCGCCATCCTGCATTCCTCACCAGCTGATCCCGAGGCACATGGCTCTTGATCTATCGACAACTGATACTCGCACGCCATTATGCTCTGAGCCGAAGCTTCAGACGCACAGACCCCGAGAGCTATGGAAATGACGACCAATCGCAGCACTTGCCTGATGATTTTGTTTGACATCTTTCTCTCCTCCAGTGGTAGTGATCCACTTTCAATGGTGAATCGATAAAGATTCACCATGTTGCCTCACAATTTTTCTGAGATTACCTGAGTGAGATCAGGTTAAGCGTGTGCGGCCTCATAAGAGGATTAAGAAAGCTGGTGTTCTAGTCTTAACCCGGTGAAGGACGAGCGTCACTGCGGCTTATATCACAACACCCTTCCGCTCCCAAGCTACTTATCGCCCCCCCGAATCGTCACGCGACCCTCTTGCCTCAAAACTGCTTAAGAATCCGACCCTTTTGAGGCAAAGCCGAGTAGCGGAGTAAAAGGGAAAGGTTTTACGCGGCGCGTATCTCCACGAACTCTACGCTCGAAGAGGGTTTGGGGACGGGTTGGCCGTCTTCGCGCAGGCCCTCGATGTGAAAGTCAACGGCCTCGCGGATGAGTTCGAGCACTTCTTTCCTCGTCTCGGCCACGGCGGCGCAGCCGGGCAGGTCTGGCACATAGGCGCCGAAACTGTTCTCGCCCTCTTCGATGATGACAGCGTAGCGCACCTCGCTTACCTCTTCGGTTACTTCAATCTCACTTACTTTGAGACGGCGGCGCGAAGGGATTGGGCGATGAGGGGGATGATGCGGCGGGGGACGGCGATGGCCTCTTTGATGTGGCGGGCGTGGGTGAAGTGGCCGGCGACGTGGAGGCCGGGGACGTTGGTCTCGAAGGTGTCGGGGTCGTAGGCGGGGACTTCGGCGAGGCCGGCGCGCTCGGTGCGGACCCCGGCGCGGCGCAGGAGCGTGAGGTCGGCGTCGGAGCCGACGAGGATGAAGACGGCCTCGTTGTGGAGCGTTCGGGTGTCGCCCGAGGCGTCTTTGATCCTGACGAAGTCGGGGCCGATCTCCTCGACCTCGCGGAAGAGGAGGAGGCGGAGGCGGCCTTCCGCGATCTCGCGCTCAAGGGGGTCGCGGACCCAGTGCTTGATGCAGCCCTTCTTGGGGTCGCGGTTCTCCCAGTCCTCGGGCCAGATGGCGAGGGTGGGGCGCGCGCCGCCTTCGGAGAGGAAGAGCGCGGCCTCGGCCGCCGAGTTCCCGCCGCCGACGACGAGCACGTCCTTGCGCACGTAGGGGAAGGGCTCGACGAAGCGGTAGTGGACGTGGGGCAGGTCTTCGCCCGCGACGCCGAGGCGGCGGGGCCGCGCCATCGCGCCCGTGCAGACGAGGAGGCGCGACGCTTCGTACTCAGCGCGCGTCGTGCGGACGAGGAAGCCTTCGTCGGCGAGGCGCGTGATCTCGACGGCCTCCTCCTCGGTGTTGATGCTGAGGTCGTGCGCGAGCGCGAAGCGAACGTAGTAGGAGAGCAGTTCCTCGCGCGTCGGCTTTTCGCGGCAGGGCTTGAGGTCGCCTTCGCGCAGCTCAAGCTCGTTCGTGGTGGAGAAGACGGTCAGGCCGACGGGGTAGCGGTAGACGGTGTCGGCGATGAGGCCCTTCTCGACGACGAGGTAGGAGAGCCGTTCGCGCGCCGCGGCGTCGGCCGCCGAGATGCCCGCCGGCCCCGCGCCGATGATGAGTAGATCGAGTCGTCCGTCGCCCATGAGCCTTGTAGTGGAACGGCTCAATCCTCGCACAGCGCCGAGGCCCTTAGCAACCCGGCCCGTCGGCGCCCGCCGCGAGCGTTCAGAGGCGCTTGACGAAATCTTCGAGGCTCGCGCCGCCGCCCGAGTCGTTCGGGAACGCCTTGGCGTAGAGCGATTCGAGGATGTGGAAGCCGAGCATGCGGTGGCTCTCGAACTGCGGCTCGTCGAAGAACTGGTCGGCGGTGGACTCGTGCGGGAAGGTCGGGTCGCCCTTCGCGTAGTTGAAGATGTCGCGCGGCTCGGTGCCGTAGACGGCCGGCTTGATGTAGATGATGCGGCCGGTCCGGCCCTCGGCGAGCTGGGCGCCCGTGGCCGGGTCGCGGCGCAGGCCCGCGGGGCCGACCCCGTCCACGTCCTCGTAGTGAATCTGGCCGACGGCGTAGTAGCCGCCGCTGCCCTTCTCCTCGCTCTCGGGGCGCGGGAGGATGCGGAAGGGGCCGTAGAACTCGATGCGGACGCCGAGGTCGATGCGTATCTTGCGGACGGCGCCGCCGAGGTCGTCGTAGGAGCCGGAGGGGTCGGCCGAGCCGTCCACGACGACGATGTGGCGGCAGCGGCGCAGCACCATCTCGTAGAGGCCGAGGTTCTCGAAGTGGCCGCCGTCGGAGAGGAGCACGTAGGGGTTGGTGTCGTCGGTGAGCCCGAACGCCTCGTCGATGATGGGGCTGAGCGCCTTCTGCGGGTGCGAGCGGAAGAAGGTGTCGGTGCCGTGGACGCCGGGGTTGCCGAGCCACCAGCCGAGACGGGCGTTGAAGAAGGTCAGGACGAAGGTGACGAAGGGCGAGGGCGAGAAGTAGCCCATGTTGGAGTTCGCCGCCGCGCCCGAGACGGCGACGGCCGTGCCGAGCGAGATGCCGTTGCGGCCGCCGTAGTCGCGCGTGCGGCGGTAGCCGACGAAGAGGCTGCCCGCGTGCAGGGCGGTCGCCGTGAACGACTCGGCGCGGCGCTGCTGCCACGCCAGCCGCTTGCCGCCGACGAGGTTGAGCGCCATGTTGACGACGTGCAGCAGGCGGTAGGGCGGCGGCGGGTACTTCGACGGCGCGAAGCAGTCCTCGAACATCTTCTCAAGCAGGCGGCGGCTGAGCAGGACGTGGTAGTCGCCGCGCTTCTCCTGCCCCTGTAGCTCGCGCAGCTCGTCGAGGTGGCCGTCGAGCGGGCCGAAGGGCGCCCCCTCGGCCGCGTAGAGCGGCGCGGCCTTGTCCTGGAGGACGTGGTTGAGGTCGGCGAAGAGGGCCGCGCGGAAAGACGGGTTGAACTTGATGGCCTCGGCCGGGTCCCGGAAGTAGCGGGCCGACTCGCCGCCGAGGCCCGCGAGCCTGCCCTTCAAGTACACGGCCGCCGCCCGCTTCGGCTCCGGCGCGGCGTCGGGGTTTCGGAGGTACTCGACGAGCCGCGCGAGGCCCTCGGGCGAGGCCGGGTTGTCGGGCGCCCTGAAGTCGGACTCGCTCAGGAGGCCCGGCCGCAGCTCCGCCATGTGGAGGTTGTCGCGCGGGTCGAAGCCGGTGAAGGGGTCTGCGCGGCGCTCGCCGCGCAGGCGCGAGGCGCCGAGGAAGGCGCGGATGATGCGGTCGCGGTAGCCGGCGTGCAGCGAGAACTTGTTGAGGTTGATGAGCCGCGCGAAGATTTGTCCGGCCAGTTGCAGCGCCAGCGCCAGCAACAGCACGTAGAGCCAGGAGGGGAAGTGGAGCGAGCTGAAGAGCGCCTCGCGGCTCTCGAACGGGTAGGAGCGCGTGAACTGCTCGAAGTCCTGCCCCGACCACCCGAGCAGCGCGGCGACCGGCGCCGGGATGAAGGTCTTCGCCAGCCAGACGATGAAGACACCCGTCAGGAGCGAGATGGCGATGACGATGCACGAGAAGAAGATGAAGGAGGCGACGACGATGAGGTTGACGCCGAGCGTCTGGAGCCAGCTCTGCTTGGCCTCCCCCTTCGGCCCGCCCGGCGTCCCCGAACTCTTGCCGCCGAGCAGCGAGGCGAGCCCCGAGGCCCCGCCGATGCCGGCCAGCCACGCGCCCAGCACGAAGACGAGCAGCGGCCCGAACATGACCAGGCCGCCCAGGTACAGCCAACCCCCCGCCACGATGAAGAACCACGCGCTCGCCCTCGCCAGCCACTCGCGGTCCTCGTCCTCGACGTAAGTCTGCTTCAGCAGCCAGTTCCACGCGCCGCCCGGTATCCTCAGCAACGAACTCCACCAGCCCGTGCGGCCCGCGCGGCGCTCGCGCGGCGACTGCTCCGAGCGCCGGCTCGTGAGCCCGACGAAGAGCGTGACGCCGAGGAAGAAGACGAACAGGTAGACGGGCAGCGCGAGCAGCGTGTAAAGCTCGGCCGAGTACCACTCGGTGTAGGGCAGCAGCTCCGCCCGCGTCGCGTCCTTGTACTGCACCTCGCGGAAGGCGGAGACGACGGGGTCGTAGAAGAGCGAGACCTTGACGGCGGCGACGTAGAGCAGGACGGCGCCGATGAGGCTGGCCGCCAGCGTGACGAGCAGCTCGCGGCCCGCGTTCTTCGTGACGCCCCACAGAAAAGCGCCCGCCCCGCCGCTGCTGCCGTACTTCCGCCCCAGCTCGGACCGCGAGCCGCCGCGCACCACCCACGAGAGGCCGGCGAGCACCAGATAAAGGAGCCAGCCCAGGAGGCCGAGCACGAAGCCGTAGGCGAGGAACCCTAAGAACTCGGACATCTCCACGCCCCAGAAGGAGACCTGGCCGGGCGCGAGGTTGTGCGACACGCCCGCCGCCCCGCGGAACCACGCCCAGAAGACTATCAACAGCACGGCCGAGACCGTCAGCGGCAGCAGGCACAGCCAGAGGAAGTCGTTCTGGCCGCGGTGCCTTTCCCAGATGCTCCCCGGGCACACGGCGCCGCGGTTGCTCGGCCGGTGCAGCCTCATGTAAGCCAGCACGTAGCCGCCGAGCAGCGTGGCGCCCGCGAGCAGCAGACCCATGATGCGGTGAACGTGCTGCGTGCGGTCCGACATCTCGCCCGACGAGCCCCGCTGCGCGGCCCAGATGACGGCCACCGCGAGCAGGGCCAGGCCGAACATCCAATAGAAGGTCTTCCGCGTGGGCCTGGCGAGGATGATGATCAGGGCGCCGATGAGCGCGAGGCCGGCCAGCACGCGCCACGCGGGCGCGGCGAGGATGACGGAGTTGACGACGCGCGGGATCATCAGCACGCTCGCCATCAGAGGAATCAGCACCACCCAGTTGAGCAGCAGGTTGCGGATGTAGATGACGATGAAGGACCAGCTGTCGGCCGACAGCAGCCCCGTGCGCGGCGTGAGGAAGCTGCTGAACTCGCGCAGGTAGCGGAGCGGTTGCGGCTCGGGCTCGATCTTCGACTCGCGCCCCGCACCCTTCAGGTCGCCGACGACGCCGGCAATCCCCCCCGCGTGGCGGTGTATCCAGGCCGTCAGCCAGCCGCCGATGTAGCCGCCGCCCGAGACGGTCGAGAGGTAGTCGAACTTGTCGAGCAGGCCGCGGGCCGCCAACGACTGGATGACGCCGAGGGCGAAGGTGCCGCTGCGGATGCCGCCGCCCGAGAAGCAGAGCGCCGAGCGGCCGGTCTTCAGGTCGTGCACCCTCCTGACCACCTCGGCGAAGCGCAGGTCGTAGGCGCGCTCCAGCGCGTCGGGGAAAGCCTCTTCGAGCAGCAACCTGCG
>DATHBF010000573.1:0-2445 GCA_035296285.1 Pyrinomonadaceae bacterium | reverse complement strand
CGGCTCCTGCCGCGTCGGACTTCGATGTCGGTCGTGGCCGCGGCGCGCACGGCGTCGCGCGGGTCGAGCAGCTCGACGGTGGCGCGGGCCTTGAAGTCGCGGCCCGCGCCGTTCTCGACTTCGAGCGAGACGCCGGCCTCCTTGTCGTGGAGCAGCAGGCGGATGCGCGACTCGTCCACGCGGAGCGTTGATGCGGCCTGCGAAAGATGGGCGGCGAGCAGACAGACCGAGAGGCATAGCAGGACAGGGAGAGTCCTCCTCAACATGCGCGTTCCCTCCTTAAGTTGTACGCGTGTGATGCTCTCTAAGGCTGCGACGGTTGGAGAGGGTCGGGGGAAAATTTTGAGGGAGGTTCGATGAATCAAACTCCAACGCGAAAATCTTCCGGTGGCGACCTGTTGTTAGTATCATGTGCCGCGCGATTTTGAACGAGCTTTACCACACGGACTTCGGCGTCCGCTGCTCCTCCGTCGAAGAGTTGATAACGAAGGCGGGCGAGGCGCTGAAGATGCCGACGCCCGCCGCAGAGGAGCGCGCCCTCGTGCGCGACAGCGCGGAAGAGAAGCGCGACTGGCACTCACTCTTCCACCGCCTCGCCACGCGATAAGGGGAACACGTCATGCTTCGTGAATTAAACGCCCGACTCGTTCTCGCCTTGGCCCTCACGTCCGCGTTAGCGACTGCGAGCGTCGCGGGCCAGCAGCCAACGCCAACGCCGGTCGAGAAGGAGGAGCAGGAGCCGGTCAAGGTTTACACGGAGGAGGTGATGTTGCCCGTCGCCGCCTTCGACAGCCGCGGCCGGTTCGACCCTTCGCTCGAAGCCGCCGACGTGCTCGTGCTCGAAGACGGCGCGCCGCAGCGCGTGAGGAGCGTGCGCAGGGTGCCGGCCAACGTCGTCCTCGTCTTCGACATGGGCGGGCAGGTGACGGACATGGCGGCCTACACGCCGCGCGACGCGGCGCTCAAAATCGTCGCCGACCTGCGACCCGGCGATCAGGTGGCCGTCATCCAGAACAGCCGGCGCGTCGAGACGCTCGCCGACTGGACGGCCGACGCGGCCCGCGCCGCGCACGCCATCACGACGCAGTTCTTCTCAAGCAAAGGCTCGCGCCTCTCCGAGTGCCTGCTGGCGGCGGCCGCGAAGGCGAAGGAGAGGCCGATAGGGAACACGCACGTCGTCATCTTCACCGACGGCGTCGAGACGCGCGACGACCCGAAGGGCTTCGAGGAGGCGGTCCGCCGCATCGTCTCGACGCAGGCCACGACGCACGTCGTCACCTACTCGGCCCTCGCCCGCCGGTCCGTCAAGAGGCACAACAGCAGCCCCTTCGATCTGGATTTCGAGATGAAGCGTTGGCGCAAGCGTTACGCCGAGGCGACGCGGCGCAACGACGAGCGGCTGGCGACGCTGGTGCGCGAGATGGGCGGGAGGCTGCTGCTGCCGGCCTCCGAGGAGGAGGCCGCGGGGGTGGCCGGCGAGGTGGCGCGCGACATCGGCGCGCAATACGTCGTCACCTACGCGCCCGGCCGACCCTTCACGGCCGGCGGCGAGCGCCGCCGCGTCACCGTCTCGTCGCGCCGCCTCGGCCTCCAACTCGTCGCCATGCGCGACTACGTCTCGCCGCCCACCGGACCGACGCCGAATTAGAACTAGACGGGCCGCGCCGTCTCTTGCAGCTCGCCCTTGTGCGCGACGACGTAGGCGATGAAGGCCCGCGTGGACGAGGGCTGGAAGCGGCCGAGCGCGACGAGGGCGACCGAGCGCGTCAGCCTGTGGCCGCGGATGCGCGCCCATGCGAGGCGGCCCGCCCGTATCTCGTCCCTCACGGCCCACGAAGGCAGCAGCGAGATGCCGAGCCCGTGCTCGACCATCAGCTTGACGAACGAGGTGTCGTTCGACTCCAGCGCAAGCTCCGGCCTCAGGCCCGCGCGCTCGAAGAAGGCGTCGGTGGCGCGCCTGATGGAAGCGCCGTGCTCGAAGATGATGAAACGCTCGCGCCTGAGCTCGCCCGCCTCGGCCTCGCGCGAGCCGGCGAAGCGGTGGCGCGCGCCGAAGACGAGCACCAGCTCGTCCTCGAACAGCTCCGTCACCTGGAGCGCGGGCGAGTAGACGGGCAGCGACGCGAAGCCCACGTCGGAGGCGCCGCCGTGGATGTCGGCCACGGTCTGCTCGGTGCTGACGGTCGTGCGGAAGATGACTTCGATGCCCTCGTGCTCGCGCATGAAGGACTCGAAGATGCCCGCGAAGAGGTGGACGAAAGCCTGCGTGGCGGCGGCGGCGCGCACGCGGCCGCGCGGCTCGCGGTCGCGCCCCGAGATGCTCTCGCGCAGGGCGTCCGACTCTTCCAGGATGCGCTCGACGTATTCGAGCGCGAGGCGGCCGGCCTCCGAGAGCTTGACGCCCTGCTTGGCGCGGATGAAGAGCGGCTAGCCCAGCTCGCGCTC
>DATHBF010000572.1:0-1609 GCA_035296285.1 Pyrinomonadaceae bacterium | reverse complement strand
CGGTCCACGCCCTTGCGCGTGGCGTCGGCGATGTCCTCGCGCAGCTCGCGCCCCGATTTCGGCGCGAAGAGCAGCGCGGCGATGGCGCCGACGGCCGCGCCGACGGCGAAGCAGGTGATCTTCGTCGCGTTGTCAGAATCGCCCACGTGCCGGCGCTGAAGTTGGTTCGACATACGGCCTTCTCCTTAAGGAAAGAAGCCCCACTTGGGATGAAATTTTCGCCGAGGTGTGCTCCCCCACCCTTGTTCGGCACTATAACAAAAGCGCGTAAAGCGAAGCAAGAGAAAGGCCCGCTGCGCCTTTAACTTCCGGAGGGCTCTTCGCCTTCGAGGCGGTAGGCGAGCAGCTTGCGGTAGAGGGTCTTGCGGCCGATGCCGAGGGCGCGGGCGGCGCGCGTCTTGTCGCCGCCCGTGTAGTCGAGCGTGGCCTCGATGGCGCGGCGCTCGATCTCTTCGAGCGGCGCCGGGACGGTGACTTCCAGGATGAGCGCCCGGCCCTCTGCCAGCGCGCGCTGGCCGCGCCGACGCGCGCCCTCCTCGCGGGCCGCGCCGCTGATGGCCTCGGGCAGATGGTCCAGCTCGATCTGCCGGCCCGAGGCGATGATGACGGCGCGTTCGACGGCGTTCTCAAGCTCGCGGACGTTGCCCGGCCAGTCGTACCAGACGAGCGCCTGAAGGGCCTCGCGCGAGATGCCGGAGATGAAGCGGCCCGTCTTCTGCTTGTAGTGTTCGAGGAAGTGTATGACGAGCGTGTGGATGTCCTCGCGCCGCTCGCGCAGGGGGGGCAGGTGGATGGGGAAGACGGAGAGGCGGTAGAAGAGGTCGCGGCGGAAGAGGTTCTGCTCGGCCGCGCGCGCGAGGTCCACGTTCGAGGCGGCGATGACCCGAACGTCGGACTTCAACACTTCGTTGCCGCCGACGCGCGTGAACTCGCCGTCCTGAAGGACGCGCAAAAGTCTGACCTGCGCGGCGAGGCTCATCTCGCCTATCTCGTCGAGGAAGAGCGTGCCGCCGTCGGCCTCCTCGAAGCGCCCGCGCCGCCGCTGGCGCGCGTCGGTGAAGGCGCCCTTCTCGTGGCCGAACAGCTCGGATTCGAGGAGCGTCTCGGGGATGGCGCCGCAGTTGAGCTTGACGTAGGGGCCGCCCTTGCGGCGCGAGTTGTAGTGGATGAGGTTGGCGAGGAGTTCCTTGCCCGTGCCGGACTCGCCCTGGATGAGGACGGAGGTCTGCGTGTCGGCGACGTTCAAGGCCAGCTCGATGGCGCGGCGGATGGCGGGCGCCACGCCGATGATGCGGTCCTCGGCGTGGCGCTCGTCGAGGACGTGGCGCAGGCGCATGACCTCGGCCGAGAGGTGGTCGCGCTCAAGCGCCGTCCCGATCTGCACGGCGATGCCTTCGACGAGGGCGACCTCGTGCTCGTCGAACGTCTCGCGCGCCTTGCTCCAGACGAAGCCGAGCAGGCCGTAGGTCTCCTGCCCGATGCGGACGGGCGCGACGAGCGCGGCGCGGCCGCCGAGCGTGGCGTTGAAGACGAAACGGATCGGCGGGGGCAGCGTCGTGTCGAAAACCTGTAGCGTCTTGCCTTCCCTGAACAGTTCCTGGACGGCCGG
>DATHBF010000571.1:0-26423 GCA_035296285.1 Pyrinomonadaceae bacterium | reverse complement strand
CTCAGGCGGCCGCCCCCCGGGCCTAAAAAACCGCAACTTCGGCCGGCGTGCGGCGTGTTTTACTCGGCCGGGGGGACGCAACCCAGAGGGCGGGTCGGGCATCAAAATGATTCCCCGGATGATGAGAGAAAAATCAGGAATTTCGAGCCTCTTCGCCCTTTATTTTCAACAGATACGGATGTAAGGTTTGACACGCCTCGGGGCCGTGTGCTAGGCTCCGAAACGGTTTTCGCGGGGCCCTGCTTTTCCTTCGAGGAACCTTCGCGCAGGGCCGTCTCCGACGCGGGGCGTCAAACTCCCGTAATTTTATACAGTGGATGCCGCTCGTGCGATCCCCTCTCGCAAAGGGTCGCCATCGTGGATTCGCTTGACTCGCAAAGGAGATCAACGATTGAAGAACACGAGCCTCCCCCGCCTTATCGCCGCCGCCGCGCTGGCCGCGTCGTTCGTCGCGCCTTCGTTCTCCGTCCGGGCGCAAGTTCCCACGCAATCATACCTTCGTAACACGCCCAGCGAGATCGAGCGCGAGGACCCGCGCGTCCAGCAGATCATTGCCCGCTCCGAGGAGCACTTCAAGCTCGGTGAGCTGAACTTGCGCGACCAGCGGCGTGAGGCCGCCCGCGCCGAGTTCGACAAGGCCGTGGACGCCGTCCTGGAGTCCGGCATGGACGTGCGCTCGAACCCCCGCCTCCAGCGTTACTACATGGAGCTGGTCGAGCGCGTCTACCGCCACGAAGTCCCTTCGCAGGCGTTGCCCGCCCGCCAGGAAGGCGTGCAGTTCGTTCAGGTCGCTCAGAACGGGTCGGCTCCGGCCGCGCCCCCGCAGGTCGGCTTCTCCGAGCAGAAGTTCGAGCCGTCGCCTCTGGACGACCTCAGCAAGATCGTCCTGACGAAGGCCGAGGAGACGGTTTCGGCCGAGCAGGTCGTGCAGGCCGAAGAGATTAAGAACACGCTCGACTTCAAGTTCCGCCTCCACCCGCTCGTCGTCCAGTACATCAACTACTACCAGGGCCGCGGCCGCGGCACGATGGAGACGGGCCTGCGCCGCTCGGGTCAGTACATGACGATGGCGCGGAAGATTTTCCGCGAGGAGGGTGTGCCCGAGGACGTGGTCTGGCTCGGCCAGGTCGAAAGCTCCTGGCGCCCGACGGCGCAGTCCTGGGCCGCCGCCTCCGGCCTCTGGCAGTTCATCCCCGGCACGGGCTCCCGCTTCGGCCTCCGGCAGACGGCTTACGTTGACGAGCGCAACTCTTACGAGAAGGCGACGCGCGCCTCGGCCCGCTACCTGAAGTTCCTCGCCAACCGCTACCGCGGCAACTGGGAGCTGGCGATGGCCGCCTACAACACGGGCGAGGGCAACATCGACCGCGCGATTGCGCGCGCCGGCGTCGCGGACTTCTGGACCATCTACCCGTACATCGCGCAGGAGACGCGCAACTACGTCCCGAACATCCTGGCCGTCATCCTCATCGCCAAGGACAAGGCCAAGTACGGCTTCGGCGGCGTCCAGCCGATGGGCGCGCTGGCCTACGACACGGTGAGCGTCCCCTCGGCCACGAGCCTGCACCTCATCGCGTCGCTGACGGACTCGAACGTTGACTACATCCGCAGCCTCAACCCGGAGCTGCGCCGCGACATGACGCCCCCGGGCGAGTCCTACTACGTCCGCGTCCCGCCGAAGCGCGGCGCGCAGATGGTGGCGCTCCTGAAGCGCATCCCCGTCGAGCGCCGCAACCAGTTGGCCCGCGTCGTGACGGCCGCGCCGGGCGAAGACATCCAGACGATAGCCGCGCGCACGGGTTCGAGCGTCTCGCAGCTCCAGCAGTGGAACGCGAACGTTGACCTGAGCAAGGGCGGCAAGCTGGTGGTGCCGGCCGGGGGCGGCGCCGGCCGCCTCGTCCAGACGAGCCTGAGCAGGCCGCGCAGCAATGTCACCATCAACACCGGTCTCCGGAACGTCACGGCCAACGCTAACGAGACGCTGGCGCAGGTCGCGGCCCGCATCGGCGCCTCCGTTGACGAGGTCGTCAAGCTCAACGGCATCGGGCCCAACACCCCGCTCGCGCGCGGCCAGCAGGTGACGGTCCCGGCCCCGGCCGGCTCCGCCGCCACGCCCGCGCCGACGACGCGCCGCCGCCGGTAGTAAAAAGTAAGGACGCGCCCTCCCACCCTTCAAGGGGCGCGTCCCGCAGCAGCAGAGGCGAGCGCGCCTTCGGCCCTTCCGGGATCGAAAGCGCGCTCGCGCCTTTTCCGCCTCGCACGTCCGTCAACCCGGCGCCCGCCACCCCAGCGCCTTCGCAGACTCCGCGCAAGACATCCACCCGCCCGCGCGCGAGGAAAGTCGGCCTCACAAGCCTATGCTCTTCCGCACACGCTCGGCCGCCGTCTACGGCATTGACGCCGACCTCGTTGACATAGAAGTTGACCTGACTCCCGCGCGCGGCGAGTCGGACTCGGCCGGCTCGGTCACGGTCGTGGGCTTGCCCGACACGGCCGTGCGCGAGTCGCGCGAGCGCATCCGCGCCGCCGTCAACAACAGCGCCTTCTTCTTCCCCATACACAAGACGACGATCAACCTCGCGCCGGCCGACGTGCGCAAGGCCGGCGCCAGCTTCGACCTGCCCATCGCGCTCGGCATCCTCGGAGCCAACGGCGACTTGGGCTCGGCGGACGGCCTGCCTGACCTGCTCTCCGTCGGCGAGCTTTCGCTGGACGGGCGCGTCCGGCCCGTCCGCGGCGCGCTCCCCATCGCCATCCGCGCGAGAGAGGCCGGCATCCGCCACCTGCTCGTGCCCGAGGAGAACGCCAGGGAGGCGGCCGTCGTCTCGGGCGTCGAGGTTTACGCGGCGCCTACTTTGCGCGCGGCGGTCGAGCTGGCCGCGGCCCTCGGCGGCGGAGATTCTTCAAAGAGGCCGCCGCCCGTCCGCGCCCCGCCGCCCGACGTGCGGCCGGCCGAAGGCTCTTACGAAGTTGACTTCCGCGAGGTGCGCGGCCAGCACGCCGCCAAGCGCGCGCTCGAAGTCGCCAGCGCCGGGTCACACAATATTCTGTTGATAGGCCCGCCCGGCTCCGGCAAGACGATGCTGGCGAAGAGGCTGCCGACGATTCTGCCGCCGCTCGAATTCGAGGCCGCGCTGGAGCTGACGAAGATTCACTCGGTCGCCGGCCTGACGACGCGCGCGGGGCTCGTCTCGGCGCGGCCCTTCCGCTCGCCTCACCACACCATCAGCGACGCCGGCCTCGTCGGCGGCGGCTCGGTCCCGCGCCCCGGCGAAGTAAGCCTGGCGCACCACGGCGTCCTCTTCCTCGACGAGCTGCCGGAGTTCGACCGCTCTGTGCTGGAAGTCCTGCGACAGCCGCTCGAAGACCGGCGCGTGACCATCAGCCGCGCCGCGATGTCTTTGACCTTCCCGGCCTCGTTCATGCTGGCGGCCGCGATGAACCCCTGCCCGTGCGGGTTCTGGAACGACCCCACGCGCGAGTGCCGCTGCACGCCCGCGCAGATGCAGCGTTACGTCGGCCGCATCTCCGGCCCGCTGCTCGACCGCATAGACATCCACGTTGACGTGCCGGCCGTGAAGTTCAAGGAGTTGTCGGGCTCTTCGCCGCCGCCGGGCGAGGGCTCGACCGAGATTCGGGAGCGGGTCATCAGGGCGCGCGAGCGGCAGCGCGGGAGGTTCCGGGGCGGCCGCGTCTTCGCCAACGCGCAGATGACGCCCCGCCTCATCCGCGAGCACTGCGGCGTGGACGCGGAGAGCGAACGAATGCTCGAAGGCGCGATGAAGCGGCTCGGCCTCTCGGCGCGCGCCTACGACCGCATCCTGAAAGTGAGCCGCACCATCGCCGACCTCGAAGGCTCGGAGCAGATACGCCCGGCGCACGTCGGCGAGGCGGTCGGCTACCGCTCGCTCGACAGAACATACTGGGCGTGATTCGGAAAAAGGGGACTTTCTGCATGACTAACAACGTTCGCGTAAACGTGACTGAAAAATGTGGGAGGGCGGTTGACAAGAATGTGGCGGGTCACTATACTCCGCATGCTCACGCACCTGATGGTTGCGTCTGCCGACCTCAACTCACTTGGCCGACGACAACTTTAACTCTAGACCACCCCAATTAACTTAGACCCTGTTTCGTAAGCTCGGGATGACTGTGATTCGTCTGGTCCTGCTGCGCGATTGAGCATTGAGTTCCCGCTCGTGAGCCTCAAACCCTCGGATTCGGGTTCAATCGACGGCTGTCTGGCGACTACTAAAACTTTCATAACGAGTCTCGGAAGGGCTCTCAAGGAGAACAATCATGAGGAGACTCTTCGCTTCCCTGTTTGTGGGCATCCTGCTGTCCGTCCCCGCTTTCGCCGCCTGCGCCCAAATGATCACGGCAGGAGAAGGCGCGAACAAGCAGGTCTTCTTCCTGTCCGACTCGTACGTCATCAATGGCGTTCAGTTCTGCGAGTACAGCACCGCGCCCACCGGCCCCGCGCCTGTTAGCAGCGCGCAGTAACGTTCCTTGCCACCCTTTCCCCCGATGAAGTTAACCGACTTCGGGGCTGTCAGGTGCGGAAGCTGCGGACCCACCATTCGCAGCTTCCGCACCCCTCACAAGCGCGCCGGCGGCGGCCGCTAAGAAGTGGTGAAAGCCTTGCCGAAGAAGTACACCGGCCTACTAATCATCATTGCCGTCGTGGCGTTGACATCCGTCACTTTCGCATTCGTCGGGCCGTGGAAGCGGGCCTCCGACAAGGAAAGAAAACTCGCGGCGGAGGCGGCGTCATACAAAGGGAGGCTGCTCCCCGACGCCCCGCTCGTCGAATTAAAGACCGGCGACGATTACTCCGAGAAGGTCAAGGACAGCGACGTGCTGCTCGTCTACCTGATGGCGGGATGCGAGGCGTGTGAGAAAGAGCTGCAAACGATTGCCGAGAACGGTACCGCCATTAATCCCGACGTGAAGATTTACGGCGTAATGTTTCAGGATCAGGAAACGTCGAGCCGGTACGTTCAAAAGTACAACATCAACTTCCCCGTCCTTCTGGACAAGGACGGGAAGCTCCGCCGGGCGCTCGGCGTCAAATACTTCCCCACTAACTTTAAGCTCGACGACGGCACGATTAAAGAGGCGTGGTTAGGTTTCCCGAGCGCGAAGGAAGAGTTCCTGCAAATGGTAAACCTCCGCCGGAGTTAGCAACATCAGGAGGCACGACATGAGGTTCAAACTTCACACGGCCAGCGGCATGAAAAAGAGGTTCGCGCCGGCGGCGGCCGCTCTGCTCTGCGTCGTCGCGGCCGCCTTCTCGTCGCAGGGGCAGACGCCTTCGCCCGCCCCGCAGCAGAATGAGGACGCGGCGCGGGCGCGGGCCGAACAGGTTCTGAAGCAGGCGCGCGAAGCGACGCGCGCGGGGTTGAAAGGCGCGGAGATTAAAAGTCTGTTCGTGAAGTCGGTGATCGAAACGTCGCTGAACGTCCCGCAGATGCGGAACAAGAAAATCCGCGGGACGACGGACGAGGAGCTGAGCGTCAGCCTGCCCGACAAGCTGCGGACGAAGGGCGACGCGAACTACACGACCAACCAGGAGATTTCCGAGTGGGTGATAAACGGCGACCGGGTGTCGTCCAGGTCGGACGTGCTGGTTGACGGGACGCCCGTCAACTTCATCATCAAATCTCAATTCGACAGCGATCAGAAGAAGATAGCCACGCATAAGAACTACGTGTTCACAATCCTTTTCCCGGTCATCTTCGACTCCTCCTGGTATCCCGTCTCTGGGTTCAGGCACGTGGGCATCGCGGAGGCGAACGGGACGAAGGCCGACGTAATCGAGACCACGTCTCCGACCGCGGCGGTCTACCGCCTCTTCTTCGACCAGCAAACCCATCTCCTCCTGCTGCTGAGTGAGAAGTGGGTGAGCGAGGCGAGTAAGAAAGAGCGCGAGAGGAAGCACTTCTTCTCGGACTACAGGAAAGCAGACGGGCTGTTGGCCGCGCATAAAATCGTCGTCGAAGAGAACGGGGAAGTCGTCGAGGAGCGCGTCATCAAGCGTTTGCAGATCAACCCCGCCTTCGGCGAAAACTTCTTCGCGGTAAAGGGTAAATAGATTCGATGTTGAAGCACCGCAGAAATCTATTCTGGCCCCTCCTGTTGGCGCTCTGCCTGTGCGAGACGGTCAGCGCCTTTCAGGCCACGTCGCTGCGCGTGTCCGTGTTCGACCAGGCGTCCGCGCAAATTCCCGGCGCGGCCGTGAGTCTCAAGAGGGGCTCCCGGGTCGTCGCGGAGGTCAAGCCTGCGGACGCGCAGCCGGCCGTCTTCTCAAGGCTTGAGCCGGGTCAATACCTGCTGGAGGTCAGGGCGGCGGGGTTCAGGGCTTACGCGGGAGAGGTCAACGTCAAGGCCGGCGCCAACGAGGCGTCGGTCGTCCTCGAAGTTGACGGCATCGAGGAGAACATAGAGGTCAGGCCCGGAACGTTAGACCAGGTGCTCGACCCGAGGGAAGGGGCGCTGACGAATTTTCTGACGCGCGAACAGATCGACGCACTGCCCGACGACCCGAAGGAGATGGAGCGGGCCTTGCGGCAGATAGCCGGCGAAAACGCCGTGATCCGCGTCGACGGCTTCACCGGCGGCCAACTGCCGCCCAAGTCGCAAATCTCTTCGATAAAAATCATCCGCAGCACGTTCGACGCGGAATTTCACGAGGCCGGCTTCCCGCTCGTCGATATCATCACCAAGGCCGGCGGCTCCCGCTGGGGCGGGGCGCTCGCCTTCCGCTTCAACGACGAGTCGCTGAACGCCCGTCAGGCGTTCGCCGCCGCGCGCCGGCCGTCGCAACTCAGGAGCTTCGACGGCTTCGTGAACGGCCCCGTCATCAGGAACAAGACTTCGCTCACCGCCTTCGCCTTCGGCAACAGCTCTTACGACACCCGGACTATCGTCGCCGCGCTGCCCGGCGGCCCGCTGAACGAGACCGCGCAGAGGACTTCGGATTTCCTCTACACCTCGATCAAGGTCGTTCACAACCTGTCTAAAACGCATTCCCTCAACGCCGCCTTCAATCATAACCGGAACCGCGCGGGAAACCTCGGCGTCGGCGGGTTCAACCTCCCCTCGCGCGCCTACGATTCGGAAATTTCAACGAGTCAGGGGCGCCTCAGCGTGTCCGGTTACGTCGGCGACAATTTCCTCCACGAGTTTCGCCTGCAATTCACCGACGAGGCCGCGGGCCGGACTCCGCTCAGCGGCGAGCCGGCGGTCGTCGTCCTCGACGCTTTCAGCGGCGGGGGCGCCGGGGTTGACGGCGACCAGCGGCGGCGCAGCCTGTGGGTGTCAGAGAATCTGCTCTTCGGCGTCGGCCGCCACGCCTTGAAAGTCGGCGGCCTGATCGAGCACGACCGGCTGAGGTTGGAGACGGCCGAAAATGCGAACGGGACGTTCACGTTTTCGAGCCTCGACGACTACGTGCAAAACCGCCCGGCGACTTTCACACAGAGGCAGACGCCCCGCCGGATTGATTTCTCGCAGACCCGCGTCGGCGTCTTCCTGCAGGACGACATACGGTTACATAAAACCGTCTCGCTGAGCCTCGGGGTGCGGTACGAGCGGCAGAGCGACCTCGAAGACGGCAACAACTTCTCGCCGCGCCTCGGGTTCGTCTGGGCGCCCGAGAGGCGTGGGCGGCTGACCTTCCGCGGCGGCGTCGGCGTGTTCTACACCTGGCTGAATCCATCCGACCTCGGAACAATCCTGAGTCAGGACGAGAGCCAGGGGGGCGAGACCATCGTCGTCAACCCCGGTTTCATTAACCCCGCCCTCGTCGGCGCGGCCGATTCTCTGCCGCAGAGTTTCTGGACGCTCGCTCCTGACATCAAGAGCCCGTACCTGATTCCGGCCATGCTCGGAGTCGAGACGAGGGTCGGCCGCAACCTCACGCTGCGCGCGCTGTACAACTTTCAGCGCGGGGTCCGTCAGTTCCGGAGCCGCGACGTAAACGCGCCGCTGCCGGGCGCGGGCAGACCCGACCCCACGCGCGGGAGGATCACGCAGACCGAATCGTCCGGCTTCTTCGTGCGCAACTCGCTGAACGTCAGCGCGAGCGGGAACCTTGCGAAGAGGGTCTCTTTCACGGTTGACTACACCTTAGCCAAGGCGGT
Source organism: Pyrinomonadaceae bacterium (assembly GCA_035296285.1). Lineage (GTDB taxonomy): Bacteria > Acidobacteriota > Blastocatellia > Pyrinomonadales > Pyrinomonadaceae > QHXN01. The sequence continues at coordinate 18,279 of DATHBF010000571.1, read as the reverse complement.
CTCCGACGCCGAAGGGATCTTCAGCCTGCCCCTGAACAGCTACGACCTCAGCCTCGACCGCTCCGTCTCGAACGCGGACCAGCGGCACCGCTTCTACGCCTTCTCCAACTGGAACATCAGGAGGGGGCTGAACTTCTCGACCATCTTCAAGGTCGGCTCGCCCCTGCCTTACACGCTCACCACGGGCAGGGACGACAACGGCGACGCGATTTTTAACGACCGCCCTTCCGGAGTCGGGCGGAACAGTCTGCGCGGGGACTGGCAGAAGCAGGTTGACGTGAGCCTCGGCTGGACCGTCTTCTTCGGCTCCAGAAAGAACCCGGCCTCCGGGCCGCAGACGATCATCCTGACCGGAAGCGAAGCCTCCGCGGGCGGGTTTGAGCTAGACCCTACCAAGAAGTTCGCGCTCAAGTTCTACGCCTCCGCGGCCAATATTCTTAACCAAACAAACCTGAGAAATTTTGTCGGCGTCCAAACCTCCCCCTTCTTCGGGCGTGCCATCTCCGCCGACAGCCCCCGCCAGATTGAGGCCGGAGTGCGCTTGAACTTTTAGCGCCGGCAAAGGCCAAGCCCTTATCGTAGACGGCAGGCTTTCGAGTAAGCCTGCCGTTTCGTTTATGGGGCGCCCGCTCGACCGCGCCTACCGGGCCTGAGGGCCTGTGCTAAAATGACGGGCGCGCTGCAAGACCGCGTAAATTCTCAATTTCGGCGGGCGGGGGCAACGACGCGCGGCGGGCCGAGCATCACAGTCGCGGAAAACCCGGCCACACGCCGCAGCCGTTAAGACCCCGCGGCGGCCCCTTTCGGCCGGGTGGCTTTTTCACCCTGTAGGAAAGGCGGGCGCGTCCACCGTGGCAACTAAAGCGGAGAGGTGTGAGTTGATAACAGGCGAGCCTCTTCTCACGCGGATATTCGGAGACGTGACGACGCCCGAGTTCGAGAACGAGAGTGCCACGGACTACCAGTTGGCGCAGCGTGCCTCCTCGGGAGATCAGACGGCCTTCGAGGAGCTGTACGCGCGCCACGGCCGCCGCGTCTACTCCCTGTGCCTGCGCATGACCGCCAACGCCGCCGAGGCCGAAGACCTCTCACAGGAGGTCTTCATCCAGCTCTACCGCAAGGCCGGCTCCTTCCGCGGCGAGTCGCAGTTCACCACCTGGCTCCACCGCCTGACCGTCAACCAGGTCCTGATGCACTTCCGGCGCCGAGGGGTGAGGCTGGAGCAGACGACCGACGACGGCGAGCAGCCGCCTCAGATAGTCGCCGGGACGGAAAACCCTTCACAGATGCCGGTGGTGGACCGCATCGCCCTGGACAGGGCGGTGGGGCAGTTGCCGCCGGGCTACCGCGCGGTCTTCGTGCTGCACGACGTGGAGGGGCACGAGCACGAGGAGGTGGCGCGCCTGCTGGGCTGCTCGGTGGGCACCAGTAAGTCGCAACTCCACAAGGCCAGGATGAGACTCCGCCAACTCTTGAGGCAACAGAATCCGCCCCAGTAAGCTTCAAAGAACGTCGCGCGGGGCGACGCCTCCCCAGGGCCTTCGCCCGAAACGCCGCGCGGCCACGAGAGCGCGAGAGGTTGTAAGGAAATGAACTGCGAGAGATGCCAGGAATTGCTCAGCGAGTTTCTCGACGGGATGTTGCCCTCCGACGAGCACGCCTCGGTCCTCGCGCACCTCGGCGGGTGCTTCGACTGCTCCCGCGCCCGTGAAGAGTTTCAGTCCATCCTCAACACCGCCCACGCCTCGGGCGCCTACCTCTACGAGCCGCGGGACGAGGACGCGCTGTGGGAGCGCATCCGCCGCGCCGCGGAGGCCGAAGGGCTCGGCCGCCCGAAGGCCCAGGCGGCCGGCTTCTGGTCGCGGGTGTTTGCGAAGAAGTGGGAATTCTCTCTGCCGCAGTTGGCGACGGCCGCCGCCGCGCTCGTCGTCCTCGCCTCCTTCGCCACGACGCTCGGCTTCCAGTACCTCTCTTCGGGCCGCGCCCCGGCCGGGCAGAGGACCGCGTCGCGCCGCGTCGTCTCGGCCGGCCACTACCCGGAGGGCTACCTGCGGCCGCACCAGGCGAGCATAAAGTTCTGGCAGCAGAAGGTCGAACAGCGTAAAGCGAGCTGGAACCCGCGGATGCGCGCCTCGTTCGACCGCAGCATCAACGTGCTGGACGAGGCCGTCAGCGACTCGCTCACCGACCTCCGGCAGAACCCGCACGACGAGGTGGCCGAGGAGATGCTAAACTCGGCGCTCAGAGACAAGATGGAGCTGCTGCGCGAGTTCGGCGAGCAGTAGTAGTGGGGCGGCCGTCAGCAAGGCCCGCCGCGAACGGCAACCGCAAACGCCCGCGCCCGCCCGACAGTGAGCGCGGGCGCTTTGACGAAGAGCGAGAGACAGTTGGCACGCAACAGGAGCATGAGAGGCAGGCTGGGGGGCAATCCGGGCGACATGGCCGGCGCGTGTTCGCGCTTCGCGCGCGCGTTCGCGGCGGCGCTGCTGCTCTTTGTCCTCGCCTTCGCCGCGCCCGCCCGGACTTACGCGCAGCGGCGCTTCTCGCGCGAGTACCCCGTCCAGCCGAACGTCCGCCTGCACCTGCACAACCGCTCGGGCACGGTCGAGGTCGTGGCATGGAACAAGAACCGCATCCGCGTCTCGGCGACGATGGAGTCGCCGTCGGCGAAGCTCACGCCGGAGGCGGGCGGCGACGGCGTCAGCATTGACGTGCGGCGCGAGAACCGCGAAGACGTGGGCGACATCAACTTCGTCATCCAGGTGCCGCCCGACACGCTCGTGGACATCACGACGCTGCGCGGCAACATCACGGTCCGCAACGTGCGGGGGCAGATGGTGCGCGCCAGCGTCTCGACCGAGGGCGACATCGAGCTGACGGGCATCCGCGCCTGCACGGTCGTCGCCGAGAACACGGTCGGCAACATCCTCTTCGACGCCGAGCTTCTGCGCGGCTGCACCTACGAGCTGAAGTCCACGCAGGGCGACATCCAGCTCCGCATCACGGCCGAGTCCGGCTTCCGCCTGATGGCCGTCGCCCCACGGACGCGGAACATCGACCTCAACGGCTTCGCCAACAAGGGCGAGTTCGAGTACTTCAACGACAAGCGCAAGGTGGTCGGCAAGGTGGGCGACGGGGGCGCCGCCCTGAGCACGACCAACGGCCGCGGCTCCATCGTCTTCATGCCGCGCTGAAGTTAAGTCAAAAGTAAAGAGGCGGAAGGCAAAAGCTAAGAGAAGTTCTTTGCGCAAGAGCGCGTCCTCACTTTTGACTTTTCCCTTTTGCCTTTCGCCTTTGTTTGGTAGCCTGCCTGTGATGAGAAACGTCCCCTTCGGAATGCTCGCGCCCGCCCTCCTCTTAATCCTTTCACTGCATCCCGCGCCCGGCGCGCAGAGCGGCCGGCAGGCCCCCGTGAAGAAGCCCGAGCCCGCCGCGGCCCCCGCGCAGCTCCTGAAGCGCACGACGGCGCGGCGCGAGGTCAAGCGGCTCGGCTACGGCGGCTCGGTCACGGTCTACGGGGCGCCCGAAGGCTCGGTCCGTATCGAGGCGTGGACGCGCGGCGAGGTCGAGATAACGGCCGAGGTCGAGCTGACGGGGGCGACCGAAGCGGAGCTGACGCAGCTCGCCGCCGTCAACACCTTCGTCGTTGACGACGACCTCAACCACGTCCGCGTCATGACGGTCGGCACGCACGACCCCAAGTACCTCAAGCGCGTCGCGCGCGACCTGCCGCGCCGGCTGCGCGAGATGCCCTGGAAGATTGACTACCACATCCGCGTGCCCGCGGCCGTTGACCTCGAAGTCTTCGCCGGCCGCGGCCGGCTCTCGCTCGCGGGCGTCGAGGGGGCCGTGCGCGTCAACGGCGGCGACGGCCCGGCCGAGCTGACCTTCACGGGCGGCGACGTTCAGGCCACGCTCCTCAAAGGCCCCGTCACCGTCCGCGTCCCCTCGCGCTCTTGGCGCGGCCGCGGCATCGGCGTGAAGCTCGCGAGCGGCGACATGACGGTCGAGCTGACCCCCGGCTTCAGCGGCGACGTGGACGCCGAGGTGCTGCGCGCCGGCCGCGTCGAGAACTCGCACCCCGGCCTCGCGCCGCGCGAGCGCACGACCGCCACCGAACGCTCGCTCCGGGGCCGCGCCGGGCAGGGCGGCGCCACCCTCTCCTTCACCGTCGGCGACGGCACGCTGCGCATAGTCCAGGCGACCGGCGGGCAGTAGGCGGCTCGCTTCTGGACTTCGCGGCGCGGGCCGGATTATGCTGCACGCGTTCTCTCATAAACGCCCCGGGAATTAATCCGATGACCGTCAAATCCGACCGCTGGATTCGCCAGATGGCCGAGCAGGCTGGGCTGATTCAACCCTTCAACTCAATGCTTATCCGAGAAATGGAGGGTCGCCGCATCATATCCGCCGGCACTTCCTCCTACGGCTATGATATGCGGTTGGCCGACGATGGCTTCCGCGTCTTTCATCCTATTCACGGACGTGAGATTGATCCGAAAAAGTTTGATGAGCGCTCACTTATAGAGCCATCCTTACGCGACGGTGATGATGGGTCGAAGTATTTCCTCATGCCGCCTCACTCGTATGCACTCGGTGTTACAGTCGAAACTTTCCACATGCCGCGAAATGTGACCGGCATATGCCTGGGTAAATCTACTTACGCGCGGGCCGGCTTGCTCGTTAACGCAACCCCACTAGAGGCCGGGTGGCAAGGGCGATTAGTAATAGAACTCGGCAATTTGGCGAATTTGCCATTACGCGTCTATGTAAACGAAGGTATTGGGCAAGTCATTTTTCTTGAATCGGATGAAGATTGTGATACCTCTTACAAAGACCGGGGAGGGAAGTATCAAGGCCAAACAGGGCTGACTTATTCGCGCCTTTAAGGGAATCTATTCTGGAGAGTAAGAATGAGTGTGATCCCGTTTATAACTGAAGGGGCTAATGTGACAGTCGTCGCCAGCAAAGAGGAATTCCACAAGGTGGGAGGCCTAGACGGTGGAGCTATCCTTATTGGGAATCTTGACAGGCAGCAGATCGAGAGTGCAGCCGGGAACGCCAGTTACGACCTACGTGTCGGGAGCGAATACAGAGATCACCGAGACAGCGGCAAGAGGGAACTCCCGGACGACGGCCGCATCACTCTTCACCCTGGTTCGGCAGTCATTATTGAGACCGCCGAGTATGTTTATTTTCCTAGGACAAGATTCGGACACATAGTGCCTAGAGTCTCACTGCTTCAAAAAGGGCTCTCGAACACATCTTCAAAGGTTGACCCCGGCTATCAGGGGAAGCTTTTAATAACTGTCTTCAATTTGGGCAAAAAAGATATAGTGTTGCAAAGGGGACAGCAGTTTTGCACTCTTTACGTGCTCGACATCGGGGAGGGCGTCAGGGTTTACGAGCAGGAGCCGAAGAAGATAGTTGGGGAGGCGCGGACGGGAAGATTAAGAGCCTTAAGGGACTATATTGAAACGAATCAAGCCTACTTCACCATAATATCGCTGATTGCAAGCATAATCCTTGTCATCGCGACCACCGTTCTCACGATTGTTTTAATTCGGGATAGCGGAAAGCAGTCAAAGGTGGATGACATAAAAGGCGACGAGCGTCGCCCGACGAGTCTTAATGGCACGAACTGAAATTCCCTCCGGAGGGGCGTCGCATCGGAATTGAAGACAGCGGCGGCCAATACCAAAACCAAACCGGCCTCACCTACTCGCGCCTCTAAACATGGGTGTCCTCACTGCAGTTCAGACAGTTTTGGCGGAGGCCGGCGAGCCACTTCACTATAAAGAGATTACTAAGCGTTTGTTAAATCGTGGGCTCTGGACCACAACCGGGCAAACGCCGGACGCCACAGTCAACGCACAGTTAGCCGTTGACATTAAGCGACGTGGCAAAGCCTCAAACTTTCGCAGGGCTGACAAGGGTGTATTTGCTTTAAGAGCTTGGACACCCACTAACCCGCAGCCCCAACCCACACCACCGACTCACCTGTCATTCACGGACGCCGCCGAAAAAGTGCTAGACAAGTACGCGGACAAATCGCCGATGCACTACCGGGCGATTACGGATAGAGCCTTGGAACTGGGACTCATTGCCACAGCCGGTAAAACGCCCGAGGCCACTCTCTACGCGCAGATCATCACCGAAAATCAAAGAAGGACGAGACGGGGCGAGCGCCCCCGTTTCGTGCGATATGGGAAAGGGTACGTGGGCCTGTCCAAGTGGAAAGGTATAGGGCTAGCCTTCCAGATAGAACAACATAATCAGCACGTCCGCAAGAAACTAATCCAGCAAATCGGCAAGATGCCGCCAGCCGAATTTGAATCGCTGATAGGCGCCCTCCTAGCCAAGCTCGGGTTTGAGGACGTAACAGTTACTTCCTTCAAAGGGGATGGAGGGATTGACGTTAGGGGGACTATGGTGACGGGCGACGTTGTCCGCACCCGGATGGCCGTACAGGTCAAGCGGTGGAAGGCCAATGTACAGTCTCCGACTGTACAACAGGTCCGCGGCAGCCTCGGCGCCCACGAGCAGGGGCTTATCATAACTACTAGCGATTTCAGCAAGGGGGCACGCGCTGAAGCCGAACGGGCGGACGCCACCCCGGTAGCGCTGATGAACGGCGAGCAACTGGTGAAGCTACTGGTGGAAAATGATATTGGTATCCGCCGCTCCAGCTACGATCTTATCGAGCCGGAGTGGGGTGAGAATATTTGACACTAAGAACTTAGGTTAATAAATGCCAATGAAGTGTGAGACGGCTCCCATCCCGCCTCACACTTCGTTCGTCGTTCGCCGCCTCTCAGTCGTGCTTCCAGTCTTCGGGGACGAATTCGACGGCCTCGGCTTCGCCGTCGAAGGGGGAGCGCGTGTCTTTGCGGGGGCGGTAGGTGACGAGGACGGGGGCGGAGAGGTCGCGGGGGCCGCAGGTGAGCTGGCCGGTCTTGACGGCGGCCGTGTAGGTGATGAAGCGGACGCGGTTGAGGGCTTCGGCCGTGAGGCGCAGGGCGCGGCCGCCCGACTCGACGTGGAGGACGACGGCCCCGCTGTCGCATTCAATCTGCACGAGGCGCCCGCAGACCTGCTCGCCGCTGAAGCGCAGGCGCTTGTGCTGCGGGCCGGCAAACGGCATGTCGCAGGGCTGGGGCGCGAGGGAGGCTTCGGGGCGCGCGGCCGCCGCTTCCTCCTGCGACTTGAGGCGGGCGACCGCCTCGGCGCGCGTCTCGATCTGCGTGAGCAGCGTGCGGGCGAACTCGCGCTGGCGCGGGTCGCTTGAGAGGCGCGACACCTCTTCGGCGAGGCGGCGGGCCTCCGGGAAGTCGCCCTTGCTCAGTTGCGCCTGCGCGAGCAGGAGCGTCAGGTCGCGGCGGCGCGGCGCGACCTGGAGGGCGCGGCGCAGCAGCCCGATGGCCGCCTCCGGCCCCTCGCCGCGTTCGACCTCCACCATCCCCAGCAGCTTGTAAGGCTCGATGAAGTCGGGCGCCAGCTCGATCGACCGCAGGAGCGAGGCGCGCACGAGCGCCGTCCGCTCCTCGAAGGCGCGGACGGCCGAGGGGACGGCCTGCTCGTCCACGGAGACGGCGTGGCGGAGCGCGTCGGCGTAGTGGTAGTGCGCGAGGTGGTCCTGGGGGTCGGCCTCGACGGCGCGGCGCAGAAGCTCGCACGCCTCGTCGAAGCGGTTCTGGCGGAGCCGCAGGAGGCCGAGCGCGTCGAGCGCCGAGCCCGAGGCGGGGGCAACCTCGACGGCCTTCACGAGATAGGCTTCCGACTCGTTCGTACGCTCCGAGCGCAGCAGCAGTCCGCCGAGAAGGGTCAGGACTTCCGAGCGCGGGAGCGTCCGGGCCTGCGCGCTCGCGTCGAAGGCGGGCGCTTCGCCTAAGACCTCCGTCCTCTCCGGGTAACGGCCGGCGCGCACGTAGGATGACAGCTCGGCCTCCAAGCCTTTCACGTCGGCGCCGAAGGTCTCGGCGAGTGCGGCCTCGACGGTCGAGCCGCCGGCCAGCAGGGCGAGGAAGCGCGAGAACTGCGCGCGGCGCGAGCCGCCGAGCATGTAGTGGACGAGCGCCCAGGACTCGGCGTAGTAGAGCGGGCGCTTGTCGGCGTCCGAGTAGTGCGGCGAGTGCTGGTCTGCGGCGAACAGCTCCGCGAGCGGGACGAGGGCGGGCGCGCGCCTGAGCACGCGGACGCGCTGCCAGGGCGCCTCGCCGAGCGTCACCTTGCGGCCGTCGCCGGAGAGTCGCGCCGTGCTGTAGAACTCGGCCAGGCCCTCCTTGAGCCAGAGCGGGGCGGTGCGGAAGTAGTTGTTGACGAGCAGGTGGACGTACTCGTGCAGCAGCGTCGCGCCGCCGTCGCGCTCGCCCGCGTCGTGCGTGAGCGTGATGTAGTTGAACTCGGCGCCCGGCTGGAAGTAGCCGGCGACGCTCGCCTCGACGCGCCCGCCGTAGACGGGCTTGAAGGGGGCGTAGGAATCGTCGTCGCGGAAGATGATGACGAGCGTCGGCACCGTCCGGTCGAAGTGCTCCTCGGGCAGGAGGCGCGAGAAGACGGCGCGGTAGCGTTCGAGGCGCGCGGCGATGCGCAGCAGGTCCTTCTCGGCTATCTGTCCGGCGACGGTGTAGTTGCGCGAGCGGACGCTCATCCAGTCGGGGTCGCCCGCGTCGCGCGCGTGCGCCGCGGCCGTCCCGCAGAGGACGAGGAGGACGGCCGCGCCGGCGTTAAGGTAAAGCTGGGGGAAGCGCCTGCACATGATTCGTCTGTCCGGGCGTATGAGATGCGCGGGCCGAGCCGGGTGGCACGGCTTACTACTTAAAGGACCAGAGGAGGTAGACGGCCCCGGCGACCACGCCCAGGGCCAGGAGCAGCACCAGCAGCACGCAGCCGTAGAACGTGAGCCTCACGCGGCGGGCCGTCTTCTCGTCTCCCGGCGAGAGCGGGTTCTGCGGGAAGTAGGGCGGCGGCGTCTCGGTCGGCATGTCGGCTGAAAGACTGCCCCTCGGCGAGTCCGGGGCATTGTAGCACGCCGCCGAAACTTTCAAGCGCGCCCGGCCCGGGGGCGGAACTTCTTGCCCCCGCTCGCGGCTCGTGCTACCGTTTTTGCTTTCGCCGGAGCGCGCGGGGCGCGACCGTCAGGTGACACGTCATGATTCGACCCTTCAGGGGCAAGCACCCTCAGATTCACCCGACCGCGTTTATCGAGGACAGCGCGCAGGTCATCGGCGACGTGGTCGTCGGCGCGCAGTCGTCCGTCTGGTTCGGCGCCGTCGTGCGCGGCGACGTGTATCACATACGCATCGGCGAGCGGACGAACATACAGGACGGGACGGTCGTCCACGTCACCAACGGCACGCACGCCACCATCCTCGAAGACGAGGTGACGGTGGGCCACAACGTCACGCTGCACGGCTGCCGCGTCGGGAGAGGGTGCCTCGTCGGGATGGGCTCGATCGTGATGGACGCGGTCGAGGTGGGCGAGCATTCGCTCGTCGCGGCGGGGGCGCTCGTCTCGCCCGGCACCGTCATCCCGCCGCGCTCGCTCGTCATCGGGGTGCCGGCGAAGGTGAAGCGGCAACTGACGGACGAGGAAGTGGCCGGCCTCTCCGTCTACTGGCAGAACTACGTCGAGTACACGCGGCTCTACAGGGCGGAGGCCGGGCTCGAATAACCTTCAAGCGATATGAGCAAGACACAACCGGCGCGCGGGATGCGCGACTTCCTGCCGGCCGACCTGAGGCGGCGCGAGTACGTCATCCGAATCATAAAGGAGACGTACGAGCGTTACGGCTTCGAGCCGCTGGAGACGCCCGCCGTCGAGAACATCGAGACGCTTCTAGGGAAGTACGGCGAGGAGGGCAACCAGCTCATCTTCAAAATCCTCAAGCGCGGCGAGCACGAGAAGACGGGCGAGGCCGACCTCGCCCTGCGCTACGACTTGACGGTGCCGCTGGCGCGCGTCGTCGCCGAGCACGGCGAACGCCTGCCGAAGTTCTTCAAGCGCTACCAGATTCAGCCCGTCTGGCGTGCCGACCGCCCCGCGCGCGGCAGATACCGAGAATTTTATCAATGCGACGTTGACTGCACGGGCTCGCGCTCGCCCGTCGTCGAAGCAGAGCTATGCGCCGCCGCGAGCGACGCTTTGACCGCGCTCGGCTTCAACAACTTCACCATCCGCCTCAACCACCGGCAGGTGCTCGCGGGCGTGCTTGAAAAAGCGGGCGTTGAGGTGGAAAAGCATGGAGAAGCACTTGTTGCGCTCGACAAGCTGGACAAGGTCGGCCGAGAAGGTGTCGCGCAAGAGCTTAAAGTACGTGGAGTTAGCCACAACGCCGCAGAAAGATTGCTCAGTTTTTTTGATGATAGGTCAGTCACAAGAGGCGCACATATAAGCGCCAGAACGACTGGTGAGATAACGCAAGAAGACATTAATGATGACGTACTTAGGCGCCTTATGACCTTCGTTAGCAACCACGAGGCGGGCGCCAGCGGCGTCGATAATCTGCGCAGGATAGTCGAGTACGCCGCCATCTACGGGGTCGCCGACAAAATCAAGATCGAACCCAGCCTCGCCCGGGGGCTTTCTTACTACACGGGCGCTATTATCGAGATCAGCGCTGGCAAGGATATTGGTAGCATCTGCGGTGGCGGTCGCTACGACAACCTTATCGGCATGTTTTCAGGGCGCGATATTCCTGCTTGCGGCCTCTCGCTTGGACTTGAGCGAATCATCCTCATTATGACCGAGCGCGAGATGTTCCCAGTCCATTTGCTTAAAACTCCGGCGGACGTGATGGTGACTATTTGGGATGAATCATCAATCAAAGATTCTCTATCCCTCGCCAAATTGTTGCGTGATGCTAATTTGCGAGTAGATGTTTATTCCTCACCAGGGGACAAGTTGAATAAACAGCTCAAGTATGCGTCGGCGCATGACATTCCAATTGTCGTTATGCAAGGACCAGATGAACGAGCGCACGGTTTGATTAAATATAAGGTCATGTCTGTTAGACATGAGGCCACCGCTATATCAACAGCATTAGCTGAAGAGTTAAAGAAGTGGATTGCGACTGAGCGAATAACGTTGGAGCATACAGACGAGTAGTTAAAGGCACAATACATTATGCCAATCAATCTGGACAATCTGGGAGAGCTGGAGCGGACGCACTCGTGCGGGCAGTTGCGCGCGGGGGACGCCGGCCGCGAAGTTGTGCTGATGGGCTGGGTGGCGGTGCGCCGCGACTTCGGCCCGCTGACCTTCGTGGACCTGCGCGACCGCGACGGGATCACGCAGGTCGTCTTCGACGCCGAGGACGCGCCCGACGCCCACGCGCGCGCCAAGGAGGTGCGCGGCGAGTACGTGCTGGCCGTGCGCGGCCGCGTAGTGCTGCGCGGCGAGTCGGTGCGCAACCCGAAGATACCGACGGGCGATGTCGAAGTCCGCGCGCGCGAAGTCCTCGTCCTGAACGAGTCGCGCACGCCCCCCTTCCAGCTCGACGCCCCGCCCGACAAGCTCGCCGCCGAGGAGACGAGGCTCAAGTATCGTTACCTCGATTTGCGCCGCCCCTACCTCCAGAACAACCTGCGCCTCCGCCACCGCATGGTCACGGAGATACGCGACTACATGAACGGGCAGGGCTTCACCGAGATCGAGACGCCCATCCTCATCAAGTCCACGCCCGAGGGCGCGCGCGACTACGTCGTGCCGTCGCGCCTCTACGCCGGCAAGTTCTACGCGCTGCCGCAGTCGCCGCAAATCTTCAAGCAGATTTGCATGATCGCCGGCCTCGACCGCTACTACCAGATCGCGCGCTGCTTCCGCGACGAGGACCTCCGCGCCGACCGCCAGCCCGAGTTCACGCAGCTCGACGTGGAGTTCAGCTTCGCTTCGGCCGAGCAGGTCTACAGGCTGATAGAGGGGCTGCTTCAGCGCGTCTTCCGCCTCGCCGGAGCCGAGTTCGCGGTGCCTTTCCAGCGCCTCTCCTACGCCGAGGCGATGCGACGTTACGGCAGCGACAAGCCCGACCTGCGTTTCGGGATGGAGCTGCAAGACCTGTCGCCCGCCTTCGAGGGGACGACTTTCGCGCCCTTCGCCGCGGCGCTGGAGAAGGGCGGCGAGGTGAAAGGTCTGGTCGTGCCCGGCGGCGCCCACCTCTCGCGCAAGGCGCTCGACGAGTTGCAGGAGCACGCCAGGCGTTACGGCGCGGGCGCGCTCGCGTGGGTTAAGCTGGGCGACGAGCTTTCGTCGTCGCTCCTGAAGGCGGTAGGCAGTGACGCCGTCGAGCGCGCCGCGACGCAGGCGGGCGCGGGCGCGGGCGACGCGATGCTCATCGTCGCCGACAACGCAAAAGTCGTCGCCGCTTCGCTCGGCGCCCTGCGCAACGAGGTGGCGCGGCGCGAGAAGCTGATACCGGCGGGCGCGTTCGCGCCGCTGTGGGTGACGGACTTCCCCATGTTCGACTTCAACGAGGAGGACGGCCGCTACTACGCCATGCACCACCCGTTCACCTCGCCGCTCGACGAAGACCTCGCCGCCTTCGAGCGCGCCGTCGAGGGCGGCGAGACGCACCTGCTCGGGGGCCTCCGCGCCAAGGCTTACGACGCCGTCGTCAACGGCATCGAGGTCGCGGGCGGCTCCATCCGTATCCACCGCCGCGACGTGCAGCGACTCGTCTTCAAGGCGCTCGGACTCACCGAGGAGAAGGCGCGCGAGCGCTTCGGCTTCTTCCTCGACGCGCTCGAATACGGCACGCCGCCGCACGGGGGCATCGCCGCCGGCATCGAGCGCCTGCTGATGGCGCTCGCCGGCATCGAGAACATCCGCGACCTGATGGCCTTCCCCAAGACGGCCTCGGCGGCCGACTTCATGATCGACGCGCCCGGCGCCCTCGACCCGCAGCAGCTCGAAGAGCTGCACATCCGCATCGTCGAAGACCGATGAGCACCGACGACAAAGACAGGAGCCTGCGCGAGCACCTGCTCTACCTGCTCCGCGGCGGCGGCGCGCACGTCGGTTTCGACGACGCCGTGAAGGACTTCCCCGCCGCGCTCGTTAACGGCAGGGCGGAGGGCGTGCCCTACGGCCCCTGGGCGCTGCTCGAACACATGCGCATCGCGCAGTGGGACATCCTGGAGTTCAGCCGCTCGGCCGCGCACGTCTCGCCCGCCTGGCCCGAAGGCTACTGGCCCGAGCCGGGGCGCGAGGCCGGGCCGGGCGATTGGGAGAAGACTGTCGCGGCCTTCCGCGCCGACCTCGCCGGGATGTGCGCGCTGGTGGAAGACCCTTCAGGCGACCTCTACGCGCCCTTCGCCCACGGCGACGGGCAGACGCTTCTGCGCGAGGCGCTCCTCGTCGCCGACCACAACGCCTACCACCTCGGCGTCCTCGTCACGCTCCGGCGAATGCTTGAGGCTTCCGCCGCCCCGTCCTAGATGGCGTCAGAAGAAGCAACCGACATCCGCGTCAGCACGGCCCTCGCCGGGAAGATGTTCGAGCACGCGCGCGCGGCGGCCCCCGAAGAGTGCTGCGGGCTTTTGGGCGGGGGCGCGGCGCGGGCCGTGAGCGTCTACCCGCTGCGGAACGTGGCGGTGGACGCGAGGGTCGCTTACGAGGCGTCCCCGGAAGAACTGTTCGCGGCGCAGCGGGAGATGCGCTCGCGCGGCGAACAGCTTCTCGCCATCTACCACTCGCACCCGCGCTCGGCGGACCCCGTGCCTTCCGAGTCGGACGTGCGGCTCGCCTTTTACCCTTCGGCCGTTTACCTCATAATCGGCTTCGACGCCGACGGACCCGTGCTCCGCGCCTTCCGCATCTCGGAGGCGGAGGGGCGCTGGGAGCGCGCCGGAATCGAGACGGACGTTTGAACGCGCGAGAACCCGCGCGCCCCGCCCGACGTAAAGGGGTTTGCCATGCCGGATAAGAGGAGCAAGTACGACACGGACCCGCTCGACCCCGACTTCCTTCGTCGCACGGAGGAGATTTCGGGGCGCACGCAGGGCGCGCCGTTCGGCGAAGAGACCGAGCCGCTGCGGCCACCTTCGGTGACCGAGGAGCCGACGCGCCGCTTCGACGAGCAAATCTCCGACGCTTACCCCTCGGTCTTCGTGCCGCCGGCCTACGAGCCGCCGCGCCAGCCGCAGCCGTTCACGACCTTCGGCGCCGGCCCCCACCAGCCGCCGGCCGCGCAGAACGTCCCGCCGCCCGGCCCCTCCACGCCCTACGGCCCGCACGCCGCCGGCCCTTCGACGCGGACCGTCGCGAAGCTGGGCCTGCCCGAGAACGTCGCCAACGCGCTGCCATACGCGCCCTTCTGGATAGGCTTCGTCGCGGCCCTCGTCGAGCTGGTCCTCGTCCCGCGCCACGAGACGCGCGCCCGCTACCACGCCGCGCAGGGGCTCGCGCTGCAACTCGCCATCATCGCCGGCACGGTGCTCTTCCAGGTCGTCGGCTCCATCACGGGCGCCCGCTTCGGCGGCACGCTCTTCTGGGTCGCCTCCCTCGTCTTCCTCATCGTCTCGACCATCCGCGTCTACAAGGGCGAGCCCCACCACATCACCCCACTCGACGACGCCACCAAGTGGCTCGACCAGCAAATCTCGCCGCTGAAGAAGTAGGCGGCGGGCGGCGGGCGGTAGGCGGTTGTTTCGCGGGCGGGCGTTGACGCTCTCGACCGGCCGCACGGGATAGGGAGACTCTTACTGCCGACTGCCTGCTGCCCACCGCCTACTTCTTGTGTTAATCTCCGTCTCGGTCCTGGTCTCCCTTCTTTGGACGAAACGGCTTTTCCGTCCGCTCATCTGGAGATGCTCTGATTGATGGGAAGGAAGCTTTTCGCCGCCACACTTGCGCTCGCAACCCTCTGGCCGCTCCTCGGCGCGACCGCCTCGGCCCAGCGCCGCCGCCCCGCGCGCCGGCCCGCTTCTAACGCGTCGGCCGTCAACCGCGCCTGGGACGCGCGCGTCGCCCAGATGGCCGACGCTTACCTGCGCGGCTTCTACGCCTTCAACCCCACGGCGGCGACGGCCGCCGGCCTCCACGAGCTTGACTCGCAGCTCGAAGAGCGCGGCCCCGAAGCGGTCGCGCGCGAAGCGAGGCGGCTGCGCTCCCTGCTCGCGGAGCTGGCGCGCTTCCCCGAGTGGCGGCTCTCGGCCGAGGCGCGCTACGACCTCCTCGTCGTCCAGTCGCACGCGCGCGCGCAGCTCCTCGAACTCGAAGACGTGCGGATGTGGCGGCGCAACCCGAACGTCTACAACAAGCTGGTCTCGGCCTCGATAGACAACATCCTGAAGCGCGCCTACGCGCCCATCGAGCGCCGCCTGGACGCGGTGCTGGCGCGCGAGCGGCAGATTCCGCGCCTGCTCGAAGAGGCCCGCCGGAACCTCGACAACCCGCCGCGTATCTACACCGAGACGGCCGTCGAGCAGGCGCGCGGCAGCGTCCAGTTCTTCGAGCGCGTCGTCCCGCAGATGTTCGAGCGCGCGGGCGGCAGCGGTCTCTCGGCCGCCCGCCGCGCCGAGTTCCACGCCGCCAACGACGCGGCCGCCGCGGCCGTCCGCTCCTTCGCCGCGTGGCTCGAACAGGACCTCCTGCCGCGCTCGCAAGGCGACTTCGCGCTCGGCGCCGAGAACTTCCGCCGCAAGCTGCTCTACGAGGAGATGGTCGAGACGCCGCTCCCGGCGCTCGCGCGCGAGGGCGAGCGCGCGCTGCGCGAGACGCAGGACCAGATGCGCGACCTCGCCGAAGAGATCGCGCCCGGCCGCGGCGTGCGCGCGGCGCTGGCCCTCTTGTCGCGCGAACGCCCCGCGGCCGACGGCCTCGTCGGCGAGGCGCGCGCGGAGCTGGGACGCATCCGTGCCTTCGTCCGCTCCGAAAACATTCTGACGCCGCCCGCGGGCGAGTCGTTGACGGTGGCGGAGACGCCCGAGTACGCCCGCTCGCTCTCCTTCGCCTCGCTCGACGCGCCCGGCGCCTTCGAGCGCGCGGCGGCCGAGAGCTTCTACTACGTGACGCCGCCCGAGGCGTCCTGGCCCGAGCAGCGCCGCGAAGAGCACCTCGGCCGCTACAACCGATACTCGCTCACCATCACCTCCATCCACGAGGCTTACCCCGGCCACTACTACCAGGCCATGAAGCTCCGCCAGTCGCCTTCGCGCGTGCGCGCCGCTTTGGGGTCGGCCAGCTTCGTCGAGGGCTGGGCGCACTACTGCGAGCAGATGATGCTCGACGAGGGCTTCGGCGGTAACAACCCGAAGCTCAGGCTCGCGCAGCTCGACGCCGCGCTGCTCCGCCTCTGCCGCTACGTCGCCGGCCTCCGGCTGCACACGTCGGGGATGAGCTACGAGGAGGCCGTGGACTTCTTCATGCGCGAGGGCTACCAGGCGCGCGCCAACGCCGAGCGCGAGGCGCGGCGCGGGACGTTGGACCCGACCTACCTCGTCTACACGCTCGGCAAGATGCAGCTCATGCGCCTGCGCGACGAGTGGCGGAGGCAGATGGGCGACTCGTTCCGCCTCGGCGACTTCCACGACCGACTCCTCAGCTACGGCATGCCGCCCGTCAAGCTCCTCCGCATGGCGATGCTCGGCGACTCGTCGGCCGCGCCCGGCGGCGACCCCGCGCAGGAAGAGGTCAAGGACGTTGACTTCTCCGTGCTCGCCACCGGCGCCATGAGCGGCCACGAAGGCCCGCGCGCCATCGAGCTGATAACGGACGAGGCCGGCTGGCGCCGCGCGTGGTCGGTCATCGGCGGCGGCGGCCGGCCCCTGCCGGATGTCAGCTTCGATACGCGGGCCGTCGTCGTCGCGTACCAGGGGCAGAAGCGGACCGGCGGCCACAGCATCGAAATCACGGGTATCAAGCGCGTTGGCACTGTGCTTGCAGTTAGTGTGAGCGAGCGGCGCCCGGCGTCCGGAGACATTACAACGCAGGTCATCACGTCTCCGTTCGTCGCCGCCTCGATTCCGCGCCCGCAGACCGGAACGAGCGTCCGTTTCGCGGACGAGCCCGGCGCCTCGGGCGGCGCGCAACAGGATCGGAACAAAACCGTTAGACCTCGCGCACGCGGCGCGAGAAGGCGCAAAGGGCGTGGACGCTGAAAGGGGCGAACGGAACCCCGACGGCGTCTCATCTAAGAAGTGTCCGGGCGTTCGGGGCCGCACCAGATGCGGCGCGCGCCGGACGAAAAAGTTCAGACGCACTCTCCCGCTCCTCCTGCGAGCCGTCGTTTCTGGCAGGTGGTTGAGAAGGGGAATATTAAGATGATGAATATCAGAAGCAACGCTCGACGCCACTCGGCATGGCTGCTGGCTCTCTTCGTTTTGATGTCGCCGCTCGCGGCGCTGGCGCAGACGCGCGTCGAGATGCCGAGTAACAAGTACCGCGTGAGCGACGACGTGCAGCTCGGCCAGCAGGCTTCGCAGCAGGTCTATCAGCAGATGCCCATCCTGCGCGACTCCTCCGTTGACAACTACGTCGAGGGGGTCGGCCGCCGGCTCGTCAACGCCATCCCGGCCGAGTTCCAGCAGCCGGGGTTCCGCTACTCGTTCGACGTGGTGGACGCGCGCGACATCAACGCCTTCGCCTTGCCGGGCGGCCCGATGTTCGTCAACCGCGGCATGATCGAGGCCGCGCGCACCGAGGGCGAGATGGCGGGCGTGATGGCGCACGAAATCTCGCACGTCGCGCTGCGCCACGCCACCGCGCAGGCGACCGAGACGCAGAAGTTCCAGATCGGCTCCGTGCTCGGGCAGATCGCGGGCGCCGTCATCGGCGGCCCGGCCGGCGCCGTCATCGGCGCGGGCAGCCAGATCGGCTTCGGCGCGGGCGCCTTGAAGTACAGCCGCAAGTACGAGACGCAGGCCGACATCCTCGGCGCGCAGATCATGGCCCGCGCCGGCTACGACCCGCGCGACCTCGCCAACATGTTCCGCACCATCGCGCGGCAGGGCGGAGGCTCGGGCGGCCCCGAGTGGCTTTCGAGCCACCCGAACCCCGGCAACCGCGAGCAGCGCATCATGCAGGAGGCCGCGATGCTCCGGGTCAACCCGGTGAACTCCGACACGCGCGCCTTCCGCGACGTGCAGGCGAGGCTTCGCGGCTTCCCGCGCGCCCGCACGATGGAGGAGATCGCGCGCTCCGGCCAGCGCTACCCGAATCAGGGCGGCAGCGACCCGAGCGACACCCGATATCCGAACGACAACCGCTACCCGAACGACAACCGCCACCCGGACGACTACGCCCGCGGCGAGCGCGTCGCCTATCCTTCGACCAGCTACCGC
>DATHBF010000570.1:0-12533 GCA_035296285.1 Pyrinomonadaceae bacterium | reverse complement strand
AATTGACCCCTGTGACCCCTGTGACAGGGGTCAAAAACGACTCAAACCTCATCGACTCAACCTCTCTCACCCCTGTGACCCCTGTGACAGGGGTGAGAGAGGATGCCGCCCCGAAACGTGACTTCACCCGCGCCGCTAACTCCATCGTCCGAGATGCCATACCCGCGGGCGTTTTTACGGGTAAGGGGAAGCACCTTTACGATTACCTTTATTCCCAGACCCGCGGCGCCATCGTCCCGGTCCATTCGGCCCGAATCCCTACCGAGAAGGTAATGAGCGGGGCGGGCATGACTCGGAACACTTTCAGATTTCACCTAGAGCGGCTCTGCAACGCCGGTTTGATCGAGGTGGACCAGAGGCCGGGAGAGCACGGCGGCAACATTTATACGGTCCGTCTTCCGGAGGAAATCGGCTTACAAAAGGGCAACAGGGGTGACAGGGGTGAGAGGGGTGACAGGGGTGAGAATCTACCCCTGGTACAGGGGTCAGAAGTTGACCCGGGTGAGAGGGGTTTAAGTCCAACGTTTTCAGATGATTACGACGAGCCTAAGACTTTAATTAAGACTATTGAGAAAAATGATGATGATGAGGCTTTCGCCCGCTTCGTCGCGGCTCTCACAAAGGCCACGCGCGAGTTGACGGGTAAGGTGCCGTCGGCGGCTGAGGCCGAGCGTTGGGAGGAGTTAGCCGAGGTGCTAATCACGGAGTTGCGAATGGCCGCCGGCCGCACCTCCGTCTCCTCCGTGCCTGCCTTCCTCTCAGAACATCTACGCCGCCGTCTCTGGAAGCGCCGGGCCAAAACGGGGGAGGTTGAACAGCACCCGCAGGAGTCGCCAACCCGCCCGCCCGCTCACGAGCTGAGCGCCTCCGGCTGCCCGGACTGCTTCGGGACGGGGATGTACTACCCCGAAGGCTTCGACAAAGGCGTGGCTAAATGCTCCCACCCGAAACTACCCAAGCCCGAGGCGCAGGAGGGCGGGGAAGCTTGAAGTGGAGTGTGTGAAACGTGGCCCCGGAATGAAAGGGCCATGAGATGGGCGGAAGCTTTCGGGAATCTCGGAGCGAGCACACAAACGGGTCAGTCGTGGACCCTCCACCGGGGAAGCGGTCAAGGTCAATCCCGCCCCACGCCAAGGGCGTCGGCGACGCGGTTGATGTAGTTGAACCAGGACGCAATGAGCGTGATTTGAAGGATGGCCCGGTCGTCGAAGCCGGATGCGCGGAGGCGCCCGTGATGTTCGGGCGTGATGCGCGTGGCATCCTTCGTGAGCTGCCAGACGTAGTCCAGCATCACGCGGTCCTGCTCGGAGATCGGCGCCTTCGTGTAGTCCTCCTCAAGCGCCCTCACCAATCCCTCGTCCAGCGTGACCCGACGCAGAAACTCTGCGTGAGACTCGATTCAATAGTGGCACCGGTTGGCGACCGAGACGAGCGTCGCGATCATCTCGTGCTGGCGGCGCGCGAGCGGCAGTTCGGGCGACATCAGCGCGCCGAAGGTCGAGAAGGCGTGGTAGAGGGCGTCGGGAATGAGGCTGTGCGAGACGACGATGCCGGAAGCCTCGCCCTCGCCGACGGGGTGGACCGGGTCGGCGTACTCGGCCGGGTACAGGTGGCGTTGGGCCTCCATCGCCCGCCGCAGCTTCTCGTCCGCCTCGGACGGCGGGATGGTCTTGATCCAGGTCATGCTGTTTTACCCTCCGGTATCGTCTCGGGATAAATTACTGCCGCGGAACAGAATGAAGTATACAGGCAGCCCGAGCGCGACGACGCCCGTCCCGAGCAAAGCCTGCACGGGGCTGTTGCCGCCGAGCAGCAGGAGCAGCAGCGCCACGAGGACAAGGAAGAAGAGCGGCGTGAGCGGGTAGCCCGGTGTGGCGAAAGCGGGCGGGGCGGCCTGTCGTCGCCGAAGGACGTAGACGGCGGCGACCGTCAGCGCGAGGAAGACGACGACGATGAAGACGAAGTAGGCGACTATCTCGTCGAAGGTGCCGAGGGCGACGAGGAGCGAGGCGAGGGCGGCTTGCAGTGCGATGGCGGCGGCGGGCGTCCCGGTCCGCGGGTGCAGGCGCGCGGCCTGTTGGAAGAAGAGGCCGTCGCGTGCCATCGCGTAGTAGACGCGCGGGGCCGCCATCGTGAGGCCGGCGAGGCTCCCCAGGACGGCGACCACGACGACGGCCGAGAAGACGCGCCCGCCCGCCGCGCCGAACATCGCCGCCCCGGCCTGCGCCGCGAAAGTCTCGCCGGAAGTGACCGCGCCCATCGGCACGAGGTAGACGAAGACGGCGCTGACGAGGACGTAGGCGAGCGTCACGATCATGACGCCGCAGGCCAGCGCGCGGGGCAGGTTGCGGGCGGGCTCGCGCACCTCGCCGGAGAGCTTGCTCAAATCCCACCACCCGCCGAAAGAGAAGAACGCGCCGACGAAGGCCCCGGCGAGCGCGCCGACGAGCGGGGTCGAGCCCGGGCGCTGCGCGACGAAGGGCTCGAAGTTCGACCAGTCGCCGGCACCGGAGGCGAAGCCCCAGGCGACGACGAAGAGCAGCAGGCCGAGCTTCGCCGCCGTCAGCCAGCGCAGGAGGCCGGCGACGGCGCGCACGCCGGAGATGTTCACGGCGGCCATCAGGAGAATCGCGCCGACGGCCAGCGCCTTCTGCCCTGCGGGCGGAAGCGGGAGGATGAAGCCGGCGTATCCGGCCATGCCGACGGCGAGCGCGGCCGTGATGCCGGGGTCCATGACGAGAAAGGCCATCCAGCCGTAGAGGAAGGCGAGCGGGCGTCCGTAAGCTTCTCGGAGGTAGACGTAGCCGCCGCCGGCTTCGGGGAGGCGCGCGGCCAGCTCACCGTAGCAGAGCGCGCCGCACAGGGCCATCGCGCCCGTCAGGAGCCAGACCAGAAGCAGCCAGAAGGGCGAGCCGAGCGACTTCGCCATCCCTGCCGGCGTGAGGAAGATGCCGACGGCGATGGTCTCGCCGACGACGACGGCCGTCGCCGTCCGCAGCCCGAGCTGGCGTTTGAGTTGCGAGCCTTCTTTCGTCAACGCTTCGCCCATCTAAAAAATCAGGCGCGCGGCGAACTGGAAGGCGCGCGGGCCGCCGGAGCCGAAGAAGCCGCCCGCGGTGGTGACGGGCCGGCCGAAGCTCGAAGAGCGCAGGAAGCCGGGGTCCGTCGGGTCGTTGCTGTCGCGCACGAGCACGTTCGAGAAGCCCGAGTAGTTCACGTTCGAGACGCCGAGCACGTTCGTCACGTTGAAGAGGTTGAAGACTTCCGCGATGGGCTCCAGCCGGACGCGCTCGCCGAAGCTGATTCGCTTCGAGAGGCGCAGGTCCAGGGAGTTGAAGCCGTCGCTGAAGCGCGCGTCGTCGCGGACGAGCGGCAGGGGACGGCCGCCGACGCCGCCCGCCGCGTTGACCTGACTGATGAAGGCGTTCAGCTCGGCGCCCGTGCTGAAGAGGCGGCCGCCCGCGTTGCGCTGGAGCGTGGGGATGCGAGAGCTGCCGTCGGGCAGGAGGATGTCGAGGGGCACGCCGGAGGCGACGGTCCAGAGCGGCGCGAGGCGCAGGCCGTATGGGCCGTCGAAGACGCCCGCGAAGGTGAAGCGGTGGCGCTGGTCGTTCGGCGTGGGGCCGTATTCGAGTTGCAGGTTTTCGGAGTTGACGGGGCCGTTCGAGAAGGGAATCTGGTCGTCGTTGGCGTAGTTGAACGCCTTCGAGAGCGTGTAGTTGGCGCGGAACTGGAAGCGGCGCGAGTATCGCTTCTCGACGCTCAGAAGCAGGCCGTCGTACTTCGTCTTGACGCTCGATTCGAGGTTCTTGACGAGGTCGGGGCCTCCGACCACGGGGTTGAAGACCTGGCCGATGGTGCGTCCGATGATGAAGTGCGTGCCGAAGTTGTGCAGGTAGTCGGCGCGCACGACGTAGTCGCGCGCCAACTCGCGTTGAAGGCCGACGTTCATCTGCTGGACCATCGGGTTCTGCAAACGGTTGTCTATGATGTTGATGCCGCCGGCCCCCGCGCCGGGCAGGACGAAGCCGGCGAAGGGGTTGGCGAGCGTCGGGGCGGGCGGCGGGAACTGGCCGCACGCGGGGTTGAAGAGGCAGTCGTCGGGGATGAAGAAGACGTTGCCGGCGCGGACCTCGATGGGGAGCGAGCGGCCGTCCAGGCCCCGTTCGAGCGACTGAATTTCGAGCGTCACGCGGTCGTAGTAGACGCCGTAGCCGGCGTGCACGGAAGTGTTGCCGTCGTCGGTCGCCCAGTTGAAGCCGACGCGCGGCGCGAAGTTGTTGGCGTCCCTCCCGCGCGTGCCGCGGAGGAAGGGGGCGACGATGGGGTTTATCTCGCCGACGCGGCTGACGTTCTTCACGTCCGTGTCCAGCTCGTAGCGCAGCCCGAAGTTGAAGGTCAGGTTGGGCGAGACGCGCCAGTCGTCCTGGAAGAAGGCGGCGAAGTAGGTGTTGTCGGCGGCGGGTATACGGAGCGAGCGGCCGGGGAAGGCGCTGCGGAGCGTGACGGCGAAGAGCAGGTCGTTGTCGTCCACGCGCCCGTTGCCGTCGCGGTCGAAGTCGGGGAAGTCTTCGATGAACTCGACGCGGCCGGCGCGGAACACGTCGAGGTCGAAGTCGGAGAGCACGCGCTGGACTTCGCCGCCGAAGCTGAGCGTGTGGTTGCCGCGGACGGCGGACCAGCCGTCGTAGAACTGGAAACGCTTCTGGCGCGTCTGCTGCGGGACGCGGAAGGATGAGCCGTCCTGGATGCTCGGGAAGGTGAGCTGCGGCCCGGGCGCCACGGGGTTCGTGCGGTTGACGAAGGTGCTGTAGCTGAACCTGAACTCGTTGACATCCTCGGGCGAGACGAGGCGGGTGTAGTTGGCGAGCAGCGAGTGCGTGTTGTTTTCGCTCGCCTGCCGCTGCGAGGCCGAGCCGATGGAGCGGACGAGCGTGCTGGCGGCCACGCTGTCCTCGCGCTGAAGCGAATAGCGGAAGGTGAGCTTGTCGTAGTCAGTCACGAACCAGTCGAGCCGTTCGGTCGAGAGCAGGTCGTCGAGCGGGGCGTCGGCCGTGCCGCGCGTGATGGTGCGGCGGGTCGTGTCGCGCGCGCCGACGAGCACGGCGCCGTCCTGGTTGCGGTATTCGAGCGAGCCGAAGAAGAACGCGCGGTCTCTCTTGATGGGGCCGCCGAGCGTGAACGAATATTGCTGGCGGTCGAAGGGCGGCTCCTGCCCGATTGAGCGGTCGAGGGTGGCGGGTAGGGCCTGGAAAAGGTTGCCGCGGAAGTAGGCGGAGGCCGAGCCGTGGACCTCGTTCGTCCCCGACTTGGTCGCGACGTTGATGACGCCCGAGCCCGTGCGGCCGAGCCGCGCGTCGAAGCGGTTGGTGGCGATCTGAAACTCCTGAACGGCGTCCTGCGAGATGTTCTGGACGGCGCCGCCGACCACGTCGTCGTTGATGTCGGCGCCGTCAACGGTGACGCTGCCGCCGCGCCCGAACTGGCCGGCCGAGGAGATGACGACCGTGTTGGTCTTCGTCGGGTCGAAGTTCGGCGCCGGGGCGTTGCCGGGCGCAAGGAGCGCGAGTTCGAGGAAGTTACGCCCGTTCAGCGGCAGGCTCTCTATCTCGCGCTCGCTGATAACGTTCTCGACGACCGACGAGGCGGTGTTGACGACCGGGGCCGGGGCGTAGATGTCGCCGGGGGCGTCGTTAATCTCCCCGACCTCAAGCGAGTAATCAATCTCTAAGCTTTGACCGACCTGGAGCTTCAGGCCCGTCGCCAGCAGGTTCTTAAAGCCGGGGGCAACAACCCGCACCTCGTACTCGCCGGGCGCCAGCGAAGCGAAGATGTAAGCCCCCTCGTCGTTCGTCTTCGCCTCGCGCACGGCGCCTGTAGCGACGCTCGTTGCCTTGACGGCCGCGCCGACGATGACGGCGCCGTGCGGGTCTTTGACGACGCCGCGCAGGGTCGCCGCCGCGAGTTGTTGGGCGGAGGCGGCCAGGGGCGGGCAGAGGAAGAGGGCCGCGCAGACCGCGACGGCCGCGGTCAACTTCCGGGTAGTTTTTATCATCGGGGCAAGCCTGTAGACGGAGCGTCGCAAGTGGGATTCGGGACGGCGTATTAGCACACGAACGCGCCAGGCGTGTCATGGGAACAAAGGGGGGGCCGGGCCTCCAACTTTGGTTTGAGTCGGGCGCCCGCCCGCGGGTGGATGACAGGCACGCTGGCGGGATGTTACGGTCCGACGGCTTGTCCGAGGTAAGATGCGAGCCTTGCCCTTCAAACGCCGACACAGCCTGCTTCTCGTCATCATCTCACTGACCACCGCCGCGGGCTGCGCAGCCTGCCGGCGGGCGGACCTGCCTGACAAAAATTCGCCCGAGTACGCCAAAGCCGTCCGCGCCTTCTACGTCGGCCTCTCGGCGCTCCAGGTCGGCGACGACGTGCGCGCCGAGCAGAAGCTCAAGGAGGCGACGCAGCTCGCGCCCGACGAGCCGGCCGCGTGGGCCGACCTCGGGCTCCTCTTCATGCGCCAGAGGCAGTTCGACCCGGCCGCCGAAAATCTCGAAAAGGCGCGGCAGCTCGCGCCCGACAACTCCGGCCTCCACGTCCTGCTCGGCCAGCTTGAGAGCGCCCGCGGCAACTACGCCGAAGCCGTCACGCACCTCCGCAAGGCCGCCGAGCTTGACCCGAAGAACTTGAAGGCGCTCTACGCGCTGAGCCGCGAAATCGAGCGCGAGGGCGAGGCCGGCGAGCAGGAGGTCCTGGGCCTGCTACAAAAAATCCTCGAAGTGCAGCCGCGCAACCTGTCCGTCCGTCTAGACGTGGCGCGACTCGCGGCCAAGCGCGGCGACGCCGAACTCTTTAACCGCATGATGACGGGCTTCGCGGAGGACGCCGCCGCGTGGCCGCCCGAGGCGCGGGAACAGCTCGCGGCCGTCCGCGCCGCCTCTTCGGGCGGCAGCCCGCGCTCGGCCGCGCCGCGCGTTCAGTTCCTGCGAAACGTGCTCGTCCGCCTTCCCGAGTACAGGCAGAGCCGCCTCGCCGTCGAAGACCCGCCGGAGATTCTGAGCGAGCCCTTCACGCGCTTCCTCCGCCTCGAAACGCCTTCGCCGAACCCCGCGCCGCCCGACGAGGCGCTGACCTACAAGGTCGAGCCCGCCGAAGACTCCGGCCCCGCCGCCCTCGCCCTCGCCGTCTCGCTGACGGGCGAAGGCCCCCCCGTCATGCTCTTCGCCGACGGCCGCGAGATACGGCTCACCGGCAGCGTCAAGCTGGCCTTTCCCGGCGGCCCCGACGCGAAGCCGCCCGCGCCCAACGGCCTCGCCGCCCTCGATTTCGACTACGACTTCAAGACCGACCTCGCCGCGGCCGGCGAAGGCGGCTTCCGCCTCTACCGTCAGGAGAACCCGACGACGTTCGTTGACGTGACGGCGCGGACGAGCCTGCCTTCCGATGTTACGGGCGGCGCTTACGTCGCCGCGTGGCCTGCCGACATCGAGGCGGACGGGGATTTAGACATCGTGCTCGCGGCCAAGGACGGCCCGCCAGCCGTCTTGAGGAACAACGGCGACGGCACATTCGCCGTGCAGCGCCCGTTCGAAGGCGTCACGGCCCTGCGCGACTTCGCCTGGGCCGACCTCGACGGCGACGGCGACCCCGAAGCCGCCATGCTTGACTCACAAGGAAGACCCTTCGTCTTCACGAACGAGCGCGCGGGCCAGTTTCGCCCGCGGCCTCTCCCGGCGAACGCGGGCGTGGCCTTCGCCATCGGCGTCGCGGACGTGAACAACGACGGGCGGTTCGACCTGCTGCTGCTGCGCGGCGACGGCCTGCTCAGCCGACTCTCTGACAAGGACGAGAGCACCGACTGGGACTCGGCCGAAGTCCTGCGCTGGGAG
Organism: Pyrinomonadaceae bacterium; assembly: GCA_035296285.1. GTDB lineage: Bacteria > Acidobacteriota > Blastocatellia > Pyrinomonadales > Pyrinomonadaceae > QHXN01. The sequence goes on along the minus strand of DATHBF010000570.1, from coordinate 4,647 downwards.
CGCGGGGCGAGCGGGCTACGGGCGGGCGACTTGAAGTTGACGGCCGCCGACCTCGACAACAACGGCGGGATTGATCTCCTCATCACCGGCTCGCACGGCACGCACGCGTGGCTGAGCGACGCCGCCGGCAATCTCAAAGCTCTCGGCCTCCTCGGGAGAATCGGCGTCTCCCGCTCCGCTTCGGTCGCCGACATGAACGGCGACGGCAGGCTCGACCTCCTGTGCGCCGACGCCGACGGACGCCCGTTTATGGCGACGGCGCGCGGCTCGAAGAACTATCACTGGCAGTTGATTCGTCCGCGGGCCGCGAATGCCAGCGGCGACCAGCGGATAAACTCCTTCGGCGTCGGCGGCGAGATGGAGATACGGGCGGGGCTGCTCGTGCAGAAGCAGCTCATCACGGGGGCGGTCGTCCACTTCGGCCTCGGCGACCAGACGGCGGCGGACGTGGTGCGCGTCGTGTGGCCGAACGGCTCCGTCCGCGCCGAGTTCGAGCTGAAGGCCGACCAGTCCGTGCTCGCCGAGCAGCGGCTGAAAGGCTCTTGCCCGTCGCTCTTCGCGTTCGACGGCGAGCGGATGAGCTTCGTTAAAGACTGCGCGCCGTGGAGCCCGGCCATCGGGCTCCGCATCAACAACTACCAGACGGCGAAAGTCGCGCAGACCGAAGAGTGGGTTAAGATTCGCGGCGACCAGCTCGCGCCGCGCGAAGGTTTCTACGACCTTCGCATCACCGCCGAGCTGTGGGAGACTTTCTACCTCGACCGCTATGCGCTCGCCGTCGTAGACCACCCGGCGGGCACGGAGGTCTTCGTTGACGAGCGCACGGCAAACAGCCCGCCCGCGCTGAAGGTCTACACGCTCGACGCGCCGCGCGCCGTCGCGGGCGCGTGGGATGACAAGGGGGCCGACGTGACCGAAGTGGTCGCGCGCCGCGACGGCCGCCACCTCGACACGTTCGGCCGCGGCGCGTATCAGGGCGTCACGCGCGACCACTTCGTCGAAGTCGAATTGGGCGAAGACGCACCGCGCGAGGGGCCGCTCTGGCTCGTCGCGCACGGCTGGCTGCACCCGACCGACGCCTCCATCAACGTCGCCATCAGTCAGGGCAAACAGGCGCCGCCGCGCGGCCTGAGCCTCGAAGTCGCCGACGGCCGCGGCGGCTGGGTCGTCGCAAAACCCGACCTCGGCTTCCCCGCGGGGAAGAACAAGACCATCCTCGTTGACCTGAAGGACGTTTTCCGCCCCGACGCGCCGCGCCGCCTGCGCCTGCGGACGAACATGGAAATCTACTGGGACGCGCTCGAATGGGCGGCGGAGACTCCCGAAGCGCCCACGCGCGTCACGCTGCTCGACCCTTCGACGGCGGACCTGCGCTACAGAGGCTTCTCGGAGATGAAGAGCGCGAATCCGTCATCGCCCGAGACACCCACGTACGAGCCCGTCGCGGCGACGGGCCAACGCTGGCGCGACCTCGTCGGCTACTACACGCGCTTCGGCGACGTGCGCGAGCTGCTCTCGAAGGTGGACGACCGCGTCGTCATCGCCAACGCGGGCGACGAGCTGGCGCTGCGCTTCCCCGCACAAGCTCGGCCGCCCTCGGGCTGGTCGCGCGACTACGTCCTCGTCGGCAACGGCTGGATCAAGGACGGCGATTACAACTCGATGTTCTCGAAGACGGTGCTGCCGCTGCCCTCGCGCGAACGCGACACCTACACGGAGCTGCCCGCGCGCCTCGAAGACGACCCCGTCTACAAGCGCCACCCCGAAGACTGGCAGGGCTACCACACGCGCTACGTCACGCCGCACGTCTTCACGGGCGGGCTCTGGTCGAGATGAGCTTGAAAGATGCGCCACAGCCGGACCGCTAAAACGTTACTCGTCGTCTTCTTCGTCGCGCTGCTCGCGACGCCCTTCGTCATCCGGCGCTGGCAGGAGCGGCGCGGCGCGGGCGCGGCGGCGGGCGGCGCCAGCGATGTCGCGCTCGCGCGCCACGGCTTCCGTTTGGAGGAGGTCTCGAAGGCGGCCGGCATCGACTTCACTCACACGGCGCCGAAGCTCGACGCGAAGCTCGAACACATCATGCCGCAGGTGGCCTCGATGGGCGCGGCCGTCTCCGTCGTGGACTTCGACCGCGACGGCTGGCAGGACATCTACGTCACCAACAGCGGCGAGGGGAGCCGGAACGCGCTTTATCGAAACAACGCCGACGGCACTTTCAAAGATGTCGCCGCCGAACTGGGGCTCGCCGACGTGAACCGGCCCGGCGACGGCGTCTCGACGGGCGGCGTCTGGGGCGACTACGACAACGACGGCTGGGAAGACCTCTTCCTCTACAAGTGGGGCCGGCCCGAGCTGTTCCACAACGAGGCGGGCGAAGGTTTCAGACGCGCGACCGAGGGCGCGAGGCTCCCGGCGTGGGTAAACGCCAACACCGCCGTCTGGCTCGACTACGACCGCGACGGCCTGCTCGACCTCTTCCTCGGGGGCTACTACCCCGAAGACGTTGACCTCTGGCACTTGAAGACGACGAAGATGATGCCGGAGAGCTTCGAGTACGCGCGCAACGGCGGGCGCAAGTACCTCCTGCGCAACCGCGGCGAAGGCAGATTCGAGGACGTGACGGGCGTGGCCGGCATCAACTCGCGCCGCTGGGCTCTGGCCGCCGCCGCCGCCGACCTGCGCGGCACGGGCTACCCCGACCTCTTCATCGCCAACGACTACGGCGTCAGCGAACTCTTCTTCAACGACGAAGGCCGACGTTTCCGCGACGTGGGCGAGCAGACCGAGGTGGGCTTTTCGCCGAAGAGCGGGATGAACATCGCCTTCGGCGACGTGCTCAACCAGGGCAGGCTCGCCGCCTACGTCTCGAACATCTCCGAGGACGGCGTGCTCGTGCAGGGCAACAACCTCTGGGTGCCGCGCGAGGGGACCTCCGGCGACGGGCTCAAGTACGACAACATGGCCGAGGAGATGGGAGTGGAGCTTGGCGGCTGGAGCTTCGGCGCGCAGTTCGGCGACCTCAACAACGACGGCGCGCTCGACCTCTACGTCGTCAACGGCTACGTCTCTCTGGATAAGGGCTCGAACTACTGGTACGACTACTCGAAGATCGCGGGCGGCAACTCCGCCATCATCTCCGACGCCGCCAACTGGCCGCCGATGGAGGGCCGGAGCCTCTCGGGCTACCAGCAGAAGCGCGTCTGGGTCAACGACGGCGCCGGCAAGTTTCAGGACGTGGCGCTGACGGTCGGCGTGCGCGACACCTTCGACGGACGCTCGGTCGCGCTCGCGGACCTCTGGAACCGCGGCGTGCTCGATGTCGTCGTCGCCAACCAGCGCGGGCCGCTCCTCGTCTACAGGAATACGGTCGCGCCCGAGAACGGCTGGATAGGTTTCAAGCTCGAAGGCTCCGCGAGCAACCGCGCCGCCATCGGCGCGCAGGTGCGCGTCTACTGGGACGGCCGCCAGCAGGTGCAGGAGGTTTCGGGCGGCAGCGGCTTCTGCTCGCAGAACCAGCGCCCGCTCCACTTCGGTCTGGGGAAGGGCGCGCGCGTCGAGCGCGTCGAAATCCGCTGGCCTTCGGGTAAAGTCCAGACGCTCGAAGCGCCCGAGGCGGGCAAGGTCCATTCGGTGAAGGAGGCTTGACGGATGAGCACCACGACGGCGCAGGCCGCCCCGCAGGCGGTCGGGACGGAAGCGAAGCAGCCGAGGCTCTTCGGCCTCGACAGCCGCTTCATCGCGCCCATCTTCATCACCTTCATCCTGCTCGTCGGCCAACTCACCTACGGCATCCTCGAAAGCTACGCGCTGACGGCGCTCGCCATCGTCACCGCCATCGCCCTTGAGCTCATCCTCGGCCGCCTCTTCGCGGGCAAGTGGCCGCACCTCGCCAGCGCCTACATCACGGGCATCAGCGTCGGCATCCTGACGCGCAGCCCTTACGCCTGGCCCTTCGCCCTGTGCAGCGCCATCTCCATCGCGTCGAAGTACGTGCTGCGCGTCCGCGGCCGCCACATCTGGAACCCCTCGAACTTCGGCATCTGCGTGATGCTGCTGCTCGCGCCCTGGGCCTACTCCACCTTGAGCGTCCAGTGGGGCAACAACCTCTGGCCGGTGCTCGTCATCTGGACGCTCGGCGCCGTCATCACCTACCACGTCGGCCGCATCCACGTCACCTTAACTTACGTCCTCTCCTTCTTCGCCTTCGCCGCGCTCCGGAGCCTGCTGACCGGCCACACCTTCCTCGCCGAAGCCGCGCCCATCACCGGCCCGATGTACCAGCTCTTCATCTTCTTCATGATCACCGACCCGAAGACCACCGTGCGCCATTCCAAACTCGCGCAGGCGTTCGTGGCCTTCCTCGTCGCTCTGGTCGAGACGGTTCTGCGCCTGAGCGAGAACGTCCACGCGCCCTACTTCGCGCTCTTCACCGTCGGCCCCGTCACCAATCTCGTAGACATCTACCTGACTTCAAGGCGGAAATCCTAAAATGCGTCGTCCCCCTTTCACACCCGCAATCGTCATCACGCTCGCCGCGCTGCTTTCCGGCTGCGCGCAGGAACAGAAGGCGGGCCAGTCTCAGGCCCAACAGGGGCAGGCGACGGCCGCGCCGGGCGCGACTCCGTCGGGGACGCCCGGCGCACAGCC
>DATHBF010000569.1:0-3487 GCA_035296285.1 Pyrinomonadaceae bacterium | reverse complement strand
GACGACGCGCAGCAGCACGTCGCAGGCGGTGTTGTCGCTCTCGACCATCATCGTCCGCAGCAACTCACTCATGCTCACCTCGAAGCCGCCCTTCGGGTGCCTGTCGCGTAAGGGGCTGTACATCCCGGCCGGCGCGACCTCGTCCGCCGCGACGCGGACCTGTTCGTCGAGCTTGAGCGAGCCGGCGTCAACACGTTGGAGGACGGCCATCGCTATCGGCAGCTTGTAGACGCTCTGCATGGGGTAGCGGCCTTCGCCGTCGAGGGAGACGCTGTCGCCCGTCTCAAGCAGTTCGACGGCGACGCCGACGCGGCCTTTGGAGGCGGCGGCTATCTCCTGCAAGCGGGGCCGCAAGTCGGAGAGCGAGCCCCGCCGGTTCGCGCCCGCTTGCTGCGCCGGGGCGGCCGGCGCGAGGAAGAAAGAGGTCAGGAGCAGTGCTGTTAAGAGTCGGAGTTTCATGTGCGTTTCTCTCCCTGGAGTTTCGTTCAGAGGCTTCGCCTGAAGAGGTAAGACATCTTGATGAAGAAGGTGCGGCCGTTGCGCCGCAGGCCCGTCTCGCGGAGGCGGGTGAAGGGGTTGAAGCCGTGGCGGTTCACGTCGTCGTTGTAGCCGGCGTAGAAGGCGGTCCCGGGGTTCGGCGTCCACGCGAAGAGGAACTGCGCGCGGGCGCGCGACTGAAGAGTCGTGTAGTCGAGGCGCGCGCGGGCGGCGACGAAGCGCGTGAACTGGTAGGTGCCGCGCAGGCTGTAGATGCGGTCGTCGAAGGCGACGAGGTCGGTGTCGTCGCGCCGCAGGCGGTTGCGAAGGTAGTTGAGCGTGAAGCGCGCGGCGTCGGTCGGCTGGTAGTAGACGTTGCCGCTGAGGTCGAGCAGGCGGCCCGGTCCGGGGTCTTGCGGCGCGTCGGGGTCGGCGAGCGCGGCCGGGCTGACGCGCGGGAACCGGGGGCCGCCGCCGAGGTCGAGGTCGAAGGTGCCGTAGCGGTAGGCGACTTTGACGGCGCCGCCGAAGGTCTTGCCCGGCTGCGAGGTGAAGGAGGCGATGTAGTGATTCTTGTGCGTGCCGCGCACGTCGCGGCCGTAGAAGGCGCCGGCCCTCTCGGCCGTGCGCACGGGGCCGAACTCCTCCTCGTAGAGCCGCTCGTGGCCGCGGCGGTAGGCGAGCCAGAAGTTGGTGTTACGCCGGAAGTACCAGTAGAAGGTCGCGTCGGCGTCCCATAGCTGGAGCCGGCCGCGGAAGTCGTACAGGAGGTGGCTGAGCGACGTGATTTCCCAGAAGGAGAGGCGGCCCTTCGGCTTCGGGTCGGTCGAGTAGCGGAAGGCGAACCAGTCGGTGTTGTTGTCCACGCGCTGCGTGAAGCCCACGTCGGCCGTGTAGTCGCGCGTCTGCCCTTCGGCGCCGAGCGTCCAGCCGAAGTTGCGGCCCGTCACGTCGTAGACGGCGGAGTAGCCGAGGCCGTTGCCGGTGCGGAAAGATTCGCCGCCGCGGGCGGGGTCGGAGAAGCAGCGGCGCGAGCTGGTGCCGACGACCTGAAAGTCGAAGACGCTTATCTTGTCGAGGCGGAAGTGGCCGTCGAAGCCGCCGAGGCGGTTGGTTCTTTCGAGAGACTTCTCGGCCGCGCACGGGTCATTCGTCTTCAGGTCGGATGAGGTCAACGGGCGTCCGTCGGATTCGAAGTCGTAGCCGGTGGCGATGAGGCCGAGGCTCGAATCCTTCCCCACGTCGCGCTTGAGGCGGAGGACGCCGACGGTCGCGTTGCGGTCGAGGAAGTGGGAGTGTGAGAGGTCGAGGCGTTCGTCCCCGACGAAGTCGCCGGGGCCGTTGTCGGAGGCGACGAGCAGGCCGAAGGAGTTTCGGCCGCGCTTGCCCGTGAGCTTGACGGCGGCGTCCGGGTCAACGACGGCGCGCGTGTGAACGACCGCGAGCGGCGTGTTGAAGATCTCGATGCCTTCGAGGAAGAAGGGGCGCTTCTCGGCGAAGAAGATGGGGAAACGCTGGTTGGTGGTGACGACGAGCTGGTCGGCCTCGACCTGCGCGAAGTCGGGATTCAGCGCAACGTCGAGCGTGACGGTCGGCGTGAGGCCGAACCTCGCCGTCAGCCCCGGGTCGAGCTTCAGGGGCTCGTTGACGAAGCGGCCCGCGTCCGTGAGGCCGGGCGTCGTGCGCAGCACCGAAGGCGGCACGGAGCGCACGCGCTTGCCCGTCTCCGAGAGCGTGAGGCTCGGGATGAGTTCGAGCGCGCGCTCGGTCGAGATGCCTTCGAGGCCGGTGATGTGGCCGGCCTGCCCCATGATGCTCACGTCGCTGCGCGAGAGCGGCATCCACGAGTCCTCCTCGCGGTTGCGGTGCTCGGTGCGGCGGAAGACCTGCACGCCCCAGCGGCGGCCCGGCCCCGCCGTGTAGCGCAGAGACTTGAAGGGGACGGCGACCTCGACGACGAAGCCGTCCTCGGTGACGCGCCCCTTCGACTCCATGACGATGTCCACGCTGAAGTCCACGCCGACGCCCTCCGTGCGGACGCCGTCCTGCTGGATGCCGAGCGGGTTGAAGACGAGGACGTAGGCCCGCCGCTGGTCGTCGAAGGTGTCTAAGAGGATGCGGACCGAGTCGTCGGTGCCGAGCACGCCGTCGCGCTTGGCGAGCGTGGCCTGCACCTTCGCCGGGTCGTCTTTGGCGTGGAAGGCGACGTAGAGGTGGCGCGCGTCGTAGCCGAGCAGGACGCGCGTCGGGTAGGTGGGCTGGGAGTTGTCGCCGGGGTTGACCTGATAGAAGTCCTTGAGGACGGCGGCCCCGCCCCACACCTCCTCGTCGAGCTTGCCGTCTATCGAGGGCGCCCGCTCGAAGCGCGGGACGCGGACCGGGTTCTTCTTCTCAGGCGGCAGAGCAGCCGACGAGTCGGGGGCTGATGCCCCGCCCGCCTTAACGGCCTCGGCCGTCCGCGTCTCCTGCGCGCGCGGCGCGGCCGAGAGCAGGAGGACGACGAGCAGCAGCACAACCTTTGTACGCACGATTATCTTCAAGACACACCTCGACGCCCTCGGCCGTCGAACGCACGGCGGCCGGCGCTACTTCGGAAAGGTTTGTGTTAAGGGAGACTCGCTCGTGCGACGAATGTTGCGCGGCCCGTCTAGAGCCGGCCGCGCAGAGACTTGTAGACGGACGCCGCGACCAGCGCCGCGCCGCGCCCGCTCTCGCCCTCGCCCGTCGTGAGTACGACGACGGTCAGGCGCGGGTCGTCGGCCGGCGCGTAGGAGGCGAACCAGCCCATCGAATCCTTCTTGTTCTTCGGGGCGATGGTGCCGGTCTTGCCGACTATCTTCAGCGAAGCGTCCTTGATGCTGCTCGCCGTGCCGCGCTCGACGGCGGCGAGCATCCCGGCGACGACCTGCTCGCGCGCGGCCGGCGGAAGCTCGGCGGCGCGTCGCGCCTGACCCTTGAAGCCCGCGGCCTCCTGCGCCGTGCGCGGCACGCGCGGGGCGTAGAGCGTGCC
>DATHBF010000568.1:0-37612 GCA_035296285.1 Pyrinomonadaceae bacterium | reverse complement strand
ACGGCCACGCTCGTCCGCTGGTGGGCGAGGTCTGCGATGACGGAGAACTCCTGAAGGCTGCCCCCGTAGGTTAAGCGCGGCGGCGTGCCGCCCCGCGAGGCGTGCGACTTGGCGTTGAGCGTGCTGCCCTCCATCCAGATTTCGGCGTCAATCAGCCGCGCCCGCTCGCGCAAAAATGCGAGGTCGCTCTGGTTGACCTGCGAGAGCACTTTGTAGGTCGGCCCCTGCACGCTGACGCTCGGCGTCAGGCCGTGGTCGTTGGCGACGCGGTTGAAGATGTCGGCGTCGCTCACGTCGGAGAAGGCGCGCGTGCGGCGCGTCATGCGCAAGTCCTGGAAGCGGTCTTCGGCGAGGACGACGATGACGGGCGAGCGGTGGTCGGGGAACTGCGCTTCGAGCCCCGTGATGCGCCCGTCGAAGAGCGTGTCGGCGCCGAGCTTGATCTGGAAGGTCTTGCCGAAGTCGAGCGTGCGCCGGTCGAGGTAGAGGTAGCCGAGCCCGCCGCCGGAGGTGTCGCCCCAGTTGCCGACGCTCGCCTCGCAGCGGTAGAGGCCGCCCGTGTCCTCGACGATGAGGAGGCTCAGCAGACGCTCGGCGAGCTGCGCGTTCTCCCTGCCGCCGACGACGATTGTGGGCCTCGCTGTTCTTACCAGTTGCGGTTCCGGCATAGACCTATTTGTTCAGTCGGCGCGCACGCGCGCGGCGCGCTCCATCTGGCGGCGGACGACCTGCTCTATCTCCTGCGCTGTCGGCGCAGGGACTTGCGCCGGCTGTTCGTCCGAGTCCGGCGCTGGCGGCGGCGGCTCGACGACGACCTCAAAATCGTTGATGACGACGGCCATCTTTCTCGTCCTTTAAAACAGCTTCGGTTTCGCGGCGTTCAGGTCGATGAACTTGCCGGGCTGGAGCATGCGCGGGTTCTCGACGCCGTTGGCGGCGGCGATGTCCTGCCAGTTGGCGCCCATGCCGCGGCCCGAGGCCATGCCCTGAATCGTCGAGCCCGAAGCGGCCTGCGCGAGCGGTCGCGTCCCCGGAGTCGTCTGCGGCCCCGCGCCCGAAGCGTTGGGCTGGAAGTTCTCGTTGCGCAGCGCCCCGATCTCCTGCTGCGTCAGGCCCATCGAGATGCTTGCGCGAAGCGGCCGCCCGTCGGAGGAGAAGAACTCCAGCGACTCTTCCATCGAGTCCACGATGCCGTCGAACTGGAAGGAGCCCCAGAGGAAGCGGACGCCGGGCGGGACGTACTTCGTCTGGTCCTGCTCGCTCTTCTGCGGCGTGATGAAATAGATCACGTCCTTCGTCAGCTCGCGCACGTCGTTCACGGCCTTGTCGCCCGTGCCCGGCGTGAGGGCCGAGATGTCGAACCAGAGCTGCACGGCCAGCTTCGTCGTGCCTCGACCTACGAACTGGATGCCGTCGGTGCCGCGCTGCTCCTGCGCGCCCTGGTTCTGGGGCGGGACGACCTGGTTGGCGTAAGTCACCTTGAGCGTCTCGGGGTTGAACTGCACGGTGACGCGGTGCCTGCCCTCCTCGCCCTTGCCGCCCGGCTTCAGCTCGCGCAGCTCGGCGCGCGCTATCTTCTCTTCGGCCATCTCACGCCTCCGGCTTCTTCAGCTTCAGGGACTCGTATGCGAGCTGTAGCTCCTCGATTGCCACCATGCCGTCCTTCGCGTTCAGGGTCGGCGCCTTCACCTTGACGGGGATGCAGCGCGAGAGCTGGAAGCTACAGCGGACCGTCTCGCCCTCGGCGGCGAAGAGGACGACCTCGGCGTCGGCGCGCAACTGCGGGTTCGCCTGAAAGGCGTAGACCCAGTCCCACAGCTCGAAGTTGGCCGTCATGCCGCGCTTCAGGGTGAGCTGGCCGAAGCCCGCCGGGCCGGCGAGCCGAATCTGCCGGCCGTTGTTGCCGCCCTCGCGGATGGTCTTAACTTCGGTCGTCATCTCAAGGCCGTCGCACTCGGAGAACGAGGCGTTGCAGACCTGGTTCGAGACGCCGGGGACGTTTATCTCCACCGCGAAGTTGAAGGCGGTGAACGGGTAGAGCACGGTCTCGTCGGCCGGATTCGCCATGCCTTAACGCTCCTCCGCGGCCAGGCCCCGGTCGCCCGCCTGCACGAGCCGCAGCGTCAGGAAGGTCAGAGGCAGCGACGGCGCGACTTTTATCTCGACGATGAAGCGCCCCTGGTCGGCGAGCTGCGGGGTGTTGAGCTCGCTGTTGGTGACGACGCGGAAGGAGGTCTCCGGCGTCGAGCCGGCGAAGGCGCCGCGCGAGAACATGTCGCCGAGCATCCCCTCGAAGCCGCGCTTGACGAGGCGGCGGAAGGCGTCGCCGTTGGGCTCGAAGACGTAGGTCGAGCCGAGCCGGAGCGCGAGCCTTCGGAGCAGCATGAGAAGGCGGCGGACGCCTATGGGCCTCAAGTCTTCGTCCGTGCTCAGGGTGTCGGCGCTCAAAGACAGGAAGCCGCGCGGCTCCTGCCGGAAGAGGTTGACCTGCGCCTCCTGCAAGTCGGCCCGGGCCGACTCGGGAAGCGGCGGAGCGAGCGCGACGACCCCGTTCAGGGGCTCGTTGGCTGGCGCTATCCACGCGCCGCGGCCGAGCGCACGGCGCGCGAGCACGCCCGCGGCGGCGCCGTCCGGCGGCTGGCGCGCGAGCGTGCGCGCCCTCTCGTCCTCGCGGCTGACGAGCCACGGGTGGTAGAGCGCGCCGAAGCTGAGGGCGCGCGTCTCGCCGTAGCGGATGGGCGCGATGGGTCCGCCCTGAGTGTCGTTCGCCTGCGTGAGCGTCGAGGGCGGGCGGATGGAGGCGGCGTGGCGGATGGCCTTCTCCTCGCGGTAGTGCTCGGGCAGCGAGAGGACGGCGAAGAGGTCGCCGCGCGCGGCGCACACGCGCAGGAGCGCACACTGAACTTCGAGCAGCGGCTCGGCGCTATAGTCCTTTCCGGCTTTGACGAGCCAGCCGGCGCCGGGCGCGACGCGCGCCGCCACACCGTCCGACCAGTCGCTCGTCAGCGGCCCGACTTCGGCGCGCACGCGGTAGTAATAAGTTCCGATGCCGCGGCCGTAGACGGGCAGGCTGTTGTCGAGCCCGCGGTAGATGACGGACGCGCTCGACCAGTCGGGCGCGCTCGACTCTTCGAGGACGTAGGCGGCGGGGAGCGGCGTCTCCCAGGTGAACGTGAGGTCGCGCGCGCCTTCCTCGTCCGGCTCCCCAAAGTGTCCTTGAAGCTCGACCCAATCGCTGACGATGCCGGCGACTTCGGCGCGCACGCGGTGGAAGAGTTTCTGCTCCGGGTCGCGGCCGCGCAGCACGGCGCGGGCCTCCCCGCCTTCGTAGACCGTCGCGGCGCCGCGCCAGTCGGGGCTCGCGGACTCTTCGAGCGTGAAGGCGCGCTGGTCAATCGGCGACGACCACGTGAGCACGATGCTGCCGTGCGAGTCGGGCTCGGTCGCTTCGAGCTTCGGCCGGGCGATCTCGCGCAGGCGGCAGTCGAGGAAGTGGCCGCGCTCGGGCTCGGCTTCGGGGTCGATTTCGGGGCGCGGGTTGCAGCCGAGGTAGTCCCACCACTCGGGATGCGGGAGGGGCTTCGAGGGCTCGGGCTGCTTCAGCGCGTCGTCGGTCGTCTGTCGCCAGCCGCGGTGGACGGCGTCGGGCACGGCGACGATGGTCGCCTCTTCGACGGAGAGCGCGGCGTGGATGCCGCGCAGGCTCCGAGGGCGCGGGCTCTGGAAGCGCAGGAAGTCGGCGCGCGTCAGAAGGTCTTCCGTGCCCGTCTCCGCGAGGTCCGGGTCGAGGAAGAGGCCGGAGCCGAAGCCGGCCAGGCCGTCGCGCACGAGCGCGTCGCCCGCGCGCCTCCACGGGCCGAGGAAGTCTTCGGCGATGGGCGACATGATGACGGGGAGGAAGACGCTGTTCGTGCGCTGGCGGCCTCGGCCCGCGAGCGGGAAGCGGGGGTTTGCGGCCGCGCGCCGCAGCTCCTCGCGCGAAGTGTCTGCGCCGGGTTGCGCCGCTTCGTACAGCTCCTCGTCCGAGGGGAGCGCGCCCCAGAAACGCTCGTGCAATGTGCTGAAGGCGAGGCCCGAGAGCCGCACGGGCGGGCCGTCGCCGCGCCGCACGAAAAGCTCGAAGAGGAGCCTTTCGCAGACGGGCAGGCGGCCGGCGGGCGGCGACGATTGGCCCCAGGGGTCTTTGGGCGCGCGGCGCTGCCACCAGAGCGCCTCGCCGGTGACTTCGACTCGCTCCTCGCCCGTCTCCTCGTCGTGGCCGAGTGCGCGCACCCGGCCGGCGCGCAGCCAGAGCTGCCGCCGCCCGAACCTCGCGTGGACGAAAGAGCCGACGGCCGGCGCGTCCGACGCACCCAACGAAAGAAGCAGGCGGACGGTCCGGCCTTCGCGCCAGTCGTCGGGCGCTTCGACTTCGGCCGAGGCGCGGCGGCCCGTGACGGTCAGCGCGCGCGCCCGCCCGTTCTGCGGCACGGGCTGCTTGTGCGGCACGCGGAACCATTGCGCGAACCCGCCGACGACGCGCAAACGCGGACGCCCTTGAGAGCCGGGCGGGCTGGCGGCGCTTCCCTGCGGCGCGAGCGGCACCACCCTGCGCACGACGACGAGCAGGACGTAGCTCTCGCCGAAGGTGAGGCGGAGCAGGTCGCCTTCCCTGACTTCGTCCTGCGCGGCGGCTTCGAGGTCGAAGTCGAAGGGCGAGCCGAAGCGCGTCACGACCACGGAGCGCGCGAGGAGCGCGGCCGAAGTTTCGAGCGAGTCGGACCAGCTCCCGGCCGAGCGGGCGCGGGCGTAGGCCGGCGCCGCGCCGCCGCTGGCGCGCACGCGCAGGAGGCCGGGGACGGGCAGCAGGTTCGTGCGCGCCTTGCGCCCCGCGACGCGCACGACCCAGCAGCGGCGGCCGCCGTTGCGGAAGAAGGCGCGGACGGTCGTGGCGAGGTGGGCCGTGACGCGCTCGCCGCGCTCGCGGTCCCAGGCGAGCGCCACCTCGCCGCCGAAGACCGACTCGAACTGCGCGGCGTCTTCGACGGCGACCGGCGTGTCGAGCGGCCCCGACTCGGCGAAGCCGACGAAGACGGCCACGTCCATGCGCGGCAGCGACTCGGCGAGCGCGGGCGGCTGCGCCTCGAAGCGGATGCCGGGCAGGCGTCTTGTTGTGAGCGTGGCTGCCACGACTCTTCCCTCAACCTCTCCGGCGCGGCCTACTCCATCTCAAGGCGCTCGTAGGCGAGCGTCAACTCTTCCATCGCCACGTCGGTGCCCTTGGCGTTCATCGGGCCGCTGACGTGCTTGATGATGCGCGCGCGGATGAGCTTCCAGGTCTGGACGACCTCGGTGTGGTCCTCGTTCTGGAGCTGGATGGTGACGGTGCGGTGCGCGTTCTGGTCGCCGTTCCGAATCTGGTTGAGCCAGCCGTAGAGGTTCAGCGAGCCGATGACGCCGCGCTTGAGGGTCACGTCCGTCGACTTGTTCAGGCCCGTTATCTTGCGGACGGAGTTCTCCTTCTCGTTGCCGTTGCGGTACTCGGCGACGGTGACCTCCATGCCGATGTTGCTGCACTCCTGGAAGCCCGCCTCCGGCCCATCGGTCGTGCCCGTCCCGAGGTCAACCAGAAAGTTGAACTGCACGTACGGGCGGTCGCGTAAGACTGCCATCTCGTTTCTCCTTTATGTGACGGGCTAAGCCCTCCGGTCGGCCGTCCACTGGCCGATGCGGAAGACGACGAACTCTGCGGGGCGCAGCGGGGCGACGCCGACGAGGCAGACGAGGCGTCCGTTGTCGAGGTCGTTCTGCGTCATGGTCGAGCGGTCGCAGCGGACGAAGTAAGCCTTCTCCGGCTTGTCGCCCAAGAGCGCGCCCATCTGCCACTCGTTCAAGAGGAAGTCTTCGATCATGCGGCGGACGTTGCCCCAGAGCGCCGGCCCGTTCGGCTCGAAGACCGCCCACTGCGTGCTCTTGTCGATGGAGCGTTCGAGGTAGGCGAAGTAGCGCCGCAGGTTGACGTACTTCCACTCGGGGTCGCTCGAAGCGGTGCGCGCGCCCCACAGGCGGTGCCCGCGCCCCTCGAAGTAGCGGAAGCAGTTGATGCCTTCGGGGTTCAGAACGTCCTGCTGCCCCTTGTTCAGGAACGTCTCGAAGCCGATGGCGAGGTTGACGACCTCGTTGGCCGGCGCCTTGTAGACGGCGCGGTTCACGTCGTTGCGCGCGTAGATGCCGGCGACGAAGCCGGAGGGCGGCAGGTTGATCTCGGTGCGCGTCACGGGGTCGAGGACGCGGACCCACGGGTAGTAGAGGGCCGCGTAGCTGGAGTCGATACGGGCGCGCATGGCGCGGACTTCGGAGATGGCCTGGCCGTCGCCGCTGTCGATGACGGCGATGCGGTAGCGCATCCGCGTGGCGTGCGAGATGAGCTGGTTGACGATGGTCGTCGCGTCGCCGCGGTAGTTATCCTCAAAGCCGAAGGTCGAGCCGGGCGCGGCGACGATGGAGATGTCCTCCACGTCCTCGAACGCCTGAAGGCCGGTCTTCGTCTTGGCCGCGTCGTCGGACTTGCCCTCGTAGTCTCCGGCGCCGGGGCGGAGGCCGTCGTTGCCGCCCACGAGGAGGATGTCAATCGAGCGGTCGGCGTCGCTGGAGAGCGGGTTGGCGAGCTGCGCCATGAGGCCCGCGTCGTGGGCGCCCAGCGCGGAGAGAACGCGGAGACCGTTGGACACGTCGCCGCCGCGCGTGATGACGATGGGGAGCGTGCGCGCCTGCGCGAGACTCGTCGTGCGCGGCGCGAACTTCGAGGTCAGGGAGTCGGGCGAGCCGTCTATCTCGTGCGTCGGGTCGAGCGCGAGCCCGGACCAGACGGACGGGAGGCTGCCGCCGTCGCCCGAGGTGACGGTCACGTCCATCGTCACGACCCGCACCTGGTCGCCGAGCGCGGGGTCGGCGTTCGGCGTGAGCGCGCTCAAGGGCAGCGCGCCCGCGGGGTCGAGCGTGGGGCCGCTCAGGAAGCGCCAGTTCTGGCGGCCGAGGTTGGCGTCGAAGAAGGAGTCGGCGACGTAGAAGGCGCCGGTGCCCGGCGGGCTGCCGATGGTGACGGGGCTCGTGATGTCCGTGATGAAGACCACGTCGCGGTGGCGCAGGGAGCCGACGGTCGGGCTCGCCGTCGTGCCGCCGAGCACGCTCTGGCCGAGCCGGAGCGTGAGGCGGACGCGGAGGTTGCCGGCCGCGCCGGGGAAGCGCGAGCGGATGCGGAGCGCCGCCGCGTCGGTGCCGCTCGTCGTGGGCACGCGGGCGCGCGCGTGGCCGTCCTGGAAGCCGGCGCCGCCGCCGTCCTGCGGCGCGTTCGCGGCGTCGAGGTCGGCCGGCGGGTAGGCGCCGGCGAGCGGCGAGAAGACGCGCGCGACGTAGAGCCGCTTGCCACCCTCCTCGAAGAAGGCGCGCGCCGCGTGCCACATGTAGTTGTGCATCAACGTGCCGCCGAATTTGAGCTTCTGGCGGTCGCCGTAGATGCGCTCGAACTCGGCCAGGCTCGTCAGGACTTCGGGTTCGAGGTCGATGGGGCCGAAGCGCGTTGGGCCGACGAAGCCGGTCGTGGTCGTGCTGACGCCCTCGACGGACTTCGAGCGGAACGAGACTTCTTCGACGTAAACTCCTGGAGCAAGGTATTCGGGCATGACTTCTCCTTCGGTGTGGCGGCCCTCACTCAGGAGGCCGGCGGTGTTACAAACAGGACCGCGAGGGGCGTCGGCTCAAGCGGCGCGTTCGAGTTGATTCTTTGTGTCCGCAGGACGAGCGGCTGACCGAAGCGCAAAGGCCCCTGGCCGTTCTGGTTCGGCACGCGCGTCAACTGGAGCATGCGCGCCTCGTCGGACCAGAGCGTGGCGCGCGGCTGCGCGAGCGTCGCCGCGAGGTCCGGCACCCGGGGCAAGGGGTTGGGCGGCTTGTAGTAGGCGCGCACGTCGAGCGCCCACTCCTGGCTCGTCAAAGGTATCGGCTTCGCCTGCGGGTCCGTGAGGACGATGGGCTCGGGGTACGGGAAGTGGAGCGCGACGCGGCCCTCGCGGTCGGCCACGGCGCGCACGGTCTGGCCGCCGGGCACGCGCGCCTCGAAGACGGCGAACGACGCCGGCCCGTTCGTCAAGGGGTTCCAGAGCGTCGCGCGGACGACGGCCATCCCGCCCTGCGGCGCGCGCGCCGGCGAGGCGAAGAGGGGGACGCTCGGGATGGGGTTCGTCTCCATCAGGAAGTCGTCGAAGGCGATTGTCTGCACGGGGGTGCTCTGGCTCGTGCCGGCCCCCAGCTCGACGGTCATCGCCGTGATGGGGAACTGCCGGCGCAGGGCGCGCTGCCGCGTCCAGGCGGTGTTGTCGCCCCTCGTCTCGAAGACCACCTCGTCGCGCTGCCGGTCGTGGCGGAAGCGCCAGAAGAGATGCTGGCTCACGTCGTAGTTGATTTCGACCTGGTCGTCGGCCCCGCTGAGCCTGCGCTGGAAGGCGAGCTTGCCCGCGCGGGCGATGAAGCGGTACCAGTTGTTGGTGTCGGCGGAGATGGTGAAGACGGCTTCGGCGAGGTTGGCAGCGGTCTGCGACACCTGCGCGGCCTTGACCGAGGCGCGCGCGTTCGTCATGTTCCAGGTGACGGCCGAGAGGTAGCCGTAGTAGCGGCGGCCGCTCCCGCTCTTGGTGTCGATTTCGAGCCGCGCGTTCCTCTCGGCGACCACCATCGTGGTGTCCATGCTGCCCGGCAGAGGCGTGCTGAGAGTGCCGAGCCTCCAGCGTTCGGGCGCGGGCGCGGGGTTGTCGAAGTCATCGCCGAAAGACTTGCCGGCCTCGGGGGGCTGCGGCGTCGCGGTCGAATCCGAGAGCGGCCAAATCCATGTGAAGAGGCCGCGCACGGGAAGCCTGAGCTGGAAGGAGAGCGGGAGGTAGTCGCCCCGCTCGTCAAACACCTCGGCCGTGAACTGCTGGCCCGGCGGCAGACTCCTCCAGAAATTGTCGTCGCCCGCGCCGCGCGTGATGTGGTGGAGGCCGGCGGCCTTGTGCACGACGTAGGTGCCGGAGCGGTTCGGTATGGCGTCGGAGACGCGCGAAGGGTTCGCCGTCGGGTAGACCTTCACGCGCAGGCCCGTCTCGATGAGCGCGCCCGTCACGGCGTCGCGGAAGCGCACGCCGAGCGGCGCGAGGATGCTCTGAGTCTCCAGTGGGCGGAAGGCGGTGCTCACCCTTCGACGACCTCCCCGTATTCGAACGCGCGCGTCTGGACGGGAGCGCCCTCGCCGTACGGGACCGTGGATTCGAGGAAGACGGTCCGCGCGACGTAGCAGACCGAGAGCGGCTGCGTCATCTTCACAGGGTTGAGGATGTTCTCCATGTCCTGCGGCGTCATGATGTCGAAGACCAGCTCGACCGTCTCTGATGGGCGGAAGGTGTCGCGCTCGGGCGCGTAGAAGTTCAGGAGCGAGGCCGGCAGCACGGGGACGTTCTGCATCTCGCGGATGGCCCAGCCGAGCAGGCGGTGCTGCTTGACGGCGTTCTTCGCCCAGGGCGTCAGAAGGTAGTAGAGGTCCACGGGGATCGGCGGCTTGTAACGCTGCCCGTCGGGGCCGACGCCCGGCGGCAGGTTGCGCCGCGAGGTGTTGACGGCCACGCGGAACAGGTAGAGGCTGATGCCCTCCTGAATCGGGTTCGGCCCGCTGAAGTCGCCGGCCTGAAACAGCTCGAAACGCTGGCCGGCAAACTCCGTGTCGGCGCTCGCGTCCTTCAGCAGACCCATGATGGTCTGCCCGACAGCCCCGATGCCGCGGTAGGTCGCCAAAGCCTTCGAGCCCCTCTAAGGTCTACGCGTAACTAACTTGCCGCCTCAGCGGCGCAGGCGCGCGGCCGTGCGCCTCAGCCAGAGCGCCGCGCGCAGACGGAGCGGGTCGTCCTCGCCCATCCCGCGCAGGTAGGGGAGGATGAACTCCTTAATCCCGTTCAGGTCCTTGAGGTAGCGCCGCTCGCCGCTCGGGACGTGCGTGACGTAGCCGTGCAGGCGCGCGGGCCGGAACCTTCGCGCCGCCTTTTCAACCCACACCTTGACGATGAACGAGTGCACGTCGGACTCGGCCATAATTTGCCTCCGTGCTTGCGAAGGGCGCGGCGCACGGACGCGCCGGTCCAGAAGATGCGGGACGGTATAGCAAGGCGCGCGGCGGCGGCGCGTCTCCCGAACGTCTGCGGAGGCGTCTCGGGGTGACGACGCGGCCAGTTATTTCGCGGTGAAAAATTTTTTCTTACAGGCGGGAGGGGCGCCCTAGCGCCCCTTGTCGATGGCGAACTCTACGTCCTTGATGTCTTTGCGGACCCGCTGCTGCACGTCCGCGAGGAGCGTCTGTATCTGCCGTAGCTGGCCGAGCAGCTCCGATAGCGACGCCGAGGCTCCCTCGGCCCTCGCCTCCTCGACCTTACCGTCGCGTATCTGCTGGTAGAGCGAGGCGGTCCGCCCGTCGGGCTTGACGCCCAGCTCCTCATGGAGCGCGGCGGCGCAACGCTCGTACTGCCTGAGCGCGGTCGTCCTGTCGCCCGAGTGGTACTGGAAAATCATCATCTGCCGGTGCGTCCGCTCGCGCGCGCGGTCGTGGCGGAGGATGAGCGAGCCGTACAGAAGGCCCAGCTCGAACTTGCGCCGTGCCTCGCAGTGGT
The DNA here is from genome assembly GCA_035296285.1 of Pyrinomonadaceae bacterium. GTDB lineage: Bacteria > Acidobacteriota > Blastocatellia > Pyrinomonadales > Pyrinomonadaceae > QHXN01. Next base: position 26,945 of record DATHBF010000568.1, on the reverse strand, counting down.
TCATCAGCTTGTCGAGCATCAGCAGGTAGATGTTCTGTAGGCGCTCGCGCTCGTACAGGCACCAGTCCTGATACCAGCCTTCGAGCAGGTCGCCGCGGTAGAGGCGCACGGCGTCCTGTATCAACTCGGTGGCGCGGTCGCTGAAGTCGCCGCCGCTCCCCTCGGCGGCGGTGAACGCATGCTCGAAGGTCGCCACGTCGAGCCACACGCCCTCGTGCGAATTAAGCTGCACCCAGTCATGCTCGACCATGAGCACTCCCCCGCCCCCTTCCTCGTCGCCGAGCGCGGTCTGGAGCTGCCACAAAGCCTGCCGCAGATACTTCCTCGACTTCTCGGTCGAAGTGTCGCCCCAAAGGAGGCCGGCCAGCGCCTCGCGTGAGTGCGGTCGGTCCCGGTGGATGAGGAGGTAGCTGAGAAGTTCCTGAGCCTTGCCGGCGTCGATGCCCGGTAGTTGTCTGTCGTCGCGTCGTACGGAGAGCTTTCCGAAGAGACTGATGTTCAGCGAGACCATCGTCAGTCAAAACTCCTTATCGGGTGGAAGAGTTCAGCTGCCGAAGCAGTAGCAGTTTATTGCGTCGCGGCGTCGAGCGAGGACAGGTCGGTAAGCGAGATGGGCGCCGGCCGAGTCCTGACGACACGCCGGCGCGAAGGGTCTCTCCCGTCCTTTTTCAAAAGGGACGTGGCCCTCTACCCGTTGATGAGCAAGGCTGAGTTCGGACCTAAAGCGAGTGAGAATGGGGCATACTGACGGAGACGACTGAGCATGTGAAGAAGCCTCGAAACTGAAAATATTATTTCGCGGCCTGCCTCACATGTAAGACTAGTATGAGCACCGCGGGCTGGGAGTACCAATTATGACGGCCGGAGTTATACTCTCGCCTCCGCGACTCTGTCAACAAAAACATCTCGACCCCCCGAACAACACTTCGGAAAAACTGTCAGACTTTTCGTTACTTCCTTCCGGTGCGCTGTGTCGCCATTTTAATTCCCTTCCTCGTTCGTTTCAGGGCTATAGGTGCTTATTCATTGTAATTTCCCTCTCAAATATGGTATACAGCCCGGCATGACCGGCACAGCAACCATCGCCGACTCTGTCCTCGCGCAGTACGGACTGGCCGAGGACCCGTTCTCACTCTCGCCCGACCCGCGCTTCCTCTACCTGACCAACCAGCACAAGGCGGCGCTCGCAAAGCTCCGCTACGTGATGGAGCGCAGGCAGGGGTTCGCCGTCCTCTACGGCGACATCGGCCACGGCAAAAGCACTCTTATCCGGCGGCTTTTCGGTATCTACAGGGGTCAGGACGCCTACGAAAGCGTCCTCATCACCAACCCCGATTATCCGACCGCCCTGCAACTTCTGAAGAGGCTGACGGACGAGTTCGGCCTCTCCCGCCGCCCGTCCAAACTCGACCAGATGCAGGAGCTAGAAGGCTATCTGGTCGAGCGTTTCAGCGAGGACAAGAACGTCCTCGTGCTGATTGACGAGGCGCAAATGATGCGCGGCGAGCAGTTCGAGCTGATTCGGCAGATTACGAATTTCGAGTCGGACGACAACAAACTCGTGCAAATCGTCCTGGCCGGCCAGAACAACCTACGTAACAAGCTCAAGCTCAAACGCGCCCTGCTTTCGCGCGCCGCAGCCGTCGCCACGCTCGACCCGCTCACGTCAGAGGAGACGGCCGACATGATCTCCTTCCGCCTGACGGTCGCCGGCCGGCACGAGCCGCTTTTTACGCCCGACGCGCACGAATTTATTTACGAGAGGTCCAGGGGGGTGCCGCGCGAAGTTATCAAGGTTTGTATGAACGCTTTGGCAATCGGCGGGATGATGGAGGAGGCGCTGATTACGGCGGAGGTGGTACGTGAATCAATCGAATAAGAAGGGCTTCGCGGCCCTCTACGACTTACAGGAGCGAAAAAGACAGGCAAAAAACGACTCCCCACCACTCCCCACCACTCCCCAAGACCAGCCACCACCAGTCACCACCACTCCCCACCAGTCACCACCACTCCCCACTACTCTTCAGGAACCACCTTTAGTCCGCGAGGAGTCGCGCCCTTCACACGCACCGGCGCGCGACTTTAACCGCCGCGCCAACAGCCTTGAGCGCGAAGCACTGCCCCAGGGGCTCTTCCCCGGCGCGAGCAAAAAGATCTACGACGCGCTCTACCTGCGGACGCGCGGGGCCAACCCCCCGCGTCAACGCGTCCGAGCGTCGAGGCGAGACTTTCTGGATTGGACAGACATCAGGAACCTCAAGACGGTGGACAACAACATCCGCCTTCTGATGAGCGTCGGGCTGATCATACGTCACTGGGAGCTGGGTTCTAACGAGGGTTCGGAGTACGAAGTGAGGCTCCCCGAGGAGTTACCACCACTCCCCACCACTCCCCACCACTCCCCAGTACCCACCACCCCCCAATTTTTGGGTAGTGGGTATACCCAATTTTTGGGGAGTGGTGGGTATAGTCAACTTGTTGATTTAAAAGCCACTTCGCCGGATGACAAGACTAATACTAAGACAAATACAAATACTGATGATGATGAGGCGCTCACGCGCTTCGTCTCGGTCGTCGCAAAAGCAACGCGCGAGTTGACCGGCAAAGGACTCTCGCCAGTCGAGGCCGAGAAGTGGGAGGAGTTGGCTGAAGTGCTCGTCACGGAGCTAAAGATGGCTGCCGGGCGCACGAACGTCTCTTCCGTCCCGGCCTTCCTCGCCGAGCACCTGCGCCGCCGCCTCTGGAAACGCAGGTCCAAAGCTGGTGGGGAAGGGCAGGCTGACGCGGCGCCCTCCGACGCGCCTCCGCGCGCCCCTTCACCCGAGCCGGAAGCCTCAGCCTGTCCAGACTGCTTCGGCACCGGCATGTACTACCCCGAAGGCTTCGACAAAGGCGTCGCCCGGTGTCGCCACCCGAAACTGCGCCCGAACGAGGGGCATGGTGAAGCGGCGGCAGGCGACAAGGCCGAAGAGCAGAACTCGGCCCAAGGACAATCGGGAGAGGCCAAAACGTGAAACGAGTTGCGCGGAAACAAAGGGCCATGAGATGGGAGGAAGCGTTTTGACGGGTCGGAGAGGGAACACAAAGGGGTCAGTCGTGGTCCCTTCGCGGGTGAGTTTGGAGGGTTGAAAATGCAGGCGGCGCTTCGAGGGGTTCGGATTAGTTATTTTTGGCTTCGACTTCGGCCGCCCGTTTGTCGTCGATGCGGCGCTCGAACTGTTTAGAGAACGAAAGAATGATGAGGGTGAAAACAGTGCTCAGCAGCGCCACGCCGAGGCTGCCGAGCCCGACGGCCACGCCGATGGCGGCCGTCATCCAGACGCCGGCGGCGGTCGTCAATCCCTGTATGTCGCGTTCCCGATCCAGTTTGAGGATTGAGCCGGCGCCGATAAAGCCGATGCCCGTAATGATGCCCTGGATGACGCGCGAGAGGGGGTCCGCGCCCATGCCTATGGCCGAGCAGGCCAGCACAAAGACGGCCGTGCCCAGCGTGACGAGCATGTGCGTCCGCAGGCCGGCCGGCTTGCCCGCCCTCTCCCTCTGGAAGCCCACGACCGCGCCGAGCAGCGTGGCGGCCGTCAGCTTGATGAGGACGTGCACCAACTGCCTCATGTTAGGCAGCCCGGAGGTTAACTCCTCCCAGATAATATCCATGGTCCGCGGAGTTTATGGCGGCCTTAAATGTAAGTCAAAGCGGTCGGGGGCGGGCCTCGTCGCGGGGTGAAGCAATGGAAGAGAAAGCCCAGGACACGTCTCTGATACCCACCGAGCCCGACGTGCGCGTGGCGCTGCGTGGCGCCGTCTCGCTCTGGGCCTCGGCCACGACATCCGAGAGCGGACGCCGCTCAGACCTGCTGCGCGACAAGCAGCGCATCGTGCTCTCTTTCTTCAAGCACACGGAGAAACTGCCTTCCGAAGTCGAGCCGTCGGACGTGCAGGGATGGCTGCGCGACCTGGGGGCGAGGGGGGTGAGCCAGGCGACGTGTTACCAGCACGCGTGCCTCCTTTCGTCCTTCTACTCGTGGGCGATGAAGGACCCGGAGGTCGGCCACTACGTCCGCCGCAACCCCGCGCGGCTCGCGCGTCCGCGCGCGCCGAAGCCTTACCAGAACGAGAGCGTCAAGGCGCTTTCGGACGAGGAGGTGGCGGCGCTCGTCGCGGCGGTGCGCAAGAGGGCGAACGAGGGCACCGTCGTCGCCAAGCGCGACTACGCGCTGCTGCTGATGTTCCTGGCGACGGGACTCAGGCGGAGCGAGGCCATCTCGCTCAGCGGGAGGGACGTGCAGATGGGCGAGACTCTCGTCATCGCCTACAAGGCCAAGGGCGGCGACTACCGGAGCAGGGAAGTGCGCGAGCCGCAGGTCAGGGAGGCGCTGCTGGACTATCTTTCGTCGGCGGGCCGGATGCACGTGCTGAAGACGGACGCGCCGGTCTGGACGCGCCACGACCGCGGGGGCCGGCCGGGCGAGGCGCTGACCTCACACTGCTTCGTCAAGAACCTGAAGAGGTACGCCCGCGAGGCAGGCGTCGAGGGCTTCCACCTGCACCGCACGCGCCACACCTTCGCCCGCATCGTCTCCGAAGTCTCAGGCGACATCACGGCCACGCAGAACGCGCTCGACCACCAGAACCGCTCGACCACCCGCGTCTACGTCCAGCGCATCGCCGTCAAGCGGGACCTCTACAGCGCCGAGGTTTCCAGACGGTGGGCCGACACCCCGGACGGCGGCGACGAGGACCAGACGCCCGCCTCTTGACTCTAACTTCAACCCTTATCCGCCCGGCTCAGTTCCAGTGCTTGAGGGCGGGCCAGAGTTCTTTGAGGGGGCGGTCGAGGCCGCGGCAGATGTAGATGGTGTACTGCTCTTCGGCCATCGCGTAGGGGTGGCCGACGCGGCCGGCCTCCTCGACGCTGGCGCAGTGGCGCTCGGCGTCCTTGCGTTTCGATTGCAGGAGGATGAGGACTTCGCCCGTGTAGTCGCGCGGCCCCCAGAGGTAATAGTTCTGATGGGGGCTGACGGCTTTGGGGAGGCCGTGGCGGGGGCCGAAGAAGTCTACGGCGCCGGCCTCGCCGTAGTTGTTGGCGAAGACGGCCGCCTTCGCGCGCTCTTCCGGGGGCAGGGAGTTATAGACGCGCGCGACCTCCTCGACGGCCTCGGGCCAGCCGAACATGTCGCCGAAGTGCTGCGGGAGCGGGCCGACGTGTCCGACCTCCGTCTTCGGCGGCTTGAAGCCGAGCCTTTCCTGATAACTGATGAAAGATTCGACGGGCAGGACCGGCAGGGCGAGCGGCGCGAGCAGGGCGCCGGTCAAGACCAGGAGGAGCGGGTACGCGTACCTCGGCCACCGGGCCGCGCGCCTGCGCGTAAGTCTCTCGAAGAGCACGCCGCCGCCCGCGAAGAGCATCGGGTAGACGGCCATCGTGTAATAGTTCTTGCCCTTGAGCGCCATCATCAGCGCGATCAGCACGAGGTAGGCGACGCCGAGCAGACGGAAGCGCCGCCCCTCCCGGTCGAAGAGCAGGAACCAGAGGCCCGCCGCCCAGACGGGAAGGGCGAGCGGGTGCATCATCTGAACCTGCTGGGCGACGAACTCCGGCGGCCCGACCGCCACGTTCTTCCCCGTCTTCGCCACGTTCGACAGAAGCTCCAGCGTCGCCCAGTCGTGCCTGTACTCCCACCAGACGTTCGGCAGGAAGATGACGAGCGCGAGCGCGCCGCCCATCCAGAACCACTTCGAGGCGAGCTGGCGCCGCGCGCCCGTCGAGAGGATGCCGACGAAGATGGCGAAGCCGAAGAAGAGCGTCGAATGCTTGTTCTGTAAGCCGAGCCCCGCCGAGAGGCCGAACAGGAGCCACCAGCGCGGCTCGCCGCGGCCGAGCGCGAGGACGACGGCCAGCGCGCACGTCATCCAGAAGACCGGCTCGAAGGCGTTCATCGAGAAGAGCGTGTCGGAGACGAGGTAGACGGGCGCGACGAGCACGCACAGGCAGGCCAGCGCGCACGCCAGGCGGCCGCCGCCAAACTCTCTCACCAGCAGCCCCGTCAACAGGACCTTCAGGGCGCCCGCCAGCGCCGGCAGGAAACGCAGCCCCGCCAGCGAGTCGCCGAAGACGCGCCGCGCGAGCCACGCCGCGAAGCCGACCAGCGGCGCGTGGTCCACGTAACCCCAGTCGAGGTGCTCGCCGCAGGCCATGAAGTAAAGCTCGTCGCGGAAGAACCCGTAGGCGTTGTTCGTGAGGAGGTGGATGAGCAGCTTCAGGGCCGCGAAGCAGGCGGCGACCATCAACACGCCCTCGCGGCGATTCAAGCCCGCGTCGCGCGGGGCGGCATCGAAATGGTTCGTCATCGTCTTCGAGTTAAAGCGCGGAGCCGGGCAGGAGTTCCGCCGCGCGCCAAAGGTACCAGCTCGCCACCGACCTGTAAGGCCGCCAACGCTCGCCGTGCGCCGTCAGCTCCTTCGGCTTCGGCATCTCCGCCAGCCCGTAAGCGAGCGCGAAGCCTTTGCGCACGGCGAAGTCACCAACGGGCAGCACGTCCGCGCGGCCGAGGTTGAAGATTAAAAGCATCTCGACCGTCCAACGGCCGATGCCGCGCACTTGCGTCAGCCGCTCGACGATCTCTTCGTCTGGCATCCGCTTGAGTCGCGCGAGCGTCGGCACGGTCCCTTCGGCAGTCTTGGCGGCGAGGTCGCGCAGCGCCGCCAGCTTCGCGCCCGACAGCCCGGCCCCTCGCAGCTCGTCGTCCGACAACGCGGGCACGTCTTCCGGGCGGAGCTTGCCGCCGCCGAGAGCGAGCACGCGGGCGTGGATGGCGGCGGCGGCCGTGCCGTGAAGCTGCTGGTAGATGATGTTGCGCGAGAGCGCCTCGAAGGGGTCGCGCAGCTCCCGTAGCTGCAACGTGAAGGGGCCGGCGCGCTTGATGAGCCGGGCCATCGTCGGGTCGGCTTTCGAGAGGTGGCGCACGGCCTCCTCGGGGTCGAAACTGAAACCGTAGCGCCGCTTGCCCGCCTCGCCCGTCTTCCTCATCCGCGCTTGCTCCTCCGTGCCCGCAGGATAACACCAAAGGCCCCGGCCCGAAGCACGGAAGCCTCGTCTTGAACGGCGGCAAGACCTACAGGCTCGACGCCATCACGGAGCCCGGCGAGCCCCGCCTCTTCATCATCTTCGCCGACGCGACCAGCGGCCGCGACACCTACGGCGCCGGCCGCTGAGCGGTCCCGGAGGCTTCAGGCGCCGGGACGGATGCGGGTGAGCAGTTCTTTAAACTCGGGTTCGGGGCGGAGCGGGTCGAAGCGGGGCTCGACGCCGAGCCAGGTGAGATTAACGTCGCGCTCGGCGAGGGCGCGCGCGAGCCAGTCAAGGGCTTCGCGCGTCTCGCCGAGGCCGACGTGGACGAGCGCGACGCGCGCGGATGGGACGTAGCGCCGCGCGGACAATTCGAGCAGGTCGCGGAGGAGTCCGCGGGCCACGCGGGTCCGCCCGGCGACGGCGTGCGTGTGGGCCAGCGCGGAGAGGATGAAGGGGTCGCCTTCAAACGTTTCGAGGGCCTCGCGCAGTTGTTCGGCCGCCCCGTCGAGGTCGCCGAGCTCCATCCGGATGAAGGCGGCGGCGGTCTGCGCGCAGACGAAGCCGGGGTCGAGTTCGAGCGTCATGCGGATGTGCTTGTCGGCGCGCGAGAGGTCGCCGGCGCATGAGTAGGCCACCGCCAGGTCGGTGCTGATGGCGCTCGACAGCGGGTCCAGCTCCATCGCGCGGGCGAGGGCGGCGATCGACTCCACGGGCCTGCCGGCGCGCGCGAGAAACTCGCCGTACCAGTGGTGCGCGGTCGCGTAGTTAGGCTTCAGCTCGACGGCCTTCAGGAAGTTCCGCTCGGCCGTCCGGTCATCCCACTCGAAGCAGTAGTTGATGAAGGCCAGCGAGGCGTAAGCCTCCGCGAGGTGTTCGTCTATCTCCAGCGCGCGCAGCGCGGCGGCGCGCGCCTTCGGGAAGACCTCTCGCGGCGGCAGCGACCCGTGGCGCGCGCCGAGCAGGCTGAAGCCGTCGGCGAGGCTGACGTAGGCGAGCGCGTAGGTCGGGTCCACCTCGATGGCCTGCTGCGCGTAGGCGACGCCTTTGCGCAGGCCGTCGGGCGTGCGCTTGTTCCAGAAGTAGCGGCTGCGGATGTAGAACTGCAACGCCTCGGGGCTCTCGGTGTGGCGCTGGCGGAGGCAGCGCCGCTCCTCGCGCGTGAGCTTGAGCGCCAGCGCCTTCGCCACCTGCTCGGAGATGGAGTCCTGCACGGCGAAGAGGTTCGTGAACTGCTCGTCGAACTTGTCGGCCCAGAGCGTGACGCCGTCGCGCACCCGGATGAGCTGGACCGACACCCTCAGCTTCTCGCCGTCGCGCTGGTAGAGCCCGGAGAGCAGCGCGTCCGTGCCGAGCTCGCGCCCGGCGCGCAGGGGGTCGTGCGAAGTCTCGCCCGAACGCAGCACGGCCGAGGTCGGGAGGACCTTGACGCCGCGCAGCCCGCTCAGGCGCGTGATGAGCGAGTCGGCGAGGCCGAGCCCGAGGAACGTCTCGGCCTCGCCGACCGCGAGCGGCCGGAAGGGGAGGACGGCGACGCAGCCGATGGCCCGCTCGTCCTCATCGCCCGCGCGCTCGACGCCGCCGTTCGATTGGGCCACGACCTCCTTGACGCGGGGGACGAAGCGGTAGCCCGCGCCGGGGACGGTGACGATGTAGCGGTGCTCGCTCTTGCACTCGCCGAGCGCGCGGCGCAGCAGGAAGACGTTCTGCGCGAGGTTGCTCTCCTCGACGAAGCTGTCCGGCCAAATCTCCGACATCAACTCGTCCTTGCTGACGAGGCGGCCGCCGCTGCGGACGAGCGCGAGCAGGGTCTCGAATGCTTTGGGAGTCAGGCGGACGTTCGAGCCGTCGTGCAGAAGGAGGCGGCGCTGAACGTCGAGGCGGAACGAGTCGAACTCGTAAAAGTCCTTCGGGGAGGTGCTCATAGTCGGCCGAGGTCTCGGTTGACGGTGCGTAAGAAATTACGACGACCGGCCCTCTGTAGTTTCACCGGAGAAACAGAGAAAATCTTTAGAACTCATCAATTGTTTTTAGAATTTCTCAACGCCCGCCCGAGCCCTTGAGAAGAATTGAATCCGCCTTAAAGATTCATAAAGCCCCGGGGGCGCATCCTCCGTCGCGCGCCGGTCGGCATCGGCCGACCGCGCGGACGGAGGTTTCGCCATGCGTCTACGGCTCGGGCTCCTCGCGCCGCTCCTGTTCGTGCTCTCGTGTCCGCTCCCGGCGGCGGGCCGGGGCCTTCCGGCGGCGGCCGCCGAACCCTTCACCCCGCCGCCGCTCGCGCCGCTGCCGGAGGACGATGCACTGCGCGGCGCATACCTCGACGCCTACCGAATCCTGAGCGACGAGAACTCTTGCAGCGCCTTTTACGGCGGGGCGTCCGCGTCGCTGGCGGTGCTGAACAGGATGGTCGCGGCGATCAGAAAGGGGGAGCTTGACGAGGTCGGCGTCGGCATGAGGATGTCGGGCGAGGTCACGTACGTGAAGGACTCGCGGACGGGGGCCCGGTTCAGGCTCTTCGGGAAGATGACGCTCAACGCGCGGGGCATCTTCTACGACCGGACACGCTTCCGAGCGCCGCTCGGCTTCGACGACCCGCTGCTCGTCAAATCCGACGTGAGGCAGATGCGCGTCACCGTGCTGCTGCACGAGTTGGCCCACCTCGTCGAAGGCCCCGACGGGCGTTGGCTCATTCCGAACGACGGCGGCGACGCGCGCCAGAGCTTCCTGAACACTCGGGCGGTGATGGAGAGGTGCGGCCGCCGCGTCAAGGTTCTGGCGGGCGGCCCCGAAGTGCGTGAGCCTCTTACTGCGCGGGCTCCTTGACCAGCTTATCCACCATGTCGCCGAGGCGCGACATCTCGGTGGGGCTGACGCCGATGCTGATGAAGCGCACGGCCCCGCGGCGGTCTATGAGGACGGCAGTCGGGAAGGCAGAGACGCCGTACCGGGAGAGGTTGTCGGAGCCCGACTCGGCGACGGCGATGGGGTAGGTCAGCTTGTTGCCCTGCCGGAAGCGGCGCAGGAACTCAAGCTTCTCCTCGCGGGTCTTGCCCGTGCCGCCGAGCGTGCCCCGCAGGTCCGTCAGCCCGATGACCGTGAAGCCCTTCTCGTTATACTTCTTGTGCCAGTCGCGGAGCGTCGGGAAGGCGCGCAGGCACGGGCCGCACCACTCGTACCAGAAGTCTATGAGGACGACCCTGCCGCGCAGCTCTTCGAGCTTGACGGGCTCGTCGCCGAGCCAGTCGGCGACCTTCAGCTCGGGCGGGGCGGCGCGGCGCTCGGGGGCGCGCGTGACGATGGCGCGCTCGGCGTCGTCCGCCTTGTCGGGGAAGCGGCTGACGGTCATCCTGTAGAGGTTGGCCGAGGGCAGGTCGAGCGCGAGCTGGAAGAGGTCAACGACCGTCGCCAGCGACTCCTCCTTCTTCTTCAGGCCGGAATAGGCTTCGGCCAGCAGCTCGCCCGCGTTGAATATCTGCTGCTCGCGCCTCGGCTCGCGCGGCCCCAGCTCCTTTGCCATCTTGAACGCCTCGGCCGCGCGCTCGACGGCGCGTTCGTACTGCTTCGCCTTCAGGTAAGCCAGCCCGAGCTCGAACTCGTTGCGGAGGAGCTGGCCCGGCGTCTTCGGCTCGTTGGCGAGGTAGGCGGCGCGCGCCGCCTCCGCCTCCTCAAGCATCTTGCCCTGCGCGCCGTAGACGACGACAACGTTGCGCGCGACCTGCGCGGCCGAGCCCTGGGCCGCCTCCTTGTCGGCGAGGAAGCGGCGCATCGCGTCCAGCGCCTCCTTCTTCTTCTCGGCATAGTTGAAGAGCGCGCCGAGGTAAAAGAGGTCCATGCCCTTTAGGTCGGTGCGCGAGGCGAGCTTGGCGGCGCTGCGCGAGGCCAGCTCCTTCTGCGCGCGCTCGATATTCTCCATGTCGTCGCGGTCGGGTATCTTGCCCTGGGCGCGCATCTCGGCGCGCTGCTCGGCCGGATAACCCTCGACGGCCCTGAAGAGCGCCTCGGGCGACTCGTCCTGCGCCGCCGCGCCGACCGCGCCCCACGACGACAGCACCAGCAAAAGGCAGCAAGCGACTCTTCTCATCTTCGACAACCTCTCTCGTAAAACAGGTCCGACGAAACGCGTGGATTATCTCCCGGCGTGCGCCCTCACGTCACCCGTAGAGCGTGCGGCGTGGGCTGCCGTGCGCCCGTGTCCGATAAGGCCGGACGTTTACCAACCCACATTTTAACCCCGCCGCGTCAAGACTGTTGACACCCCCGCCGGGCGCACATATATTCCTCGCCCGACGCTCGTCCCGCAACTTCCCGAAAGGACTCGCACCACATGCCCGTCGAGATCAAATTCGGCCCCAACGCGAAGAAGGAGAACGTTACCAACTTTTCGCTCAAAGTCTTGGAGGACATCTTGCAGGCGGCGGGCCTGACGACCGCCACCATCTCCTCGACGGCCCGCACGCCCGCCGACCAGGCGAGGGTCATGTTCGACAACATCAAGTCGCAGGGCGTGGCGGCCCAGAAGAAGCTCTACGCGGCGGCCGGCGACGCCGTCATAGACGAGTTCGTCAAGGCGAAGGCCGCCAAGAAGACCGACATCGAGATCAAAGCCGCGATGGAGGCCAAAATCCTCGCCATCGGGCCGACCAAGGTCTCGCACCACGCCGCCGACCCCAACGTCCTCTGCGTCTTCGACGTGGCGCCCTCCTCCATCGACAAGAAGGCCGCCTTCGAGAAGGCCGTCCAGGCCGACAAGCGCGTCAAGAAGTTCCTCAAGCCGCCGCTCGACCCCGGCTATCACCTCGAAATCCCGCAGCCCAAAGCTTAAGCAGACCGCGCCGTCCGAAGACCCCGGCCGCCTAAGGCCGCCGGGACCTTACTCTTCCTCACCAGCCTAAGGGGCGAACATGAGCAGTCTCTTCCCGGGACAAGACGCAGGCCCGCACATTCAATTTCCGACCGAAACGATCTACTCGGACAAATTCATCTGGGTCGGCTGCGGGCTGGGCGGCCCGCTGGTGGCGGGCTACATCATCGCCCAGAATTTTGAAGCGTTCGGCAAGCGAGAGAGCGCCGTGGTGACGTGGAGCTTCTCTAGATGCGCGCGGTGGAAGCGTTGAGAGACAACGACAATAAAATTGAGGGCGGGAAGAGGAGCGAGCGTCCCAAAATCGAGTGGAGCTACCGGCCGCAGTTCCTTGTGGCGCCCCTCTACGCGCGTCTGCCGCCCAGGGTCGTCAGGGATTTGAACGCCCTCACGGACCGCCGCCTCAAGGATAGGGACGCGAAGGACTACTCGGAACATCTGGCGGGGCACATCGAGCGTGGCGCGCAGGTCGAGCTTGAGTTGGGGGAACTGCCGCCGCGGTTCCGCGGGCTGGTGCTGGATTTGTCCGCGGCCTACGTGGAGTCTCAACGTAGTCTCGGCGGGTTCAGGCCGGAGCACTTCGAGCTGTCGTTCGTGGACGCGTGGGTCGTCAGCCAGAGGGAGAAGGATTTCAACCCCATCCACCGCCACGGCGGCCAGTTGTCCGGCATCGTCTACCTCAAGGTCCCGCGCCAGATTAACCGACGAAACTTCCCGGAGGGCTGCCTGGAGTTCGTCTACGGCCGGGGCAAGCCCGAGACGCTCGACTTTAACGGAAACCGCACCGTCCTCCCCGTCGCGGGCGACATGTACATCTTCCCCGCGTGGCTCCAGCACCTCGTCTACCCCTTCTATGGCCGGGGCGAGAGACGGTCCCTTAGCTTCAACGTCAACTTGACGTGCGGCCCGGAGGGGATGGACCGGAGTTCGGTGGAAGTTAAGAGAACTTAAAAATTTTTCTTCATGATTGGGCTTATCGGACTCCGTGGCTAGCGCGCCAGCAGCTCCATCAACTTATCATGGTAGGTGCGGCTGAGGTTCAACTCCTGACCGTCCTTTAACACGACGATGTGGTCTCCGTTAAAGAGCGGGCGGAGTGATTTCACCCTGTCCAGATTGACGATAACGGAGCGGTGTATGCGGACGAATTTTTCGGGGTCGAGTTTCGCTTCGAGCCGCGACAGTTGCTCGCGGATGAGGTGCGTCTCGCCGCCGACGTGAAGTTCGAGGTAGTGTCCGGCGGAGCCCACCCAGTCTATCGTCTCGGCTAAGATCAGGGTGGTATCGCGCGCCGACTTCACGGGGATGCGCCTCAGGTATTTCGGCTCGGGCCGGACCTCACTCAACAAACGCCGCAGCCTCTCCTCAATCTTCCCGGCCGGCTCCCGGCGTTCAATCAACCGCTTGGCCCGCGCGACGGCCTTGTTCAGTCGCTCCCGGTCGAACGGTTTGAGGAGGTAATCAATCGCGTTGATCTCGAAGGCGCGCAGGGCGTATTCGTCATAGGCCGTGACGAAGATGACGGCGGGCATCTCTTCGACGCCGACCGCTTCGACGACCTCGAAGCCGCCGACCTTGGGCATCTGCACGTCGAGGAATACGAGGTCCGGCTTCAGGCTGTTGATGGCCTTGACCGCCTCGCGGCCGTTGGCGCACTCCGCGACCACCTCCACCTCCGGGTCGTCGAGGAGAATCTTGATGCGCTCGCGCGCGAGGTCCACGTCGTCAACGATAATCGCCCTGATGTTCATACGGCGCCCCGCTGCCTAGCCTTGGAATGGAAGCTCGATGCTGACGACGGTCCCCTCGCCGGGGAGGGCTGCGATCTCGAAGCGGTGCGCCGCGCCGTATAGATTTTTCAGGCGCGCGCGGGTGTTCGCCAGGCCGACCCCGCCCGCGGCCTGCGCCGTCGGCGACGCCAGTTCGAGCCCGCTGTCACGCACCTGAAGCACGAGTCGCTCGTCCCTACGGCGGGCGCAGACTTCGATGCTCCCGCCCTGCTCAAGCGGCGCCAGCCCGTGCCGAATCGAGTTCTCGACGAGCGGTTGCAGGATGAGGTTAGGCACCAGCGCCGGCAACGTCTCCGGCTCCACCTTCCATTCAACCCGCAGGCGCTTCCCCATCAGCGTCTGATGAATCTGCAAGAAGGCTTTCAGAAACTCAAGCTCCTCCGCGAGCGGGACTTCCTGCGCCTTATCCTTCCTGAGCGCGGCCCTGAAGAGGTCGCCGAGCTGTGTGATCATCCGGTCGGCGTCCCGGGGCGAGCGGTAGATGAGCGCCGACAGCGCGTTCAAGGTGTTGAAGAAGAAATGCGGGTGGAGCTGCATCTTCAACACCTGGAGTTCGGCCCGTTGCAGGCTGAGTGCGCGCTCCTGCGACTCGCGGAAGTAGAGATACGCCTGCTGGATGGCGATGACTGTCGCGTAGCGGACGACAGCCGCGGAGACGAAGTTGAAAAGGAGGCTCAAGTTGACCAGACTCTCGCGGGCCGCCTTCGCCGTGAACAGCCCGAGCAGCCCGAGCCCCGTGTGGTAGCCGTAGTGCTGAACGAGCCCGAAGACGACGCCGAGGGCGAGGTGCAGAGACAGGTTGCGCCAGAGGTGATTGCGCGTGACGGGCAGGCGGGAGCCGAGCCAAAGGATTGCCGGCGTGAGGAACGCCCAGAGGTAAACCCCCCAGGCCAGTTTGGCGACCGGAATCCACCACTCGACCGGGTTCTGGTTGTTCGCGTTATAGAGGTAAACCTGGGGAATCTGGATGACGAACAGGACCGTGTGGGCGGCGAGGATGAGCAGCGCCAAGCGCCACACACCCCTCGCCGGCCGGCCTGTCCACGCCCACGCCCTTTCAGCTCCTCGGCTCACGCTCGGACATTATAGGGGAAGGAGGCTTCGGTTAGTTCGCCCAGCCGATGCCGTCGGGCTTTCTCCCGGTCATAAAAGTGGAGAGCAGCTTCCCGGCGACAACGTCCACGACGCTCACCGAGTCGTCGGCGGGGTTGGTCAGAAAGGCGCGGCGGTTGTCGCCCGACAGGGTCAGTACCTTCGGGCTCGCGCCGAGTTCCGTTTCACTAACAAGGCGCCGGGTCTGTGCGTCAATGACCGCGAGTTTTTTAGACAAGGCGACGACGACCTTTTTACCGTCGGAGGTCAACCTGATGCGGCCGGTTTCCGCCTCGGAGGTCTTAACTCTAGCGACCACTTCGTCGGTCGCAGTATCGATCACAGCCAGGTCGCGGCCGCTGACCCAGACTTCCTTTCCGTCGGGCGTGATGTCAATTCCGTAGACGGGGTAATCAAACCGGATGACTTTGACCCGGCCGGTGTCGCGGTCAATCACGCTCACGCTCTTGCCTTCGAGATTCGGGGTGTAGATTTTTTTCTCGTCTGGTGTGATCTCGACGAACCATGAGCCCTGCTGCTCTGTCGTGTACGTCTTGAGAGTCTTTCCCGTCTCCGAATCCAGTTCGAGCACGGCCTGCGCGCCCGCGCACGCGGCCCAAAGTCGGCGGCCGTCGCGGCTCACACGAATGTCGTGCGCCGAGAAGGTGCCGAGGTCGAACGCGGCCCTGAGCCTGCGGCCGTGAAGGTCAACGGCGCTGATTACCTTTCCGGCGGCCACGTAGGCGTGCCGGCCGTCGTGTGAGACTCGGACCTCGTGCGGCCCCTTCCCCGTCTCAATCGCAGCCAGAGTTTGGTATGTGTCGCCGTCAACCAGCGCGAGCCGCGACTCGTTCATGTAGGCAATCGCGAGGACGCCCTCCTCCCCGGGCCTCGCGGCGACGGCGGCGGCCCGCCGGAACTCCTCCCAGGCGACCGCCCCGGAGTGGACGGCGACGAGCGTTTCGACATCGAGCTTCAGCTCCTCGACCTTCTTCAACAGCTCGTGATTAATCTCAATTATCGGCGGGATTCCGCCCGCGTCCAGCGGCGAGAACATGTCGCCCTGAAAGAGAATCTTCTCCTTCGGAAAGTAGAACATCACCATGTCGCGTACGTGCGACGTGGGGCCGATGCTGTGAAGCTCGACCGTGCGCTTCCCGTCCGTGAAGACGCGCTTCTTCTCGAACGTCTCGATCAGTGGCGCGCGGGGGTTGGTGGCGAGGGTGTCAGGCTTCAGCGTGAGCTTAGACTTGGCTACCTGTTCGACGAACGCCCTGTTGCCGGGCGGGACGACGACGGTCGCGCCCTCGGCGACGTATTCGCGCAGACCGCCCGTGTGGTCGAAGTGGAAGTGCGAGAAGCTGACGTACCTGACGGGCTTTCCCGGCGCCGTCTGCCCGATGAGTTTGATGACGGCCCTGGAGACGCTCGCGTCCGTGGGGGCTTCGAGCACCATCACGTGGTCGTCAAATTCGACGAACATGACGCGGTAGTTCGGCCCGATTCTTTCGATGAGGTAGATGCCCTCGCCCAACTTCCGCATCACGTCGGGCGGGGCCGCGGCCCGGGGCGGCGCGGGCTCGACGAAGCCGGCCGGGACTTCGAGCAGCTTCTCGCCTTCGGCGAAGTCAAGCTTGACATCGGCGTATTCGCTCTCGGCCGTGAGGAACTGGTTGGCGAAGGTTAGGCGCCTGCCGGGGACCTTGACCCCTCCGATTGTTCGGTAGTCGGAGAAGTCGTCCACGACCCTCCTGTCACCCAGAAGCGCGTGGCCGTCCAGTTGTTCGGTCCGCGCCAGCAGCCCCGTCTGCGCGTCGAAGTAGAGGCTCATCTGTACGCCGTGCTCGGCGGCGAAACTGACGACGCGAAACTTTCGTCCGTCGGCCTCCGCCTCGCCCACCCAGCGAAGGGTCTCGGGGCGCTGGGCCGCGTAGAGCAGCAGGAGGTGCGGGACTTCCGAGAGCGCGCCCACCTTGAACTGGCTCCTGGCGCGCTCGTCCAGGTTCCGCACCTCCGCGCCGCGCCGGTTGCGGAGCAGGTCTATGCTGAAGGACCGCCGGGGGGCGATGACGGAACGGAAGTTGAATTTGTAACCGCCGGGGGAGTTCGATTGCCCTTCCGTCACGTAGCGCCCGCCCGAGTAGTCGATAAAAGTCTTCGCCCCGACGCGCAGGAAGTCTGCCGGCGGGGCGTCGAAAGCGGCGTTCTGCCCCGGCGGGTGATTGACCGCGCGGTAGTTGATGGCGACCTTATCGGCGCGGCGGACGTTCTCCATGCCGCCCAGAGCGTCGATGCCGGCCTCCAGCACCCGCCTTGCCCGCTCGTTCGACTCCCATGTAGGGCCGGACGGCCCCTGCGCGTAGTGGGTTGAGACCACGACTAAGAGTTGCAACGCACAAAGGCCGACTATCCTCACCCTTTTCATTCTGACGCCATGTCCTCGTTAGTTGTTTGCGACACGGCCCGAAGAGTAGGACATTGGGTCGGGGTGGGAAATGAAAATGTCCCGAGGCGTTTGAATGGGGTCACGAGACGTGAGACTCGCGGCAGGACACCTCGACGACCTGAGAGGACTACTTGTTGGGCACGGCGAGGAACATCCCTTTATAGATTCCGTCGTAGAGTTCGCGGGCCAGCTTCGCGTCGAGCGGTTGAAGTACCTTGTATTGCTTCAACGCCGCGCCCTTGTCTTTGAGGGCCAGGTACGTCGCCCCGAGGTTGAAGCGCGCCGAGGCGTACGACGGTCTGAGCGAGATTGCTTCCTTGAAGGACTTTACAGCTTCCTTGTACCGGCGAAGGTTGTAATGTGCGACGCCCAGGCTGTTGTGCGCCTCCGTCAAACTCGGGTTGATATCAATCGCTCTCTTAAAAAATTCCACCGACTCGGCGTACTGCCCCATGCTCAAACGGGCGGTGCCCAGGTTGTAGTATGCCTCGACGTGAGCGGGGTCTAAGCGAACGGCGCGCGTTAGTGCTTCGACGGCTTCGGCGTATAGACCCAGGTCGATGTAGACCACGCCCATGTTATTGAAGGCGAGGGCGTTGTCGGGTTTGAGCCGGACCGCATGTTTTAGAGCCTCGACCGCCTCACGGTGTCGGCCCAGCTTATAAAATGCCAGCCCCAGACTGCGGTGCGCCTCGGGTATGGTCGGGTTAAGGCGGATGGCTTCGCCGAGTGACCTCGCCGCCTCGTCGTGCCGGCCTAAATCGTTATACGCGACCCCGAGGTTGTTATGGGCCTCGGCCCAGTCAGGTTTAAGACGGAGGGCGTGCCGGAAGGACTCGACCGCCTCTTCGTACCGGCCCGCCCTGTATTGCTCCACGCCCCGGTCGTAATGCCGCCGGGCCTCCCCCGGCCCTTGAGCCAGGGCGAGTAGAAGTAGAACGAACATCAGCATAAACTTTGAACGTCCCGACTGCGTTTCAACTCATGACGGACGGATACCAGCACGCGAGCCCGAAAGTCCTTCGGGAGACCGGAAGAAGTTATTAAGGAAGTCTGAAGAAGGTTATGAGCAGGCCAGAGAAGCATTTATACGAGTTCGGCCCCTTCTGCCTGGACGCGTCAGAGCGCCTCCTGCTGCGCGACGGCGAGCCCGTCCCGCTGGAGCCGAAGGTCTTCGACACCCTCGTCCTGCTCGTCCAGAACGGCGGCCACCTGCTTGAGAAGGGCGAGCTGTTGAATCAGGTGTGGCCCGACGCCGTGGTCGAAGAAGGCAGCCTGACCAGAAACGTCTCGGCTTTGAGGAGGGCGCTGGGAGACGGCGAGAACGGGCTCCGCTACATCGAGACGGTGCCGAGGCGCGGTTACAGGTTCGTGGCTGGCGTCAGGGAGTTGGGAGACGAGAGCCCCGACCCGCCGCGCGGCGAGCACGTCGGGGCGCTGAAGGCGGCCGGCGGCTTGGGGGGCCGGGCCGGGAATGGCAAGTGGCACAAAAGCGGCATCGTCGTTACGGCGTTAGGTCTTGTTATCGCGGCGTCAATCCTCGCCTACGCCTACCTCGCGCGGGGCGGCAAGGCGGCGATAAATTCGGTGGCGGTCCTGCCGTTCGCCAACGCGGGCGAAGACCCGAACATGGAATACCTCTCCGACGGCATCGCCGAAAATCTCATCAACAACCTCTCGCAACTGCCGCAGCTTAAAGTCATCGCCCGCAGCTCCGCGTTCCGTTACAAGGGCCGGGAGGTTGACCCGGACGAGGTGGCGCGCGAGGTGGGCGTCGGGGCGATTGTGACCGGCCGGATAGTGCAGCGCGGCGACGACCTGCAAATCAGCGTCGAGCTGGTCAACACGGGTGACAGGACGCAGATGTGGGGCGAGCAGTACCACCGCCGGGCTTCCGACCTACAGGCCGTGCAGGCGGAGATTTCGCGCGCCGTCGCCGAGAAGCTGCGCCTGCGCCTGACGGGCGTGCAGGAGCGGCAACTGAACCGGCGCGCGACCGAGAACGCGCAGGCTTATCAGCTTTACCTGACCGGGATGTTTCACATGAGAAAGGGCAACCTCGACGGTTACAGGAGAGCCCTCGACTTCTTCGACCAGGCCGTCACGCTCGACCCCGGCTTCGCGCTCGCCTTCGCCAGCATGCCCGCCGCCTACTCCAACCTCGCTTCGACGAGCGCGCTCGACCCGGCGGTGGCGTTGGCGAAGGGCAAGGCGGCGGCGCAGAGGGCGCTTGAGCTGGACGGGACGCTCGCGGAGGCCCACAACGGTCTGGCGGTAATCCGAAGGCAGGAGTGGGACTGGGAAGGCGCCGAAGAGTCCTTCCGGCGGGCCATCGAGCTGAACCCGAACCTCGCGGCGGCCCACGGAAATTACGCCCTCTACTTGGCGATAACGGGTCGGACGGCGGAAGCACTCTCGGAGAACAGGCGCGCGCAGGAGCTCGACCCCTTCAAGATCAACTTCAAGGGGACCGAGGGGGGCATCCTGTTGAGCGCGCGCATGTACGACGAAGCTCTCCAGGTCTTCCAGAACGTCGTCAGGATGCAGCCGGACTACGCGCTCGCGCACGTCGGCCTCGGCCACACCTACGCGGCGAAGGGGAGGTACGCCGAAGCCGTCAACGAGTTTCGGACGGCGCGCAGCCTCTACGGCGAGGTGACGAACGGCCTGCTCGACCAGGGCTATGCCTACGCGCTGTGGGGTAAGCGCGGCGAGGCGCTCGCCATCCTGAACAAGCTGGAGAAGAGTAAGGAGTACGTCTCGCCCGTCGGGCTCGCCATGCTCCACGCCGCGCTCGGTGACAAGGAGGCGGCCTTCCGCCTGCTCGAACGCGCCTACGCCGGGCGCGACGCCCAACTGCAACACCTCAGAATTGACCCGCGCTGCGACACTCTGCGCTCAGACCCGAGGTTCTCCGCCCTGCTGCGCCGTATGAGACTCGCGTGACTTTCTCTTCCCATAGTCAGGGGGCGGGCTTGACCGATGGCGCTCAAGAGACGGCGCGGCCCGTCCGATTCGTTGGCTATCTCGTGTGCGCCGCGGGCTTCCTGCTCTGCGTCGTCGCCTTCTACCCCGGCTACATCTCGCCGGACTCCATCCGCCAGTTGACCGAAGGGCGCGCGTGGAGTTTCACCGACTGGCACCCGCCGTTGATGGCCGCGGTGTGGGGCGTGTTGGACCGCGCCGTCCCCGGCCCGTTCGGGATGCTGCTCCTGCACAACGCCCTCTTCTGGTCCGCGCTCGCCGTCTTCTGGCGGAACGAGTACCGGCGGTCGGTGTTGGTCGGGCTGGGTTTGGTGGGGCTGGGTTTCCTGCCGACGGCGCTGGCGCTGCTGAGCACGGTCTGGAAGGACGTGGGGCTCGGCGCCTCGCTCCTTCTGGCCTCGGCGCTGCTGCACACGGCGCGGCGGACGGGTTCGAGGGCCGCGCTACTCGCTTCAATCCCCTTACTGTTTTACGGCTACGGCGTGCGCCAGAACGCCGCGCCCGCCGTCCTCCCGCTCGCCTTGTGGAGCGGCTTCGTCGCCCTGCGCGTCTTCCGGCCGGCGAAGGCGAAGGCGGGCGCGGCGCTGCCTCTAGTCGTCGGCCTCGCTTACTTCATGCTGCTGACGGCGGCCGTCTTCACGACGACGAGGGTCCTCGCGGGGGGGCGCAGCTCTCACATCTATCAGGCCGTGATGCTCCACGACCTGACGGCCATCTCGAAGGAGAGGGGCGAACCCCTTTTCCCCGACTACATCCTGAGGGGCGAGAATTTCTCTCCGGCGAATGCCACGGCCAGCTACCATCCGGAGATCGCCATGACGCTCTTCAGGAATGAAGGCTCGGGGCTGCGTATGACTGAGAGTGCCGACGAAGTGGCGGCGCTGCGCGCGAAGTGGCTGGAGGTTGTGCCGGCGAACAAGGGCGTCTACCTTCGCCACCGCTGGGAGGTTTACAAGTGGCTGACCGGCCTCGGCAAAGACGAGGTCTGCTTCCCTTACCTCTCCACCAGCCGCAGATTCGGCGGCCACGACCTTAACGAGTGGGCCGTCCACAGGCTCCTGCGGGCCGTCTTCTGGAAGCTCCGAAACACTCCCTTCTTCCGCGGCTTCTGGTGGCTGCTAGCTTCACTCGCCCTGCTCTGCCTCGCGCTCGCCGGGCGGCTTAAAGGCGACCTTGAAACAGTCTGCGCGCTGTCGGCGAGCGGCTTTCTTTACGGGGTCACATATTTCTTCATCGCTCCCTCTTGCGACTTCCGCTACTTGTGGTGGACGGCGCTGTCGTCGCTCGTCGGCCTCTGCCTCTCGGCCCTGTACGCGGTCGAGATGATCTCCCACAGGCGCGCGACGCTGCGCTCCGCCGAGAAGTTCTCGCGCACATGACGCCGCGCCGCGCCGCCGAGCGCGGCCGCCTCCGCGGGGTCGCGCAGCAGGCGGAGCAACGCCCGCGCCATCCCCGCCACGTCGCGCTCTTCGACGAGCAGCCCCGTCTCTTCGTCCGTCACCACGTCGGGGATGCCGCCGTGACGAGTCGCGACGACGGGCAGCCCCGTGGCGCCGGCCTCAAGCACCGCGACCGGCGTCCCTTCGGCCCCGCCCGAGTCGGCCTCGACCGAGTGCTGCGCGAAGAGGCGCGCGCGCCGCATCTCCTCCGCGACGACCGAGTGCGGCTGGCGGCCCATGAACGTTACGGCGTGGTCAACCGAGAGGCCGGCGGCGAGCCTCCGACAATCTTCGAGCAGCGGCCCGTCGCCTATCATGCGCAGCCGCGCCTCGGGGCAGACGCGCAGCGCCTCGGCGAAGGCCGCGAGCGTGAGTTGCGGCGCTTTGACCTCGACGAAGCGCCCGACCGAGACGACGAGCGGCGGCGAACGCGCAGGCTCGGCCCCGCCGAACAGGTCGCAGTTGACGCCGCACGGGTTGTAGTGAACTCTCTCGGGCGGCGCTCCCATCTCTATCAGCCTGCGCCGCATCACGCGCGAGACCGCGACCAGCGCCGCCGCCTGCCGGAACATCTCCGCGTACCCGGCCGCGTACCGCTCCAACACGCTCCGCACGCTCGCGTCGTAACCGTGGAAGTGGACGACGAGAGGCAGGCCGAGCACGCGGCAGGCGCCCATGACCGCGACGCCCGTCGGGCCGAACTCGGCGAGCACGGCGTCAGCTCGTCGCCGCTCGAAGTGGCGGACGTAGGCCGACGTGATGCGCCGTTCGTATGCTTCTACAGAGAGAAGACGCAGCCCCCGGTAGAAGGCGCGGCCTGGCAGAGTCCTCTGCCACGCGTGCGCCCAGGGCGGCCAGTAGTCGAGCAGCGTGGTCTCGGCGGGGAGGTCGGTGACGTGCTGACGGATGAAGGTCTCCGAGTAGTTCAGGGGGCCGTTTCTGACGACGCAGACGCGCATGCAGGTGAGCCGCATACTACCACAGGGCCATTCTGCCATCTTCGGGCTGTTGTATATTGGCGGCCGGGCGAGACGGCCCGACCTTAACACCCGTGAAAAGTTCCGAGAGCCCCGTCAAGCGAATCAAAGTTGGAATCGTCGCCAACGAATTCTTCGACCGCGAGGCCGGGGGCATGGGCGGTTTCGGCTGGGCCGCGCGGCAGGTCGCGCGCCTCTTCGGCGAACGCCCGGGGCAAGGCTTCGAGGCGGTCTTTCTCAACCGGACGCTGCCGCCCGCGGGCGAAGCGGCGCGGGTCCACGACAGGACGTTGATTACGCGGGGGGGCGGGCGGCTGTCGGACGTGCGCCGTCTGAGGGCGGAGCGGCTCGACCTGCTGCTGATGATAGACTACCGCCCGGGCTATCGCTTCTTCGCGGCGGCGCTGCCGCGGACGCCCGTCGTCGTCTGGTCGCGCGACCCGCGGACGCCGGAGGATTTGCGGAAGATCAAGACGCTCGTCATCCCCGGCGCGGGCGGCGCGACGCCGCAGGGCATCCGCGAGGTGGATTGCACTTCACTCTCTACTATAGCGCGGGCCTCGCGCCTGCTCGGGCGCACCGTGCTGTTCGCCACGCCGGCCCCGAGTCTGGCCGCCAAGATGCCCGACACTTACGGAGTCACCCCGCAGGAGGTCTTCTTCCTCCCGAACCCCGTCGGCCTCGACCCCGGCGTCGTGTCGAAGAGCGAGCGGGCCCGCGTCGTCTTCCTCGGACGCCTCGACCCGATTAAGCGTCCCTGGCTGTTCGCGGAGTTGGCGGGGCGGTTCCCCGAAGTCGAATTTCTTTTCCTCGGCCACAAACACTTTGAAGGCGAGGGCGCGTGGAGCCCCGAAGGTCTGACCCCGAACGTGCGGCTGCTCGGCCACGTTGACGGCGCGGAGAAGCTTCGGGTGCTGGCGTCGGCGTGGGCCCTCGTCAACACCTCGATTCACGAGGGGCTGCCGGTTAGCTTTCTCGACGCCCTCGCCTGCGAGACGCCCCTCGTCAGTTGCCAGAACCCCGCGGACGTGGCTTCGCGCTTCGGCTTCTACGTCGGCCGGTGGGACGGCGACGGGCTCGCGGCGCTGCCGGGATTCGCCGAAGCCCTGGGGCGACTCCTGCATGACGAGGCGGCGCGGACGAGGCTCGGCAGGGAGGGGCGGGCGTGGGTCGCCGAGACGCACAGCCCGGCGCGCTTTCTTGACGCCTTCCGCTTGCTGTGTGCGCGCGCGGGGCTGTAGGGCAAGACCGCTACGGGCGCGGGCGGCGTCCGTAGAGCGCGGCCGCCGAGTGCAAGACCCACCAGCGGCCTCGGGTCAACAGTTGGTCGCGCGTGAACTTGAGCGACCAGCTCAAACGCTCGCGCGCCGAGGCGGCCGGGGAGAAAGGCGCCCGCGCCGTCACGTTTGAGCGTGAATTGAAGCGGCGGCGCGCGCGCGCGATGTTCAGGCTCAGGTTCAGGTTGAAGAGGATGCGGCGGACGACGCCGTCAAGCTCCGTATTCGTGTTCCGCGCCAGCAACTCCCTGAAAGCTTCGACGCGGTCCTCCAACGTCTCGACCAGTTCGTGACTGATTCCGCCCGGATGTATCGCGTACTCGAAGACGGGGCCCTCGACGTAATCGAACTCGCATGCGGCCGAGACCTCGACCCACTTCAGGTAATCGGCGGCCACGCGCCCCGGCGTAAATCCTCCCGCCTCCGCGAGCAGCTCGCGTCTGGCGAGCACCGACGAGAAAGGGATGAAGCACCCGCGCGCCAGCTCCTGCGTCACGCGCCCCCGGCTCGGGCGGACGCGGTCGAAGAAGGTGCGCTTCAGACGGCGTGGCGGCTGACGACGATAGTCAATCAGCGCGGCGTCGCCGAAGACCAGCCCGACCTCGGGCCTGCGGAAGAGGGGCAACTGCCTGCTCAGCCGGTCGGGGAGCCAAACGTCGTCCGAGTCAATGAAGGCGACGAACTCACCGCGCGCTCGCCCCAGCCCGAGGTTGCGCGCCGACTCGGCCCCGGCGTGCGGGTGTTCGAGAACGCGGACTCGCGGCACGAACCCTTCAAGCACGCGGCGCGTGTCGTCGGTCGAGCCGTCGTCAACGACCAGCAGCTCCAGGTGTCCGTGCGTTTGCGAGAGGACGCTCTCGACGGCCCGCGCCAACCAGCCGGGGCGGTTGTAGACGGGAAGGATGACCGAGACGAGCGGGCCGCTCAGCGGGCCGTGGTGTGGCGAGTCCATAGCGTCGGGAGTGAGAGGCGCAGCCTCTCGAACGCCTGCGCGTACCTGACGAAGAGGAGCACGGCGCAGACCTTAAGGCGGTCTCGCCTCCGCCGCAGCGAAGGCTCGCGCAGGGTTCTGAAGACTGCCCTCACGGGCGGCAAGAGTTCTAACAGAGGGCCGCGGTCGAACTCAAGGTACGCGCGCCCCTTGATGCGCTTCAGGTCGTGGAGCCCGCCCGCGGTTCGGACCATCTTGGAGTAGAGCTGCGACAGGGAGTCGCGCGCCGGGTGCCGGACGCGAACCTCTTCGTCGTACTCCACGCCGTACCCGCAGCCCGCCGCACGCCTTCCCCATTCGAGGTCGCCGCCCGACTTAACTTCCGCGAGAAAGGGGCCGGCCCGCTCGAAGGCGTGCCTCCACGCGAAGAGGTTCGCGGTCGCGCCGAACCCGTACCTCCGCACGAACTCGCCCTGCGCCAGCGCGAAGAGCATTTCGTACTGCTCGACGGCGTTCGGCCTCCCCCCGGCCCGCGCGAAGACCTCGACCCTCCCCGCGACGACCGAGCGCCCCCCGCCGCGCGCGAGGCTCGCCACGCCCTTCTCGACCCAGTCGGGCTCGGGCAGGCAGTCGGCGTCGGTGAAGGCGACGACCTCGCCGCGCGCGCGCATGAGCCCCGCGTTACGCGCCGCGTAAGAGCCGGGGCGGCGTTCATGCACGACCCTCGCGCGAGTGTAGCGCGCGACGACGGGACCGACCGACTCCGCCGAGTCGTTGTCAACGACGACGACTTCATAAAGGTGGCCGGGGTAGGTCTGCGCCTCAAGCGCGCGGAGGCACCCGTCGAGCCGCGCGGCGTCGTTCCACACCGGCACGATCACCGACACGAAAATGGGTGCGCCCTCTCTTCGGTTCCTGCTCACGTCTACCTGCCGTCGCCGACGACGACGAAGCCCGCCCGGTAAAGCTAAGGCCCGCGTTCAAGCTACCCCGCCGCGCCGCACCTCGTCTAGAATGCAGGGGCTCTCCTAATGCCCCGACTTTATCCTGATTCGCCGCCGAGGAGAAAGAATGGAACGTAAGTCAGCATCCGATTACCCGCAGGAGTTGTTAGACCTCTTCCACGAATACCAGCACGGCGACATTGACCGTCGAACCTTCCTCGACCGCGCCGGCAAGTTCGCCGTCGGCGGCCTGACCGTCGCGGCCATCTTCGAGAGCCTGCGGCCCAACTACGCCTGGGCTCAGCAGGTGCCGGCCGACGACAAGCGCATCAAGGTGGGCTACGAAACCGTTCCATCCCCGGCCGGCAACGGCTCCATCAAAGGCTACCTCGCCCGCCCCGCGAAGAAGGGGAAGCGGCCCGCCGTGCTCGTCATCCACGAGAACCGCGGGCTCAACCCCTACATCGAGGACGTGGCGCGCCGGCTCGCGCTCGCCAACTTCGTCGCCTTCGCGCCCGACGGGCTGACCTCGGTCGGCGGCTACCCGGGCAGCGACGAGAAGGGCGCCGTCGCCTTCCGCGAGGTGGACGGGAAGAAGATGACCGAAGACTTCGTCGCGGCGGCCAGGTGGCTCAAGGCGCGTTCGGATTCGACCGGCAAGCTGGGCGCGGTGGGTTTCTGCTTCGGCGGCGGGATGGTGAATCAGTTGGCGGTGCGGTTGGGCGCCGACCTGAACGCCGGGGTCGCCTTCTACGGGCGGCAGGCGGGCGTGGACGACGTGCCAAGGATTTCCGCGCCGCTCCAGTTTCACTACGCGAGCAACGACGAGCGGATCAACGCCGGCATCGCTCCTTACGAGGCGGCGCTCAAGGCCAACAAGAAGACGTTCACGTCTTACATGTACGAGGGCAAGCAGCACGGCTTCCACAACGACACCACGCCGCGCTACGACGAGGCGGCCGCCAAGCTGGCCTGGAGGCGCACCCTTGACTGGTTCAACGAACACCTGCGGTGACGCCGCAACGATGATATTTGGAAAGCCCCGGCGAAGGTGCCCGCCGGGGCTTTTACTTTTACGGCTCGGCGCAAAGGCTCACGCGCCGCGCCGGATGAGGCTGGCGGCGACGGCGACCA
>DATHBF010000567.1:0-4117 GCA_035296285.1 Pyrinomonadaceae bacterium | reverse complement strand
GCCGAGGCGGTGCGGTCGATAGCGGGGGCTGCGTTCCAGTACCGTGCGAGCATGCTGATCTCGCGCCTCTTCTTCCGCGGCATCTACTTCCCGCAGATGAGCCGTGGGGCGTGGCTGAGGCTGGTCTACGACAACCGGGCGGCCGTCGCCGGACTGCTCCGCGAGGCCCTCTCCAAGTGGCGCGCGGCGCGGAAGAAAGTCTCCGCGGTGGCGTCCGAGGCGCGCGTGTCTTAGAAGGGGCTGGCGAAACCCGCGACGTTCCGGCGAACAGGTCTAACGCCGCGCGGGCGGCTACCCTCGGCCCTGTGAGTGGATGAGACGGCGCATCCGGTCGGGGAAGAGCACGTCGATCTTCTGGGGCTCGATGACCGCCGTCACCTCGCCGGTCCCGAAGACGGGGTGCGTCATCGACTGTCCCGTGCGGTAAGTGTGCGTGTTGTCGTAAGGGGCTCCGGTCCTCGCGGACGCGCGCGCCGTCACACCGGCATCGGCCTTGAACGAACTGCGCGTGCCGCACTTCGGACAGCTCACGCGCGAGATGCGCCCGGCCTTCGTGACGGATACCACGACGTGGCCCCGCTCCTCGCCGCACGGCGTGCAGAACTTCTCGACGCGCTCACCGTTCTTATAAGTCTGGTTGTCCACACGAAACTCCTTTATCTCACCGTCGCCTTAAAGCGTTACGCCCCCGCCGGGACGCATATAGAGAATCCTGGGCCGATGCCCTTGAACTTTGGGACGTGACCTCGCCCCGCGGCCGAAGGGAAAGCCCCGGGCTGAGCTTTCGACTCGGCCCGGGGCTGCTCGTTTTCAGAGTCTCCGGCGAGGCGGAGGGTGTTACCAGCGCCCGCCGCCGCCGCCGCCGCGGTTGCCGCCGCCGCCGAAGCCGCCGCGCCCGCCGCCACCGCCACGGCTGCCGCCGCGGTCTTCGCGGGGCTTCGCCTCGTTGACGGTCAGGCTGCGCCCGTCGATTTCCTTGCCGTTGAACTGCGAAATGGCGTTCTCGCCCTCTTCCTTCGAAGACATCTCGACGAAGCCGAAGCCGCGCGAGCGGCCCGTGTCGCGGTCCTCGACGACGTTAGCCGTCTCGACCGTGCCGACCTGCGCGAAGAGGTCCTGCAAGTCGCTGCTCGAAGTGTTGAAAGAGAGGTTGCCGACGTAAAGTTTCATGGACATGTGGAGTGATACCTCCCCCGCCTGAAGCGGGGCGTCAGGAGAAGCTGCGAATCGAAGTGGCTTCGTCGGAACGGTGGCAGCGAAGGACCTGCGTTCGGATGCTCAGGTTATGAGCGGCTTCTAAAGTTGAAAGTTAAGCCCGCTCTCGAACTATCCAGAACGCCGCCGCCTAACGAGGCGATGGGGCGCATCACCGTCGATGCGCGAGAGAAGGAAGGACCCCACTAAGATGCACCAAATGCCCCGTCCGTTGCAACCGGCGGCGAGGTATCTCGCACACGCCCGATATTCGGCATCCGCTGTGGACCCCGATGCAACACTAACTCGAACAATCCTTACACCGACCAAATCGGTTCAATTATGGCCCTTTATGAATGCCCGTGCGGGTCCATCGACTGCCCCTCCGGTGCTATCGGTCAGGTGCGGGGCGGCGTGCGCCGACAGCCTCAACTTCTCCTCCGCGCCGAGGCGAGCGTAACCGCCAATCACGCCGAAGCAGTCAACGGACCCGCACCGGCATTCAAAGGGCTCGGCCATCTCGTACTCGGTCGTCAAATAGTTAAATGTGCATTCCTCGCCGCGAGCGATCCTCCTCAGGGCGTGAAAGCTCGGCCCGCGCGTGTCGATGTGGCCGTTGGGCCGGCAGCTATGATTTAAGTACTTCCAGAAAGAGTCCGGGTCGTCGGCCTCGTCGGTCGCGTCCGACAGGATGAGGTGTCTCTCCTTGTCCAACTGTAAGGAGTGGCGGGACGGGACGCCGGAGACGCTCCCTTTCAGCCTGATGATAGTGCCCGCCTCTATCACCTCTCCGGCGAAGACGCCTTTGTTGCCGCCCACCTCCCGGACTTCCACCGGGGAGTTTCCCGCGTGGCCCGACTCGGCCGAGTCGAGCCCGACGGCCCCCGCGTCATCGCCAATCGCATTCATTCGTCATTCTCCTCAATCCTTCCGGTCTCTATTAACTAATGCGCATGGGCGATACAAAAACTATCAGGCTTGGAAGAATAATTTTCGGCGGCGGGCGCGGCCTTCAGGATTCGGCGGCCTTGGCGCCCCCGGGGGCGCGCCGCGCCTTGCGCGCCTCGTTCTCCTTCATGCGGCGTTCGAGCGCGCCCCTCACCTGCGCGCCGAGCCCGGGGTGTTGGTGCATCAGCTTCAGAAGCTGCTCGCGCGTCAGGATGAGAAAGACGCTGGGCGTGAGGGTCGAGACGGAGGCGGTGGCCGGTATCTCGGCCAGCAGAGATATCTCGCCGAAGTAGTCGCCGTCGTCGAGGGTGGCCAGCCTGCGCGCCGCGCCGTCCTCCCCGGCGGCGGTGACGGCCACCGTGCCGCGAC
This sequence comes from Pyrinomonadaceae bacterium, assembly GCA_035296285.1. Lineage (GTDB taxonomy): Bacteria > Acidobacteriota > Blastocatellia > Pyrinomonadales > Pyrinomonadaceae > QHXN01. The sequence goes on along the minus strand of DATHBF010000567.1, from coordinate 1,606 downwards.
TGATGATGTAGAAGCGGTCGCCCTCGTCGCCCTCGGTGATGAGGGTGCGGCCGGCGGGGACGCGCTCGGTGATGAACATCTCGGAAATCTCCCGCAGGTAGGAGTCGTCGAGGTCGCTGAAGAGCGGTATGTCTTTGAGGATGCTGATGTCGGAGAGGCGCAGCTCGCCGGTCACGGAGACGGACGTTCCCGCCTGCCGCCGCCACATGCCGGCGTAGACGCCGCCCCGCCGCAGGAGGCTCTCGTGCGTGCCCTGCTCGATGAGCCGGCCTTCCTTAAAGACGAAGATGCGGTCGTAGCCGACCACGGACTTGAGCCTGTGCGTGACGGAGATGACCGTGCGGCCCGCCGAGACGCGGTCGAGCGTGTCGTTGACGGCGGCCTCGGTCGAAGGGTCGAGGGCCGAGGTCGCTTCGTCGAGGATGAAGAGTTCGGGGTCGCGTATCAGGGCGCGCGCGATGGCGACGCGCTGCCGCTGGCCCCCCGAGAGGCGGCCGCCGCGCTCGCCGACCTGCGTGTCGTATCCTTCGGGCATCCGCAGGACGATGTCGTGGAGTTCGGCGGCGCGCGCCGCCTCCTCGACCTCGGCGTCTGTCGCCCCGAGCTTGCCGAGGCGGATGTTCTCGCGGACGCTGAGGTTGAAGAGAAAGCTCTCCTGAAAGACGATGCCGACCTGCTCGTAGAGCGAGTCGAGCGCCGCGCGGCGCAGGTCCACGCCGTCGAAGGTGACGCGGCCCGCCTGCGGGTCGTAGAAGCGCATGATGAGGTTGAGGTTCGTGCTCTTGCCGCTGCCGCTGTGGCCGACGAAGGCGATGCGCTCGCCCGCGGGCAGCTCCATGCTCACGTCGGCGAGGTTGGTCTCGCCCGGCCCGTAGCCGAAGGTCACGTTCTCGAAGCGGATGCCCTCGGAGAGCCGCGGCAGCGGCAGCGCGCCGTGCGGCTCGAAGACGGCCGGCCGCTCATCGAGCAGCTCGCGCACGCGCCCTATCCCGCCCGTCGCCTGGAGCAACGTCGGGGTCACCGCCGTCAGCCCCATGACCGACGAGCTGACCATGATGAAGAGCGCGTTGAAGGAGACCAGCGAGCCCACGGAGAGCGAGCCGGTGTAGGCGAGGTAGGAGCCGCCGCTGATGAGCAGGACGTTGAAGAGCAGCATGCCGATGTTAGGGCTGCGCTCGGTGACGTAGCTCAGGAAGTTGAAGCGCGTGCCGAGGCTCATGACCCTTTCGGCCTGCCGCGCGAAGCCTTCCACGGCCGACCTCCGCAGGCTGAACGCCTTGACGATCTGCTGCGCGCCGAGGTTCTCCTGAATGATGTCGGCGAGCGCGGCCTGCTCGCCGCGCAGGCGGCGGCCGGCGCCGAGCGCGCGCGGCCCCAACAGCTTAGGCCCGACGACGCAGAACGGGAGCCCGGCCATCGCCCCGAGCGCCAGCCGCCAGTCGATGACGAACAGGATGATGGTGCTGAAGAGGATGTTGATGACGCAGAGCAGCGCGCCGGGGATGCCGAGCACGACGGCGTTCTCGACGGCCGCGAGGTCGGAGGAGAAGCGCGACAGCAGGTCGCCCGTCCGCGAGCGCGCGTAGAAGCCCATCGAGAGCCGCTG
>DATHBF010000566.1:0-10344 GCA_035296285.1 Pyrinomonadaceae bacterium | reverse complement strand
AGGCAGCGCCGGCTGATTTCAACACACTCGCCCGCCGCGGCCGCGCTTCACGAATGACCCAGGACGACGCGCGGCCGCGGCGGCCACACTTCGCGAAAGGAGACGGCATGATGGCTACGAAGAAGCCCGCGGCGAGAACGTCGGAGTCGGCGGCCGGCAGGTCGCCCGTCAAGAAGTTCCGCGCGCTCGTCGAGCACAAGGAGGGAAGCCAGGTCTGCTCCATCCACGTCCCCTTCGACGTGGAGAAGACCTTCGGCACGCGCGGCCGCGTCCCCGTCCGCGGCACCGTCAACGGCGCGCCCTTCCGCTCCTCGCTCTTCAACATGGGCCGCGGCCACTTCTTCGTCGTCAACCGCAAGATGCGCGAGGCGGCCGGCGTCCGCGGCGGCGAGACCGTCCCCGTCACCGTCGAGCGCGACACGGAGCCGCGCGTCATCACCCCGCCCGCCGACTTCGCGCGCGCCCTCAAGGCCGACGAGGCGGCGCACGCCACTTGGGACCAGCTCAGCTACACGCACCGCCGCGAGCACGTCGAGCACGTCGAAGACGCCAGGAAGCCCGAGACGCGCCAGCGCCGCATCGAGAAGTCAATCTCCATGCTCGCCGCCGGGAAGAAGGAGCCGCGTTGAGAAATAAACCGGGACGGACGGCGGCCGCCGCCCTGCTCGCCATCCTCGCCTGCGCCGCGCTCGCCGCCACGCCCGCGCCCGCGAAGAGGACGGCCGCGCACGGCGGCGTGAGCCTCACCTACGACCCGGCGCTCGCGCGCGAGGTGAGGGCCGAGACCGTGCCCGCCGCGCCGCTCGCCGAGGCGAGCGAAAAGCCCGACGGCGTCTACCCCGAGCACGTCGCCTTCACCCTCGTCGGCGTAGACGGCCCGCCCGCCGACTCGGGCCGCGAGCCCGTCTTGCGCGTCTGCCCCGTAGCCGATTACCTTAAAGCCTTCGCCGTCTCGCCCGACTACGTCAGCGACGCCGGGAAGACTCTGAGCGACCTGCGCCGTCTCATCCGCCGCCGCCCCGCCGCGCTCAAAGGCAACGTCCCCATGCTCCCCTTCCCCGACGCCACGGAGGTCTTCCACGCCCGCGTCAAATACCTCCGCTTCCGCGGCGGCTCCGGCGTCGCCTACCTGACGCAGGCCCAGCAGGATGATGCGTTGATTAACAACCGGCAGCTCTCTTACGCCTTCCGCGGGCTCACGGACGACGGACGCTTCTACATCTCCGCCGACCTCCCCGCCCGCGCCGCCTTCCTACACCCCGTCAACGAGGTCGGCGCCCACGAAGGCTACACGCTCCCCCTACACCCCGGCGGCCGGCGCGGGCGGCGGCGCTACGCGGCCTACGTCGAGCGCGTCCGACGCAAGCTCGAACGCCTCCCCGCCTCTGGCTTCACGCCGCGCCTCGACCTCTACGACGAGCTGTTAAGCTCACTTGAAATACGGAAGTAGGTTAAGAATTAACGGCATGAATCTCAAAGACCTGAACGAGCGCGTGAGCGCAGCACGCAAGGAGACGGAGGCGCGGGGCGAGACTTTTTATCCGGGGCCGAGCCGGGTGCACCTGGCGGCCTTCCCGCCGAAGGAGCGTTGGGACGACTGGGTCGAGCTGGACTCGCGGGCGTGGCCGCGGAGGCAGGAGCGGCGCTACTCGCTGGTGCCGACGACGTGCTTCAACTGCGAGTCGGCGTGCGGGCTGCTGGCCTACGTGGACAAGTCGAGCTTGCAGGTGCAGAAGTTCGAGGGCAACCCCGAGCACCCCGGCAGCCGCGGGCGCAACTGCGCCAAGGGGCCGGCCACCATCAACCAGGTGACTGACCCCGACCGCATACTTTACCCGCTCAAGCGCGCGGGCGGGCGCGGCGAGGGCAGGTGGGTCCGCGTCAGTTGGGACGAGGTGTTGGACGACCTGGCCGCCCGCATCAGGAAGGCCATCGGCGAGGGGCGCAACAACGAGGTGATGTATCACGTCGGCCGCCCCGGCGAGGACGGGTTCACCGAGCGCATCCTCGCGGCGTGGGGCGTTGACGGGCACAACTCGCACACGAACATCTGCTCCTCCTCGTCGCGCGCCGGCTACCAGTTCTGGATGGGGCTCGACCGCCCTTCGCCGGACCACGCCAACGCGCGCGTCATCCTCCTCATCAGCTCGCACCTGGAGTCCGGCCACTACTTCAACCCGCACGCGCAGCGCGTCATCGAGGGCAAGGCGGCCGGCGCCAAGCTCGTCGTCTTCGACACGCGGCTGTCGCACACCGCCACGCACGCCGACCACTGGCTCTCGCCCTACCCCGGCTCCGAGGCCGCCATCCTCCTCGCCGTCGCCAACCACCTAATCACGAACGACCTCTACGACCGCGAGTTCGTCCGCCGCTGGTGGAACTGGGAAGAGTACATGGCCGTAGAGCACCCGGAGCTTGAGACGAGCTTCGAGACGTTCGAGGGCGTGCTCAAAAGTCTCTACGCCTCGTTCACCTTCGACCTCGCGGCGAAGGAGTCGGGCGTCGAGGCCGCGGCCATAGAGGAAATAGCAAAGCTGGTCGCCTCGGCCGGCAAGAGGTTTTCGAGTCACAACTGGCGCTCGGCCGCGGCCGGAAACTCGGGCGGCTGGCAGGTGGCGCGCACGCTCTTCCTCCTGAACGCGCTGCTCGGCGCCGTCGCCACCGAGGGCGGAGTCTTCCCGAACGCGTGGAACAAGTTCGTCCCCAAACCCATCTACACGCCGCCGCACCCGCCGAAGTGGAACGAGCTGACGTGGCCGCGCGAGTACCCGCTCGCCATGAACGAGCTTTCGTTCCTGCTCCCGCACTTCCTGAAGGACGGCCGCGGCAAAGTTGACACCTACTTCACGCGCGTCTACAACCCCGTCTGGACCAATCCCGACGGCTTCAACTGGATCGACGTGCTGCGCGACGAGGAGTTGATAGGCTGCTACGCGGCGCTCACCCCGACGTGGAACGAGACGGCCTACTTCGCCGACTACGTCCTGCCGATGGGCCACGGCTCCGAGCGCCACGACATACACTCCTACGAGACGCACGACGCGCAATGGCTCGGCTTCCGCCAGCCCGTGCTGCGGGCCGCGCGCGAGCGCGCCGGCGAGCACATTAAAGACACGCGCGAGGTCAACCCCGGCGAGGTCTGGGAGGAGAACGAGTTCTGGCTTGAGCTGACGTGGCGTATCGACCCCGACGGCTCGCTCGGCATCCGCCGCTTCGCCGAGTCGCAGAAGAACCCCGGCACGCGCCTCTCCGTTGACGAATATTACTCTTACGTCTTCGAGAACTCCGTGCCGGGGCTTCCCGAGCGGGCGGCGGCGGAAGGTCTGACGCCGCTCCAGTTCATGCGCCGCTACGGGGCGTTCGAGATCAGCAGCAAGGTCGGCGCCGTCTACGAGCAGGAGGTGCCGGAAGGCGAGCTTGAGGACGTGCGCGTGGACCGCTTCGGCCGCGTCTACACGAGGACGGCGAAGCCCGCCTCGACGAACGTCGTCCCCTTCCCCACGCCCGACGCCGACGCGGAAGGGCGCCGCCTCGTCGGAGTGCAGGTGGACGAACGGACCCTGCGCGGCTTCCCGACGCCGAGCGGCCGCCTTGAGTTCTACTCGAAGACTTTGGCCGACTGGGGCTGGCACGAGTACGCCGTCCCGGCCTACATCAAGAGCCACGTCCACCCGGACAACCTGAACCCCGACCAGAGCGTCCTCATCTCCACCTTCCGCCTGCCCGTGCAGATTCACACCCGGAGCGCCAACGCCAAGTGGCTCGACGAGATCGCCCACACCAACCCGCTCTGGATTCACCCCTCGCACGCGCGGGATTTGAAAGTGGAGACGGGCGACCTCGTCCGCGTCGAGACCGAGACGGGCCACTTCGTCGTCCGCGCCTGGGTGACGGAAGGCATCCGCCCCGGCGTCGTCGCGTGCAGCCACCACATGGGCCGCTGGAAGCTGAACGACGGCGAGGGCCAGAGGCAGTTGATGGCGACCGTCTCGTTGAACCGACAGGGGAGCGAGTGGTCCTTGAAGCGCGAGCGCGGCGCCGAACCCTACGAGTCCTCCGACGCCGACACCTCGCGCATCTGGTGGGCCGACGTGGGCGTCCACCAGAACCTGACCTTCCCCGTCCACCCCGACCCCATCTCCGGCATGCACTGCTGGCACCAGGCCGTCCGCGTCCGCAAGGCCGACCCCACGGACGCCCCCGGCGACATCCGCGTGGACGCGGAGAAGTCGCGCCGCGTCTACCGCACCTGGCTCCAATTCACGCGCCCCGCCGACACACACTCCCCCGACGGCACGCGCCGCCCCTACTGGCTCCTCCGCCCCCTCAAGCCCTCGCGCGACGTGTACCGCCTGCCACTCGAACAGGAGCCCGTCGGCTCCGACTGACGGAAAGATTATTAACCGGGGATGGAACTGTTTCGCGCACTGGCCGTGCTGGTCGAGCCGCCGGACCGCGACGGGGCGGGGCGCGTGGCCGAGGCTCTGGGCCTGGGCGCGTTGCCCGAGCCGAGCGAGTACACGGAGTTGTTCGCGTTCCAGCTCTACCCTTATGCGTCCGTGTACGCGGGCGCGGAGGGGATGCTGGGCGGCGAGGCGCGCTCGCGCGTGGCAGACTTCATGGGGCTGCTTGGGATACGGCCGCCGTCAGAGCCCGACCATCTGGCCGTGCTGCTCGCCGCTTACGCCGGGCTGTGCGAGTCGGACGAAGGCGGGGCCGCGCGGGAGGCGTTCCTCTGGGAGCACCTGCTGAGCTGGCTCCCCGCGTATCTCGAAAAGCTGTCGGAGCTGGCCCCGCCGTTCTACCGGCGCTGGGGCGGGTTGTTGATGAAGGCGCTGCTGGAGGAGGTCGGACGCACGGGGCCGCCGGCCTCGCTGCCTCTGCACTTGCGCGAAGCGCCCCCGCTCGCGGACCCGCGCGGCGGCGAGGGCGCCGAAGAGTTCTCACGATCTTTACTCGCGCCCGCGCGCTCCGGGATGATTTTGACGCGGGCGGATTTGGCTCGCGCCGGACGCTCGCTCGGCACGGGACTGCGCGCGGGCGGGCGGGCCTTCGCGCTGCGCTCGCTGCTCGGGCAGGACACGGCGGCCGCGTTCGGCTGGCTCGCCGCCGAGGCCGAAGGCTGGGCGGGCCGTCACCTCAAACACCGCGAGGCGCTGGGCGCGGTCTCCGAGTGGTGGGCCGGGCGTGCGCGCGACGCGGCGGGGCTTCTGAGGGAGTTGCAGGAGGAGGCCGCGCGCAATCTTTCAGAAGAGCTTTAGCCTGCGCCGGCGCTCGCGCGCGAGCAGCGTGAGGAACTCTTCGCGCGGGACGAGGCGGGCGCCGAGCGCCTCGATGTGCGGCGTCATGACCTGCGCGTCGAGCCACCCGAGGCCGCGCGCGCGGAGGTGTTCGACGAGGAAGAGCAGCGCCAGCTTCGACGCGTTCGGGCGACGGTGGAACATGCTCTCGCCGCAGAAGGCGCCGCCCGCGTCAACGCCGTAGACCCCGCCGACCAACTCCCCGCCCTCCCAAGCCTCGACGCTGTGCGCGCGGCCCATCCGGTGAAACTCCGTGAAGCCGCGGACCATGTCGCGCGTGATCCACGTCCCCTGCCCCTCGGGCCGGGGCGCGGCGGCGCAGGCGCGGATGACGCGGCCGAAGGCGCGGTCAACGGTGAAGGTTAAAGTCGTCCGCCTGCGCTCGCGGGCGAGGCTGCGCGGGACGTGCAGCTCGTCGAAGAAGAGGAGGGCGCGCTCGGGCGGGCTGAACCAGAGCAGCGGGTAGCCCTCGACGGGCCAGGGGAAGATGCCGGCGGCGTAAGCCTCCGCGAGCAGCTCCGGTTCGGGCCGCCCGCCGAAGGCCACAATGCCCTCGGGCGTCGCCCGGCTCGGGTCTGGGAAGCGCGTCTCGGCCACGCCCGCGATGATAAAGCAAAACGAGGCGCCCGACACCCGCGGCCCGGCGCCTCTTTTGTCCTCCGCCTTTTGCCTTTAGAATCATCCCATGCCGGAGCGCGAGTACGGTTTCGAGGAGGAGGTGGCGACGGAGAGCCGGGAGAAGCTGAAGAGGCCCCCGCTCTACCGCGTCCTCCTGCACAACGACGACTTCACGACGATGGAGTTCGTCGTCCACGTCCTCAAGGCCGTCTTCGGCCGCGAGGAGGCCGACGCCTTCCGCGTCATGTGGGCCGTCCACACGCAGGGCGTCGGCGTCGCGGGCGTCTACACCTACGAGGTCGCCGAGATGAAGGTCGAGCGCGTCACGCACATGGCGCGCGCCGAGGAGTACCCGCTGCTCTGCACGATGGAGGAAGAACCAGGGGAGTAATGATTACCAAGGAACTGCAAGACACCCTCAACTTCGCCGCGATGGAGGCCATCAAGCGGCGGCACGAGTACGTGACGCTCGAACACCTGCTCTACGCGCTCCTGCACGAGCGGACGGGCGCCAAGGTCATCCGCCAGTGCGGAGGCCGCGTCGAGGCTCTGGCCGAGGAGCTGGACCGTTTCCTCAAGGAGAAGCTGGAGACGGTGCCCGCGAAGAGCGAGGTGCTGCCCGAGTACACGGCCGCCTTCCAGCGCGTCGTCGAGTACGCGCTCCTCCAGGCCGAGGGCTCGGGGCAGAAGGAGGTGGACGGCGGCAACGTCCTCGCCGCCCTCTACCAGCAGCCCAACTCGCACGCCGTCTACCTGCTCAAGAAGCAGGGCATCACGCGCCTCGACATCCTCAACTACCTCGCCCACGGCATCTCCAAGGTCGAGGCGGGGGGCCGCGGCGACGGCTTCGCCCCCGAGGGCGCCGGGGACGACGACGAGGCCGCCGAGGCCGCCGCCGCCCGCGACCCGCTCGCCGCCTTCACGACGAACCTCGTCGAGCGCGCCGCCGAGGGCAAGATCGACCCGCTCATCGGCCGCGAGCAGGAGGTGGCGCGCACGATTCAGGTCCTCTGCCGGCGCCGCAAGAACAACCCCATCTACGTGGGCGACCCCGGCGTCGGTAAGACGGCGATTGCCGAAGGGCTCGCCCTCAAGATTCAGAAGGGCGAGGTGCCCGACGCCTTGAAAGGGGCCGAGGTCTACTCGCTCGACATGGGGTCGCTCCTCGCCGGCACCAAGTACCGCGGCGAGTTCGAGCAACGCTTGAAAGCGGTCATCGCGGCCCTCAAGAAGAAGCCGAACGTCGTCCTCTTCATCGACGAGATTCACACCATCGTCGGCGCGGGCGCCGTCTCGGGCGGCTCGATGGACGCGTCGAACATCATCAAGCCCGTGCTCGCCACCGGCGAGATGCGCTGCATCGGCTCGACCACGTACCCCGAGTACAAGGCCGCCTTCGAGCGCGACCGCGCCCTCGCGCGCCGCTTCCAGAAGATAGAGGTCGGAGAGCCCTCGCTCGAAGACACCATCAAGATTCTCGAAGGCCTGAAGAAGCTCTACGAGGAGGCGCACGGCGTCCGCTACCACGGGGACGCGCTGCGCGCCGCCGCCGAGCTCGCGGCCAAGCACATCCATGACCGCTTCCTCCCCGACAAGGCCATCGACGTGATCGACGAGGTGGGCGCGATGGTCAAGCTGATGCCCGAAGGCGAGCGCCCGAAGGAGGTCGGCGTCCACGAGATCGAGCAGGTCGTCGCGCGCATGGCGAAGATACCGCCGCGCACCGTCGCCGGCTCCGAGCGCGACCGCTTGCAGAATTTAGAGACGGAGCTGAGGTCGGTCATCTACGGCCAGGACCACGCCATCGCGCAGGTCGTCTCTGCCATCAAGCTCTCGCGCTCGGGCCTCGGCCAGCCCGAGAAGCCCATCGGCTCGTTCCTCTTCTCCGGCCCGACCGGCGTCGGCAAGACGGAGCTTGCGAAGCAGCTTGCCGTCGCCCTCGGCGTCGAGTTCATACGCTTCGACATGTCCGAGTACGCCGAGCCGCACACGGTCTCGCGCCTCATCGGCGCGCCCCCCGGCTACGTCGGCTTCGACCAGGGCGGCCTGCTGACCGACGCCGTCAACAAGACGCCCTTCGCCGTCGTCGTCTTAGACGAGATAGAGAAGGCGCACCCGAACCTCTTCAACATCCTGCTCCAGGTGATGGACCACGCGACCTTGACGGACAACAACGGCAAGCGCGCCGACTTCCACAACGTCATCCTCATCATGACCACGAACGCCGGGGCCCGCGAGATGTCCGACGCCCGCATCGGCTTCCAGCAGGGGCAGGGCGGCGTCTCCCTGGGGCTGGGCCGCGGAGCCATCGAGCGCGCCTTCAGCCCCGAGTTCCGCAACCGCCTCGACGCCTGGATAGCCTTCGGCCCGCTCACCTTCGAGAACATCGAGCGCGTCGTGGACAAGTTCGTCGGACAGGTCCGCGCCCAGCTCTCCGAGAAGAACGTCCAGCTCGAACTGACCGAGTCGGCCCGCCGCTGGCTCGCCGAGCACGGCTACGACCGCCAGATGGGCGCCCGCCCCATGGCCCGACTCATCCAGGAGAAGATCAAAGCCCCCCTCGCCGAAGAGATCCTCTTCGGCCGCCTCCAACAAGGCGGCCGCGCCCTCGCCGACACGAACGAAGGCGACTTCACACTCTCCTTCCACCCCCGCGCCGTGCCCTGAGCGTACTCGGACAGTGTCCTCAGTAGTTGAAAGGCATGAAGAAGAGATTCCTTCTGGTGCTCGCGCTGGCCGTCGCCCTGCTCGCCTCCGCGTTGGTCGTCAACACGCTCCGGTTCACGTCAAAACAGATTCAGGTCGAGACGGTGCAGCCCCTGGGCGTTGACGAGGGCGCGGTGGCGGGGCGTCTGGCGGGGGCTTTGCGTTTTCGGACGGTGTCGTTCGAGGAGGCGGGGCGGGTGGCCACTCCTCGATGCCGCCGCCGCAGACGGCCGTCGGCATCCTCGGCGCGGCCGTCGCCGGGCTCGAAGAGCGGCAGATGCCGGCGAGCCTCGACGGCGTGACGCGGCAGCTTCTGGAGAACGTCGGGCCGGAGATGCCCTTCGGCAAGCGGCTCGTGACGGCGAACCTCTGGCTCTTCGGGCCGCTCGTCGCGCGCAAGCTGGCGGAGTCGCCGAGCACGAACGCCGGCATCCGCACGACGGCGGCCGCGACCGTCATCGGCGGCGGCGTCAAAGAGAACGTCCTGCCGGCGAGCGCCCGCGCCGTCGTCAACTTCCGCATCCTCCCCGGCGACCGAATCGAGCGCGTCGTCGCGCACGCCCGCGAGGCGGTCGCGGACCCGCGCGTGAAGATCGACCGGCTCGGCTCCTTCGCCGCCGAGCCCCCGGCCGTCTCGGGCACGGACACGGCCGGCTTCCAGACCGTCCGCCGGACCATCCGGCAGGTGTTCCCCGACACGCTGGTCGCGCCCGCGCTGGTCCTCGGCGCGACCGACTCCAGGCACTACGCGCGCCTGACGACGGACATCTACCGCTTCTCGCCGATGCGCGTCCGGCGCGAGGACCTGGAGAGAATCCACGGCACGAACGAGCGCATCTCCGTCAGGGACTACGCCGCGTGCGTGCGGTTCTATCACCAGTTGATGAAGAACTCGGCGCGGTAGCCTCGCCCGCCGGCCTCGGGCTAAAGTATGGGCATGATGAGCCTGTGGGTGGTGGCGGTCCTCGTCTTCCTCGTTAACGTCCCGTTCGGCTACTGGCGGGGCGGCGTCAGGAAGTTCTCAAGGCAGTGGTTCCTCGCCGTCCACCTGCCGGTGCCGCTGGTCATCGCGCTCCGCGTCTTCAGCGGCATCGGCTGGCAGTTGATCTCCTTCCCCGTCGTCGTCGGCGCCTTCTTCCTGGGACAGTTCTGCGGCGCGCGCCTGAGGCGCCTGCGGGCGGGCCGGCCTTAGGCTTTTTCGTTGTCGCCGGGCGGCGGTTTCTGATAGGCTTCCGGCAAGGCGGTCGTGCCGCGAGGTCTCCCCTCCGCTGTGGCACGGCCGCACCCGTCCACTCCGCCGACGCAGTACCCAGGCCATGAAACACCATCTCGCCCCCCGCCCGCGCCTCGGACGCACGCCCCTCGTCATCTCTCTGCTGTGTGCCGCCCTGCTCTGCGGGGCGCTCGCGCCGGCCGCCGCCCTCGCCGGGGGCCGCCAGCGCGGCGCGCGCCAAAAGGTCGCGCGCAAACCCGCCGCGCGCACGAAGAGCCGACGGCCGCCCGTGCCGCCCCCGCCCGCGCGCGCTCAGGCGCCGGGCGAATCGGAGGTGGAGGACGACGCCGGAGGCCGCTCGGAATGGTTCATGTACAAGCGCGCCTTCCCGTTCGACTCCATCCCGGCCGGCGCGAGGCGGGAGGCGTGGGAGGCCGCGCGGCGCGCGCCGAAGGTGAGGGACCGCTCCGTGCTCATGGCCGACCGCGCGGCCGAGCGCCAGGTCTG
>DATHBF010000565.1:0-3930 GCA_035296285.1 Pyrinomonadaceae bacterium | reverse complement strand
GACGACGGCGTTGTGCACCGTCCCCTTCTTCACCGCCCCGTCGGGGCTCGCCTCCTTGACGGTGACCTTGATCTTGTCGCCGAGGCTCGCCCGGCTGGCCTTGGTCGAGCCGCCGATGGCCTGAATCATCTCGACGCGCCGCGCGCCCGAGTTGTCCGCCACGTCCAGCGACGTCTGCATCTGGATTGCCATAGCTCACTCCTCAGAGTCATCAGTCGGCCGAACGGCCGGCGACTGACTGCTGATTTACTTCTCCGCCTTCTGGATGATCTCGACGACGCGCCAGCGCTTGTGCGCCGAGAGCGGGCGGGTCTCGACGATGCGGACCTTGTCGCCGGTGGTCGCGCCCTGCTCGTTGTGCGCCATGAACTTCGACGTGCGGCGGACGTAGCGCCTGTAGCGCGGGTGCTTGATAAGACGGTCGACGCGCACGACGCACGTCTTCTCCATCTTGTCCGACGCCACGACGCCTATCTTCTCGGCGCGGCGGCTGGTGCGCTTGGCCTCGGAGCCGGTCGCGTCGCCCGCCTGCGCGTCCACGCCCGAGCCGAGCGCCTGCGCCAGCCCCTCGCCCGACGGGGTCGTCTCGGCCGCCTCTTCGGGGGCGGTCGTCGTCACTTCCTCTTTCGTCTCTTCTGCCATCTCGCTAACCTCAATCGTCTATCTTACTTCGCCGCCTCTTCCTGCCGGCGCTGGCGGATGAGCGTCTGCACGCGCGCCAGCGTCTTCTTCTCGCGGCGCACCGTCTTGACGGCGTCCACCTCGCCCAGGGCGAGCTTGAAGTTCAGGCGGAAGAGCGACTCCTTGAGCCGCTGCGCCTCGCCGCGCAACTCCTCCTCCGACATGTTCGTCAGGCGCTCAACTTCTTCGCGTTTCTTCATACTCTAAACCGCGCCCCCTTCCTGCTCCGCGCGCGAGACGAACTTGCACTTGACCGGCAGCTTCTGCGCCGCCAGCCGCATGGCCTCTCGCGCCATCTCCTCCGACACGCCCTCTATCTCGTAGAGGATCCTGCCCGGCTTGACGACGGCGACCCAGTGGTCGGGCGCGCCCTTGCCCTTGCCCATGCGGGTTTCGGCGGGCTTCTTCGTGATGGGCTTGTCGGGGAACATGCGAATCCAGATTTTGCCGCCGCGCTTGACGTGGCGCGTCATGGCGATACGGGCGGCCTCGATCTGGCGGTCCGTGATCCAGCCCGGCTCCAAGGTCTTCAGGCCGTACTCGCCGAAGCTGATGTCGGCGCCGCGCTGGGCCGAGCCCGTCATGCGCCCCTTCATCTGCTTCCGGTGCTTTACCTTCTTCGGCATCAACATGATGTCAACCCTCGTCTCTCAAACTTGAACGGCCCTAGCCCCTGTTGTCGCCGCCGCGCCCGCGCCCGCCGCGGTCGCCGCGCGGGCCGCGCGGGCGGTCGTCGTCGCGGTCGCGGCGCAGGCGGCGGCCGTCGCCGCGCTCGCCGCGGGGCTCGTTGATGGGGTCGGGCTGCGTGCCGCGCGCCATCGCCGCCTTCGGGTCGAGGATGTCGCCGCGGTAAATCCAGCACTTGACGCCGATGACGCCGAAGGTGGTGCGCGCCTCCGCCAGGCCGTAGTCGATGTCGGCGCGCAGCGTGTGCAGCGGGAGCCGCCCTTGCAGGTGCCACTCGCTGCGCGCGATCTCGGCGCCGTTCAGGCGGCCCGAGACCTTGACCTTGATGCCCTGGCCGCCGAAGCGGAGCGTCTCCTCGACCGTCTTGCGCATGGCGCGGCGGAAGGCGATGCGCTTCTCCAGCTGCGAGGCTATCTTCTCGGCCTGCAACTGCGCGTTCAGCTCCGGCTTGTGAATCTCCTGGATGGAGACGAGCACTTCCTTGCCCGTGCGCGAGGCGATGTCGGCCTTGAGCTTGTCGATCTCGGCGCCCTTGCGGCCGATGATGATGCCGGGCCGCGAGGTGTAGATGATGAGCTTGAGGCGGTTGGCGGCGCGCTCCACGTCAACGTGGGAGACGCCCGCGCCCGCGAAGCGGCCCTTCATGTCGCGCTTCAGGTCCAGGTCTTCGAGCAGGTAGGCGCCGAACTGCTTCTTGGCGAACCAGTGCGAATGCCAGTCCTTGTTGTAGCCGAGGCGGAAGCCGTACGGATGAACTTTCTGACCCACAACTCTCTCCTAACTGTTAAGCGGTCGTCTCTTCGGCCGGGGCGGCCTCGGCCTTCTTCGCCGCGGCGCGCTTGGGCGCGTTCTCGGCGGCGACCTTGGGCGCGGCGGCCTTCTTCGCTCCGCCCTTGCCCTTGCCCGAGGCGGGCGCCGTCTCGCGGCCGTCGTTGGAGACGAGCACGGTGACGTGGCAGAAGTGGCGCTGCTCGCGGTAGGCGCGGCCCTGCGGCGCGGGGCGGACGCGGCGGCGGTGCTTGGTCGGCCCCATGTCCACGAAGCACGCCTTGACGAACAGGTCGTCCGGGTCCACGGCGACGTTCTGCCGCTCGGCCGTCTCGGTGGCGTTGGCGATGGCCGAGCGCAGGCACTTCTCGATGTGGCCGGCGGCGCGCTTGTTGGTGAACTGGAGGATGGCGAGCGCCTCGCCGACGCGCTTGCCCCGGATCATGTCGACGACGAGCCGCGCCTTCTGCGCCGACCCGCGTAAGTATTTTGCCTTCGCGATAGCATCCATGACTGTGAAACCTCTGCTTAGCGGGCCGGCTTCGATGACTTCTCGGCCTTCGTGCCGGCGTGCCCCTTGAAGGTGCGCGTCGGGGCGAACTCGCCGAGCTTGTGGCCGACCATGTTCTCCGTCACGTAGACGGGGATGTGGCGCTTGCCGTTGTGGACGGCGAAGGTCAGGCCGACGAAGTCGGGCGTGATGGTCGAGCGGCGCGACCAGGTCTTGATGGCCGGCGGCCGGGCGTTCCCGCCGCGAATCTCCTCGACCTTCTTCTCCAGGTGCCGGTCAATGAACGGGCCTTTTTTTACCGAACGTGACATAGCGTTTCTCGCTTCGCTTTACTTAATTACTTCACCCTGCGGTCGCGGACGATCATCTTCGTCGTGCGCTTGTTCTTGCGCGTCTTGTAGCCGCGCGTCGGCTGGCCCCAGGGCGTGACCGGGTGGCGGCCGCCCGAGGTCTTGCCCTCGCCGCCGCCGTGCGGGTGGTCAACCGGGTTCATGGCGACGCCGCGCACCGAGGGGCGGATGCCCTTCCAGCGCGAGCGGCCGGCCTTGCCGTACGAGACGTTCTCGTGCTCGACGTTGCCCACCTGACCGACGGTCGCGTAGCAGACGACGGGGACGCGCCGGACCTCGCCCGAGGGCATGCGGACCTGCGCGTAGTCGCCCTCCTTGGCGACGAGCTGCGCGAAGCCGCCGGCCGAGCGCACGAGCTGGCCGCCCTTGCCGGGGCGCAGCTCGATGTTGTGAATCTGCGTTCCCAGGGGGATGTTGCGGATCGGCAGAGCGTTGCCGGGCAGGATGTCGGCCTCGGGGCCGCTCATCACGGTCTTGCCGACCTCGATGCCGGCGGGCGCGATGATGTAGCGCTTCTCGCCGTCGAGGTAGGTGACGAGGGCGATGTGCGCCGAGCGGTTCGGGTCGTACTCGATCTGCGTGACGCGGCCGGGCACGCCCGCCTTGTCGCGCTTGAAGTCGATGATGCGGTAGTGGCGCTTGTGGCCGCCGCCGCGCCGGCGCACGGTGATGTGGCCGTCGTTGTTGCGCCCCGAAATGCGCGTCTTCTTCTCAAGCAGCGACTTCTCGGGCTCGGCGCCCGGCGTCAGCTCGTCGCGCGTCAGATAGGTCTGGTAGCGCCGGGCCGGCGATGTCGGTGTCAGTTTCTTGATGCCCATAACTTCACTCGGGTGCCGCGCGTCAGGGACTCGGTTTCAACCGGCGCCTGACACCTGCTTTAGATATTTTCGCTGTAGTCGAAGGGCGCCTGGCCCGCCTTGAGCGTGACGTAAG
>DATHBF010000564.1:0-4857 GCA_035296285.1 Pyrinomonadaceae bacterium | reverse complement strand
CCGGGCGGCGGCCCCGAGGGGTCGGGCGCGAGGACCGGCTCGCCCTTCGTCATGCGCGCGCGCGGCGCCCCGACGAAGAGGAAATAGCTGGCCGCCCCTCCCACGA
Organism: Pyrinomonadaceae bacterium; assembly: GCA_035296285.1. Taxonomy (GTDB): domain Bacteria; phylum Acidobacteriota; class Blastocatellia; order Pyrinomonadales; family Pyrinomonadaceae; genus QHXN01. Next base: position 4,751 of record DATHBF010000564.1, on the reverse strand, counting down.
GGACGCCGAGGATGAGCGTCAGAACGTACTTCATGCGCCGCCCCTTTCCTTAGCGGCCCGGCGACGCGGCCGGCGAGGCGCCCGCGGCCGGCGTCGCCGCGGCCGCCGCGCCCTGCTGCTGCTGCGCGCTGAGGAAGGCCAGAAGCATCTGGATGCCCTGCGTGATCTGCGCGACCTGCTGGCGGGCCTCCTCGGGCGTCAGCTTCCTCAGGCCCTCCGGTATCTCGAAGTCGGCGGGGTTCACGTCCGTCTTCAGCTCGCGCGTCTCGACGGTGACGTTGCCGCCCGAGACGCCCTGCACGTTACCCGACGACTGGCCGAAGCCCTCGATGCGAAGCGGCAGCCCCGTCTCCTTGTCCACGTAGATGAAGCTCTCGCCCTGCACCTGCCCGGCGGTCGTCTGCGTCTGGGCGCGGCCCGCGACGCGGTACTTGACGGCCTGGCGGTTGTTCAAGGTCTCCTCGCCGACGCGCTCGACGCCCTGGCGGGCCTGGACGAAGGCGACGAGCTGGCCCGGCGTCATGGCGCGCATCTGGTCGGTGTTGATGCCCGTCAGCTCCTGCGTCAGCTCGGCGTACTGCTTGCGCGCGGGCATGATGAGGTAACGCTTGTCGGCCTTGTCGAGGAAGATGATCTCGCCGAGGACGGGGACGGTGGCCGCGTAGCGGCGGTCCGCGCCGTTGCGCGCGACCTTGATCTCGACCTGCCCCTTCATCGGCTGCTGGCCGGCGGTGGCGACCGTGGCGAGCATCGTCGCGCTGTACTTGTCGGGCTCCTTGGCCTCGATGGTGGTGCCCGCGCCGGTCGTCATCGTCGTCGTCGTCATGTTGGCGTTCGAGCCGTTGACGTTGACGGCGGTGTTGGTCGTCGTGGTGTTCGTGTTCGTCACCGTCGCCTCCTGGCAGGCGAGCGCGAAGAACAGAAGCGCGGCGCCGCCGAGGGCCTTCGATGTGTAAGCAGGACGCATGGAAAGACTCTCCTCCCTCAAATGGCCGAAGATCGTTAAACCACTCCAGACTGTCGCGGGGCTTTAAAGCTTGGGAGAGGATAGCACAAGAGCCGAGTAGACAGTAGCCGGTAGTCAGTAGAGGAACGCGGAGCGCCCGCTGACTGCTGACTACCGGCTACTGTCTACTCATTCGCTGATGTGGCGCGTGGGCGCGTCGGCGTGGGGGACGAAGCAGCGGCGGCAGCGGGCCTCGTAGGCGTCGGCGGCGCCGACGACGACCTGGCCCTCGACCTGGACGATGCGCTGCGAGTAGTTGGCGGGCTGGCCGCAGCGGACGCAGATGGCGTGCGTCTTGGTGATGAACTCGGCGACGGCGAGGAGTTGGGGCATCGGCTCGAAGGGCCGGCCCGTGTAGTCCTGGTCGAGGCCGGCGACGATGACGCGGATGCCGCGCGAGGCCAGCGCGTTGGCGACGTGGACGATGTCTTTGTCGAAGAACTGGCCCTCGTCGATGCCGACGACCTCGGTGCCCGGCTCGACCGCTTCGAGGAGTTCGGCGGCCGTGCGCACGGGGCGCGACTCGTGGCGCATCTCGGAGTGGGAGACGATGTGCTCCTTCGAGTAGCGGTCGTCTATGTCGGGCTTGAAGACCTGCACCTTGAGGCGCGCGATGCGCGCGCGCCGCAGACGCCGAATCAGCTCCTCGGACTTGCCCGAGAACATCGAGCCGGCGATGACCTCGATCCAGCCGGGCGAGTTCACGCCCACGCGCTGCGAGAGGTGCTCGTCGTTCCCCTCGGCCGTCAGCCTCTCCACCATACTTCCCGCTTACTCCTCGTAAAGTCCCTTGTTGTAGAAGGGCGCGAAGGCCGCGACCAGCGCCGCCTCGAAGCTCATGGCGCGCGTCAGCAGGCCGCGCGTGAGCACGCCCCAGGCGCCCTGCCGGCTGCGCACGTCGCGCTCGCCCGCCACCTCGTCCACCACGTCGCCGAGCGTGCGCCCCGTCCGCTCGACCTGCGCGGCTATCCCGGGCGGGATGGCGACGGCCGGGGCGTGCCCGAAGTGGCCGCGCCCCTCGCCGTCGGTCACGTAGGCCCAGCCGTGCAGGAACGTGTGGCGCCGGCCCTCGAACGTGATCGAGTGGAAGCCGCCTTCGAGCCCGACGTAGAGGTCGGCCGGCTGGCCCTCCCCGCGCAGGAGCGCCGCGACCGATTCGGCCCGCCCGTAGGCGCCGCGCATGAGCTGCGAGTCGTTGAGCGGCATCCGTGGGACGCCCGACTCGACCTCGCGCGCGATCATCTCGGCCCGCCTCCAGCGCGGGTCCACCTCGGCGACGCGGGCGCAGGCCGTGCGGACGGCCATGATCTTGGCGGCGCGCGCCGATCCGAGTGCGACGATCATCCCTGTATCACCTTTGGCGCCCTTGCCGGGGAGTGGCCGGGAGGCTCGGGCCTGTAGAGTGCCGCGCGGGGCCTTCGCGCGTGAAGGCTATAACAGAACGGTGGGCAAAAGGCAAAAGGGCGGCCCGCCGCGTGCGCCGCCCGATTGGTGACGGTTACGGCGGGGAAACGGTGCGTTAGCCATCAGGGAGAGACGCGGAGGTCGGAGGCCGTACCCGGCCTTCTTACCTAAGGAAACAACCCCTTCTGATTCCCGCCCCGGCCCGCCGAGGCGTCTGAGCCACACCCGCCCCGCGGCACGTCGCCAGCCCGAAAGGAGCTTCCATGTTCGGCTCGTCAATACTCGAAGTCGCCATCGGCATGGTCTTCATCTACCTGCTGATGAGCCTCATCTGCTCGGCCGCGAACGAGATCGCCGAAGCCTGGTTCAAGAACCGCGCGACCGACCTGGAGCGCGGCATCCGTGAGCTGTTCAACCAGGAGGGCGGGCGCGGGCTCGTCGAGCAGTTCTACAAGCACCCGCTCATCAGCGGCCTCTACAACGGCCTCTACGAGCGGGCGGGCGACGCGCCCGTGGGCCGGATGGACTACTGGACGCGGACCAACCTGCCGGCCTACATCCCGGCCCGCAACTTCTCGCAGGCGGTCCTCGACCTGCTGCTGCACCCGCCGGCCGAGACCGAGGCCGGGCGCGACGACCCGGCCCGCGGGGCGGCGGGCGACGCCCCGCCCGCCGCCGGAGCCTCCGCGCTCCCCGTCACGATGGACGCCGTGAGGGCCGCCGTCAGGAGGTGGGGCTTCGGCCAGACGCAGACCGGGCGGGCCTTGAGGACGCTGGCCGAGCAGTCGGGCGAAGACGTGAACGCGCTGCGCGAGAACGTCGAGGCGTGGTTCAACAGCGGGATGGACCGCGTCTCCGGCCACTACAAGCGGCGGACGAAGTGGATCATCTTCTTCATCGGCTTCGGCCTCACCGTCCTCCTCAACGTCAACTCCGTCACCATCGCCCGCCGGCTCTCGACCGACGCCACGCTGCGCAACGTCGTCGTCGCGCAGGCCGAGGCGTTCGCCAACCGGCCCGACGCGCAGAAGCCGAACCTGGAGGAGAACAGGAAGACGCTCGAAGGGCTCGGCCTGCCGCTCGGCTGGCCGGACGGCATCAAGTTCTTCCCTCGCCCCTTCAACCTCTGGGACCACGTCGTCCTGCCCCTCCTCGGCTGGCTCCTGACGGCGGCGGCCGTCTCCTTGGGCGCGCCCTTCTGGTTCGACCTGCTGAACAAGTTCATGGTCATCCGCTCGACCGTCAAGCCGCACGAGAAGAGCAGGGAGGAGGGCTCGGAGGACCGCCAGGACCGCAAGGCGACGAGCCTGACGCTGGCCGCGCTCGGCGCCGCCCTCGGCGCGCGCTCGGCGGCCACCGCCCAGCCGGCCCCGGCCGCGGCGATGGCCGCGCGGACTTCGGCCGCTGAGGTCGAGCCGCCGCCCACGCCGGAGCCCGAACACGCCGCCCCGCCCGACGATGAGGACAACGAGAGCGACTTCGACGGCTGCGACCTTGAGGCCGTCGAGGGCGAAGAGACACCGGACGAGGAACTTCCCCCCAGCGAAGGAGGCGTCGCCTGACATGGCATTCTCACTGACGTGGCTGCCGGACGCGCTGAAGATAGCCGGCTTGAAAGTCTCTTTGGTCCCCGGCTGGGAGAACCGCGGCAGCGGCGACGTGGGCCGCATCTTCGGCGTCATCTGCCACCACACCGGGACCCCGAGCACGCAGAACATGCCCACCCTCAACCTGCTCGTCCGCGGGCGCTCAGACCTGCCGGGGCCGCTCGCGCAGCTCGGCCTCGCCCGCGACGGCACCTACTTCGTCATCGCCGCCGGCCGCGCCAACCACGCCGGCCGCGGCGTCTGGCAGGGGGTCAGGAACGGCAACTCCAACTTCATCGGCATCGAGGCCGAGAACAGCGGCCGCCCGTCCGACCCCTGGCCGCAGGTGCAGTTGGAGGCGTACCACCACGGCGTCGCCGCCATCCTCCGCCACGTCGGCCAGGGCGCGGACTTCTGCTGCGGGCACAAGGAGTACGCGCAGCCGCTCGGCCGCAAGCCCGACCCCGGCTCCATCAGGATGGACGACTTCCGCGCGACGGTCAGGGCCATCCTCGGCGGCGGCGTGCCGCTGCCGGCGCTCATCCCGGCGGTCGAGCCGACGCCGCCGACGCCCGGGCGGGCGCCGCGCCCGACGCTGCGCCGCGGCATGAACGGCGAGCTGACCAGACTGGTGCAGACCAAGCTCGGGGTCACGCCCAACAGCGGCAACTTCGGGCCGAAGACGGAGGCGGCCGTGCGCGCCTTCCAGCGCGCGCGCGGCATGACGGCCGACGGCATCGTCGGGCCGAAGACCT
>DATHBF010000563.1:0-1660 GCA_035296285.1 Pyrinomonadaceae bacterium | reverse complement strand
TGAGATGTGAAGATTGCCTCCCGCTCGTCGAAGAGTACGCCGACGGCGAGGTTGACGAGATGACCGGCCGGATGATGAGCGCGCACCTCGCGGCCTGCCCCGACTGCTCCGACGCGCTCGAAGCGGTCCGCGTCGAGCAGGAGTTGTTCGCGCGCTACGAGCGCCCCGTCGCCGTCACGCCCGCCCTCTGGCAGAGGGTCCGCGCCGAGATTAACCTCGAAGAGTTGGCCACGCCGCCGCAAACGTCCGTCCCCCCCTTCGCCCGACTGCGCGAAACTTTGGCCGCCGCGCTCGGCTCGCTCGCCGCGCGGCCCGCGTTCGCCTCCGCGCTCGCCGTCGCCGCCGTCGCCCTCGCCTCGGGCGCCGTCTGGCTCTCGCTCCCGGGCGGCCCCGCGACGCCGGGGCAGGTCGCGGGCGGCGGCAACGTCACGCGGCCGGCCGGCCAGTCTCCGGCCGTCGCGGCTGAAGGAAGGCAGGGAAGCGCCGGGGTCGTCCGTGAGGTTCAGCGCGTAGGCGAGACAGAGGACGAGACAGACGTGACGGCCGTCGCCCGTAAGTACCCAATCGAGGCCGACCCGCGGCGCGGGGCACAGCCGGTTCGCTTTACTAACGTTTCAATGGCGACAACGCCGGCCGGCTCCGGCGACGTGGTCGCCCTCCCCGAAGACCATCTGGCTGTGCGCGAAGAGTCCGCCGTGCTGGCGTCGCTGCCCTACGACGACTCGGCCGGCGTGGTGAGGCCCGAGCGTCAGCTCGACCCCGAGGAGAAGGATGTCGCGCGCCACGTCGAACAGGCGCAGATGCTCCTGCGCTCCTTCAAGAACGCCGAGGCGTCCGACCTCTCTTACGAGAAGCGCCTCTCCCAGCGCCTCCTCGACGAGAACGCCGCCCTCAAGGTCGGCGCCGAGGTGGCCGACGACAAGGGCACGCGCCAGGTGCTCGACGCCATCGAGCCCTTCCTGCTCGACATCAAGAACCTGCGCGACCAGCCCACGCGCGAGGAGGTGCGCTCCATCCGCGAGCGCATGAAGAAGAACGAGATCATCGCCGCCTTGCAGGTGTACTAGTCCGAATCCCCCTTATAGAAGGAATACAAGCAATGCTCACATACGCCGCTCGCAACCTGACCCTTCGTGTGCTCGCCGGGCTCCTGCTCCTGACCGCCTGCGCCGCGCCGGCCGCCGCCGTCGAGGCGCAGCCGCAGGACCGCGACCGCCTGAACCGCCTCGTGCAGACGGGCGCCAGCAACGACGCCGCCACGCGCGCCTTCGCCGAAGGGCGCACGCTGCTCGACGAGCAGAAGTGGTCGCAGGCCGTCGTCACCTTCAGCAAGTTCCTGGCCGACTACCCGACCGACCGCAACGCCGACGCCGCCATGTACTGGCTCGCCTACGCCTCCGAGAAGCAGGGCAAAGACAAACAGGCCGAGACGGTGCTGGCCAACCTGCTGCGCGCCCACCCGCGCTCGACCTGGGCCGACGACGCGAAGGTCCTGCGCGTCAAGGTCCGCACCAAGCTCGGCCTCGCGCCCGAGGCGCCGCAGGTTGACGACAAGTCGCAGCTCCAGATAATCGCCCTCCAGGCCCTCTGCCAGAACGACCGTGCGGGCTGCGCGACGCGCGCCGCCGAAGTCCTCTCGTCGTCGGCCGCGCCCGTCGTC
>DATHBF010000562.1:0-6054 GCA_035296285.1 Pyrinomonadaceae bacterium | reverse complement strand
GGTGGTCCTGGCGGAAGGCAGGCACCTGCCGGCCTTCCATGAAGTCGTGCGCCGGCCGTCCGTTGATGGTGAGCATGAACTCGTTGGTGTGGCTGGGCGTGGTCGGCGTGCCGTTGGGGTCTGCGAAGACGTAGAACGCGTCGCTGAAGCTCTGGCCGGCCGCGCGGCCGACGCCCGAGACCGTCAGGGTCGCAAGGCCCGTGTAAGTCAGCCTCGTCCGCGCCCCGCTCGTGCCGCCCGTGAAGGGCACGTTCAGATTCTCGCCCCCGCGGCAGCCGCCCGGCACCTCCAGTTGGCCGACGTGTACTGACGCCCTGTCGGCCGTCCCGTCAAACCCGCCCACCGTGTAGACGAAGTCCTTGTAGGCGCCGACGCGCGCGCCCCTGAGCAGGGCCGCGGCCGGAAGGTCCTGAGTCGTCTGCCAACGCAGGGGCGCGCCCGTGGCCGCGAGCTGTGACACGTAAACGGAGGGGCTGCCCGAGCCTGCGAGCACGAAGAGCTTGCTGTCGAAGCCGAAGGCGGCGTAGTTGTCCAGACGCCTCGGCATCATCGGTATCCCGTCGCCCTCGCCGCGCCAGTTCTCGTCGGGCGAAATCGAGCCGTCGGCCGCGAGCGGGGTGAAGAGGACTCTCATGTCGGGGGCGATGACGTAGAGCCGACCGTCGTAGGCGACCATCGCGTGGGACTGCATCGGGTTGGGCAGCGGGCGCGTCTCGCGCCAGCACTGCGAGGGGTCGGGCGCGTCGCATTCGAGGCGCCCGTCGGGCTTCACGCGGATGTACCTGATCTTGTCAATCAGGCCGCCGGAGTTGCCGCCCGACGTGTAGATGAAGTCGCCGGAGGCGGCGGCGGCGAAGCTCTGACGAGAAGGCAGCAGCGCCCGCTCCACGTCCCAGGCCCCGAGGGTGCCGTCGGCGTTGATGCGGTTGTGGTGGATGGTGTTGTTGCCGGCGGCGCCCGTGATGAGGAAGACGTGCTCGCGGACGCGGACGACGACGTGGTCGTCGAAGGCGTTGGGCAGGTCCGTGGTGCGCGTCCACTTGAGGACGCGCCCGTCGGGCAGGAGGTCGCCGAAGTAGACGTTGCGAAGCTTCTGGCCGCCGCCCTGGCCGCCGAAGACGTAGACGCGGTTGTCGTGGAAGATGAGCTGCTGGCCGCGCCGGTCGAAGGGCGCGGACGAGGCGACGGGCAGCGGCTCGGTCGCGGCCCAGGAAGTGACCTGTGAGCCGACGGACGCCTCGATGAGTCCGGAGAGCGGCTGGTCGGAGTCCACGAAGCCCTTCGCGGGGTTGTCGCTGTGGTCGAGGATGTCGGCGGCTATGTCGGCGGGCGAGGCGGAGCCCCACCAGTTGCGCGCGGCCGTGAACCCGCGGTCGCGCCTCATGTCGTTGACGGCCGAACGCTCGCAGGGCTGGTCAGGGTTCAGGCCGCAGAGGAAGTTGTTGTGCCACGCGACGAGGTCGTAGGAAGCGCCCGCGGCCCAGAGGCCGAACCGCTGGTTGTTGACGATGGAGTTGTGGTGGATGCTGTAATCGGAGGAGGAGGCGCGCGTGCCGCAGGGGGTGGTCGGGTTGTTCTGGTCCCAGTTGGGCGCGACGCAGAGCGGGTCGGCGCGCAGGTAGACGCCGTACTGGTTCTTCCAGATGACGTTGTTGTCGATCTCGTTCTGGTAGCCGTGCTCGATCTCGACGCCGACGGTGCGGTTCGAGACGATGTTGTTGCGCGTGACGCGCGTCCGGTAGGAGTAGCCGAGCCAGAAGCCGTAGTTGCTGCCCGAAGCCTCGTTGTTCTCGAAGACGTTGCCGCGCGAGAAGGTGGCCTCGAAGGCGTTGGCGGGCGCGTTCGAGCCGTCGTTGCCGTAGACGTAGTTGTCGTTGCTGGCGACCTCGAAGCCGTTGCCGATGAAGAAGCCGTCGCCGCTGTGCTTGAAGGTGTTGCTGACGACCTGGTTGCCGTTCGAGCCGACGAGGAGGATGCCGGCCGAGTCGCCGGGGATGAGGCACTCGCCGGGCGAAGAGGGCTCGCGGCATCCCCCGCAGATGCCCGCGTTGCGGCACGCCTGCGTGCAGGGATACCGCTCGCGGTTGACGTAGTCGGCGCGGTTGCCCCGCAGGAGGTTGTTCGTCGAGCGTTCGAGGCGGATGCCCCAACAACTGTTCTGCTGCGCCTCGTTCCCCTCGGGGCCGAGCGAGGTCTCGTTGTCGAGCACGCGGTTGCCGCCGCCGCCGATCATCTCAAGTCCGGTGCTCTGGTTGTAGAGGCGGTTGCCCTGGACGAGCGAGGCGGTGACGTTCTGGAAGAGAATGCCGCCGCCGCGCCGGCCCGTCCGGATGTCGAGGAAGCAGGTCGTCGTGTCCTTGCGGTTGCCCGTGATGGTCGAGTCCACGATCTGGACGCCCGAGGAGTTCTCGATTGTCACGCCGTAGTCGAAGCCGCGGACGGTGATGTTCTTGAGCGTGAAGTTGCGGCGGCCCTTCGCCGCCACGCCGAAGCCGGCGCCCGGGTTGGCCGAGACGATGGTGACGCCCGTGCCGTCAACCGTGACGTTGTCGCCGACGATCTGGACGACGCCGTCGTTGCCCGCGTCCGACACGGTGTAGACGCCCGGCTTCAACTTCGTGCTGGCGGAGATTTGGAGGTTGTCGGTGACGGGGACCTCGGCCGCCTGCGCGGCTTCGGCGTCGGCGCGCGGCCCGCGGGTCGTGAGGGTGAGTGAAGCGGCGGCGAGGAGCAGGGTGAGCAGCGTGAGATGTCGGATTCTGAGTCGCATTGGAACTTACCTTTCAGTTGAGGGCTCTGACAGTCCAGGCAATGCGACCGGAAGCAACGGGCACGCCACGCCCCCCGGCGCGTAAACGCCCGCTCGCGGCCGACTGAGGCGCGGCCGTGTCTATCCGAAAAGTTTGCGGCCTATCTGAAAAGATAGCGGAGGGCGGGATGGCTCAAGCGGCGCGCCGCGCGAGCGCCGGGCGGCCGGCTAACATTTGCATTGACAAGAGTTTGGGGCGTGGGTAACATGGCGCGTGTCGTCAACCCCCGTCGCTTCCCACGGTTGGCCCGGGCGGGAGGTCAGCAACTCCGGTCAACACTTTCAAAGTCTCTCGACATGATGAACCGCGCCGCCGTTCCCATCCCCGAAAAGCTCTTCTTCAAGATCGGAGAGGTGTGCGACATCACGGGCGTGCAGGCGCACGTCCTGCGCTACTGGGAGTCGGAGTTCCCCATGCTCGCCCCGCAGAAGAACCGCGCCGGCCAGCGCACCTACCGCAAGCGCGATGTCGAGATGGTGCTGCGCATCAAGGAGCTGCTCTACGAAGACCAGTACACCATCGCCGGCGCCAAGAAGAAGCTGACGGGTGAGCTGCGCGGCGCAAGCAAACTCAAAGTCGTCACCCCCGAGATGAGCGCGCAGCCGCCCTCCCCCGAGCCGCCGCCCGCGCCCCAACTCGTCCCCCCGCCGCCGCCCCAACCCGAAGAGATTCCGCCCCGCCCCTTCGCCGACGCCCGCCCCCCCGCCCCCGACCGGACCCCGCAGCCCGCCTCCGACTTCGAGCTGACGGGCGACCGCCGCGCCGCCCTCCGCCGCCTCGAAGAGCAGCTCCGCGACCTCCTCCTCATCCTCGAAGCCGGCGCCCCCCAACCCGGCCCCAAGCGCTAGCCCTTCAAACCCCCACGGCCTCCGGCCGCGCATTTGACCACACCCGCGTTTCCGGTGATACTAAACGCCGTCACGGGATGTGGCGCAGCCTGGTAGCGCGCTCGCTTGGGGTGCGAGAGGTCCCGAGTTCAAATCTCGGCATCCCGATAATTCAATCAACAATAGACGGCCGCTCATGTGAGCGGCCGTCTTTGTTTTGGGGAATGAGTTATGACGGAGGCGCCCGCTGTAGCGTGCGGCGGGCGCCTCCGTTTTGCAGGTTGCTTGTTTAGATGCGCCGGGCGCCTGCGGGGAGCTTGGGGGCGGGCGCGGCCTTCTGGGTGGCGGAGGGTTGGGCGGCTTTGGGGCCGTCGTTGAAGCCGCCGGCGAAGTTGATGACGCACAGGGAGCCCATCTTGTGGCCGCCGCAGGCGACGCCGACGACCTTGTAGTCGGGGCTGAGGATGCGGAGGCGGTGGCCGCGGTTGGCGAAGCCGTCGTCGATGAGCAGCGTCAGGACGCGCTCGCGGCCCGTCTCGGGGCCGTAGGTGAGGTTCTCGCCGATGTCGCCCTGCCAGCTGCCGAAGCGTTGAAGCCGCTGCTCGCAGAAGCCGCCGTCGCTACCCTTGTGGCCGGTCGCGCCGGTCGCGGCCTGGTCTTCGACGAGCACGCGCGCCCCGGAGCAGAGCCCGCCCGCCACTTGAAGCGGCGGCAGCGGCTTCAAGTGGCGCAGGAACTTGATGGCCTCTTCGAGCGGGGCCGCGCCCTCCTCGGTCAAGAGCGCGGGGCGGCCCGCCCGGCGATACTCCTTGCCGTTGAAGTGCGGGCGGAGCTGTTCGAGGTAGGCGGCGTACTCGGCGGGCCGCGTGCGCGCGAGGTTGATCTCGCCGATGACTTCCTGTGCGAGCGAGTCGAATGGGGATGCGTCGGCCGCCGCCGCGAGTTGCTGGGCGCGTGCGGGCGACAGGGCACAAAGGATGAGAAGCACGAAGACGGAGATGTGGGTGGGTGCGTGGGGGCGCAGTTTCATCGAAGGGTCTCCTCGGGGGTTAGGAGTTCTTAAAGCGTCGAGGTGTCGTCTCTAACGAGCGGCCGCCTTCTGGCCGATGGCCTGGCGGAGCTTTTCTGCGAGGTCGCGGTCGATACCCTTGAGGGCTTCGTACTGTTCGTTGGCGGCGGCCGCGTCGCCGTTTTCAAGGTGGAGGAGGGCGAGGGTGTAGCGCCCCTGCCCGTCCTGCGGGTTGAGCTTGAGGGCCTGCGCGTAGGCGCCGACGGCTTCGCGGTACTTCTTGAGGCGCGCGTAGGCGTTGCCGAGGTTGAAGAAGGCGTCGGCGTCCTGTGGGTTCAGGCGGGCGGCCTGCTGGAAGGCGTCGGCCGCCTCGGCGTGCCGGCCGAGCCGGTCCTGCGCGTTGCCGAGCTGGAAGAAGGCGTTGGAGGATTTGGGGTCGCTGCGCGCGGCCTGCTGGTAGGCCGCCGCCGCCTCCGCGTACTGCTTCAGCGCGAAGTGGGCGTCGCCCTGAAGCAGGTAGGTGTCTGTGTTCTTGCGCGCCACCTTCTGAAGCTCGGCCAGCGCCTCCCGGTGTTTGCCCGCGCCGACGAGGAACTTGGCGGCCTGATTGGGGTCGAGGCGGTCGGCTTCCGAGCGCTGGGCGGCGGCCTCAACCAAGCGGCCCAGCTTGGCGTAAGCCTCGCTGAGTCGGATGCGAACTTCGGAGTTCTTCGGGTCGGCCTCGACGGCGCGCCTGTAGGCGGCGGCGGCCGCTTCGTACTCGCCGAGGGCGGCGCGCGCGTTGCCGAGGCCCTTCAGCGCGTCGAAGTCCTTCGGGTCCTTGGCGACGACGTGCTCGTACTCGGCCGCCGCCTCCTTGTACTGGCCGTTGACGAAGTACATGCCGGCGAGGTTGTAGCGGGCGTCCATGTCTTCGGGGGCCTTCCGGACATCGCTCTGGAACCTCTCGACGGAAGCCTCCTCGGTGCCGGGAGGCAGGGGCGTGGCCGCCGGGGTCGCGGCGGCGGCGCCGGGGGCGGGGGCGTCTTTGGCCCCTTCGGACTTGCAGGAGGCGAGCAGAAGGACGGCGGCCAGGGCGAAGAGGGGGGCGGAAAGTTTCATCAGGAACGATTCTCGAAGTGTGCTTCGGGCGGCGGCGAACGGACGCGGGTAATTTAAACGGCGGCGGGCCGCGAGGCAAGGGGGCCGCGCCGGGTCAGACGCCCGAGCCCTCGAAATCCGTGACGAAGATGGGCGAGGTGAGCGTGCGGTGCACGGGGCATTTGTGCGCGATTTCGAGGAGTCGCGCCCTCTGCTCTTCGCTTAGGGAGCCTTCGAGCTCGACGGCGCGCTCGATCTGGTGGACGTAGTCGTCGGGCTTGTCTTCGCCGCACGCCTCGCAGTCGCGCGCGTGCACGCGCCGCTGCCT
>DATHBF010000561.1:0-12226 GCA_035296285.1 Pyrinomonadaceae bacterium | reverse complement strand
GATGACTGGCTCGCCCGCGAGTCCGTAAGGCGCGAGGTCAATGAGCGCGCCCGAGCCGGCGTCCTCGTAAAGCAGCAGGCCGCGCTCGTGCGCGAGCGAGGCGAGTTCGGAGAGCGCGGGCGCGGCCGTGAAGCCGACGATGCGGTAGTTCGACGGGTGAACGCGCATGAGCAGCCGCGTCGTCTCGCCTATCGCGCGCTCGTAGTCGGAGAGGCGCGTGCGGTTGGTCGTGCCGACCTCGACCATGCGCGTGCCCGACTGCGCCATCACGTCGGGGACGCGGAAGTCGCCGCCGATCTCGACCAACTCGCCCCTTGAGACTATCGTCTCGCCGTCGCGCGCCAGCGCCGCGAGCACGAGCAGCGCCGCCGCCGCGCAGTTGTTGACGACGAGCGCCGCCTCGGCACCCGTCAGCTCCGTCAACAACTCTTCGACGCGCGCGCCGCGCCGGCCGCGCGCGCCGGTCTCGGCGTCGTATTCGAGCGTGCAGTAGCCGGCGGCCTCATGCGAGACGGCGCGGCGCGCGGCTTCGGAGAGCGGCGCGCGGCCGAGGTTCGTGTGCAGGACGACGCCGGTCGCGTTGATGACGCGGCGGAGAGACTGCGAGGCGTCGCGCTCGACGGCGAGGGCCAGACGCCGGCCGGCTTCGGCGAGCAGCGCCTCGCGCGTCGTGTGTCCGTCCCGTCCCGCGTCCCGCATCTCCCCGCGCAGCTCGTCCGTCACGGCGCGCGCGAAGGCGAGCAGGCGCGCGGCCCCGACGCGCTCGCGCAGGGAGGCCGCCTCGGGCGTGCGCAGGAGCGCGTCCACCGAAGGCATCGCGCGCAGTCGTTCGCTTAAGTTCTCGGGCACATCAAACGGCGGCCGGGTAGTCATGGGCGAGACGTTGGTGATAACTTCTATCGGGGCCTCGCGCGGCCGGACCCGTATTCTACGCCGCGCGTCGCCCGGAGAGAAACGCGGAAGATGTCAGACAGCACGACTCATAACAAGCACACGCCGCTCGTCGCGCAGGCGCTCGTCTCGGCCGTCGAGCGCGGCGACGCGCAGGCCGTCGAAGCACTCCTGTCTTCGGGCGCCTTCGCCGAAGCGCGCACGGCCGGCGGCGAGACGGCGCTGATGCGCGCCGCCGCAAAGGGCTTCGACGACGTGGCGCGCGTGCTGCTCGACGCCGGGGCCGACCCCCGCGCCCGACGGCCCGACGGCTTCACGCCGCTCTCCCTCGCCGCCTTCTTCGGCCGTGAAGAGACGGTGCGGCTTCTGCTTGAGTGCGGCGCCGACCCCTCGGCGCGCACGAGTCTCGGCACGACGGCGCGCTCCTGGGCCGACGCGCGCGGCTTCGGCCACATCGTCGCGCTCCTGGAGCAAGCGGAACGCACGCACGCCGCCGCCGTCGCCGTTCGGAAGCAGGAGCCCGCGGTCGAAGTCGTCGTCGTGAAGCGCGCCGAAGTTGAGTTTCAAGAGGAGGCCGTCGAGACTCCGCGGAGGAGGGAAGCTATCGCGGTGCCCTTCGAGGGCATCAGCGCCGCGAGTCGCGGGCGCGAATCGAAACGCTTCTTCCTCTCCTGGCAGGCTTCGGTCGGGATGGCCCTGCTGTTCGCGGCCTTCGGCGTGGCGGCCTTCGCCGTCTGGCGCACCTCGAACTCCGCGCGCCGGCCCGCCCGGAATCCCGCGCCCGTCCAGACCCCCTCGCAGGCCGCCCTGCCCGAACTCGCGCCGGCCGCACTCACCCCCACGCCGATGGCTACGCCCGACATGGGCCTCACGAACATGGGACCGCAAGGCCCCTTGATCGTCATCCCGGGCACGGCCCAGCCCGTCCTCGTCTCTCCGGCCCTGCCGCCCGGCGCCTCGGACGTGCCGGTCGTCATCTCCGAGAGCGGCGCATCGGACGAGGGCACCACGGGCCGCCGTCGGCCGGAAGCGGCGCCGACGCCCGCGGCCACCCCCGCCGGCAGAACTCCCGACGAGCGCCGCGCCGACCCGCCCGCCCCTTCGGACCGCGGCACGCAAACCCCGAACCCGGAGACGCAGCCGCGCCCGTCCGCCCCTCCCCCTTCCGCGACGCCCCCGCCGCCGGCCCCCACGCCCGAGCGCCGCAAAGTCATCCCCTGGCCGCCTCAATAAGTTATTGACACCCCGAACGGCCATTCCCTATGCTCGGAACGGGGCCGCCGTCCGCGCGGCCGGAAGGGAAGCAGCAATTCTTGCCCATACGTGAGAACAAATTCGCGCGGCGCGCGCGGGAGGCCAAGCAGTCAGAGACCAAGAAGCTCGTCTGGCGTGACGAACAGCCGACGCCGGAGGAGCAACTGGCCCGCCTCGAAGAGGACATCCGCCGGCTGAAGGTCGAGTTCGACATCTACTTCAACGGCGCCGCCAAGCGGCCGCCCTACGACACTAAGGCGCGCGTCGAGAGCCTCATCAAGCGGCTCGCCGACGAGCGCACGCTCACCTTCGCCCAACGCTACAAGTACAACTCGCTCGTCGCCCGCTACAACGCCTTCGCGCAGCTCTGGCGCCGCACCATCCAGGAGCGCGAGGAGGGCCGTACCCTCTTCGGCTCGCAACGGCCCGCGCCCCGCGCCGAAGAGCAGAAGCCGTCCGGCCCCCAGATCTTCGTCTGCACGGACGCGCGCCACGACGTGGCGACCGTCAAGAACCTCTTCGAGACGCTGGTCGAGGCCAAGAGGCGCTGCGGCGAGCCGACCGAGGAACTCTCCTTCTCGCGCTTCCACCGCATGGTGGCCGAGAAGTCCGAGGCCCTGAAGGGGCGGGCCGGCTGCGAGCGCGTCCACTTCTCGGTGGACGTGAAGGACGGCCGGGTCAGCTTCAAGGCCAAGGCGGAGAAGTAAAAAGAAGCAGGCCGTAAAGCAAAGAGCGGAAGGCGGTTAAGAACTTGGGGGTTCTTAACCGCCTTCCGCTTACTGCTTTCTTGCTTTCTTGAGTGCCTTGCTCCGTCGTGCGCTTACCGGCTCTTTTTGGCGAAGACCGGAAGCGGTCAGTGGCCTTCAACGAAAGCTGAAGTGGGGAGAGTTACATCTTGATCACTTTTTCGGCCTGCGGCCCCTTCGGGCCCTGCGTCACCTCGAACTCGACGGTCTGGCCCTCTTCGAGGGTCTTGAAGCCGTCGCCCTGGATGGCGCTGTAGTGAACGAAGATGTCGGAAGAGCCGGGCTGCTCGATGAAGCCGTAGCCCTTCGCGTTGTTGAACCACTTGACCTTACCGGTAATTCTGGGCATAGCTGACGAATCCTCCTAACGATTCGGGAAAAGGGCCGATGGGACGCGTGTCCCCGCGGCACGCAAGGTTAACTCAGGCAGCCGGTTAGCCCCCCGCCAAAGAGGGGGCGCGCCGGAAACTCAACTGCAAAGAAAAAGTCCGTGCCCGACGGCCTCGGGCGCTGGTGGTGCGCACACGCGGTCACGTCTGTCACGGACGGAAGGGGACTGCTAACTTCATTGCTAAGGCTGCAAGTCTAACGGGTGTACGGATTTAAACCGCTTACCCGGCTTGTGAACGACGGCGCATACTAAGCGAAAGCGACCGGCCTGTCAAGCACAAAATGCGTGCCCTTCAACAACTTCCGCGCCCGCTGGTCCCACCTCGCCTACCTCTCCGGCAGATAGCGCCGCGGGCTCACGGGCGCCTCGCCGATTCTCACCTCGTAGTGCAGGTGCGGCCCCGTCGAGCGGCCCGTGGAGCCGACCAGGCCCAGCAGCTCGCCCTTCTTAAGTTCCTGATTCGCCGAGACTTCTATCTTCGACAGGTGTGCGTAGCGCGTCGTCAGGCCGTTGCCGTGGTCGAGGACGACCATTTGGCCGTAACCGTTCTGCCAGCCGGCCTGGGTGAAGGTCCCGTCAGCCGGGGCAACGACGGGCGTGCCGCGCGGGGCCGAGATGTCCTGCCCCGGGTGGAACTCGGTGGAGCCGCCGCCGAAGGGGTTGCCGCGGACGCCGAAGCTGTCGGTCGTCTCGCCCTCGACGGGCCAGATGGAGGGGATTCGGGCGCGTTCGCGCATGACGGCCTCGAAAGCCTTCAAATCCTCTTCGAGTCGGGCCGCGCGGGCTTCGATGAAGGTGATGGAGGCGGCGTCCAGCTCAAAGGACGGGCCGCCCGCGCCGTGCGGGTCCGTGCCCTCCTCGCCTTCGGTCTGGACGCCGGAGATTTCCGAGAGGCGGCGCGAGGCGTCCTCGATGGCGTCAACGCGGTTTTCCAGCTTGCGGAGCAACTGGCGCTGCCGCTCGTTCTCCTGCCGAAGCCGGTTGTTCTCCTCCTGTATGCGCCTGTGGAGGACCTCCTGGGTCAGGCCATAGAGGCCGTAGGCGGCGCAGCAGAAGAGGAGGAAACCCGCGGCGGCGGAGACTTTCAGCCAACGCGGGTGGACGGTGATGCGACGGATGCAGGCGCGAGGTCGGTCAGTGCTAGAGATGATGAACGCGTAGAAACGCTCGTCTCTATTCATCGGAGTGTGCTCCTTGGGCGCCCCGTCCGTGCGCGACTGCTTGGGGAGAGTCGGCGCAGGGATGGGCGCGAAAGGCACTGTCTGCCGAAAGAAGGCGACGAGTGCGAAAACTATTAAATTAGCGGGTTCTTAGTGTGTGACCCTTCCTGAAAGGTGCTAGCCGGCGGCGTCTCTCATGGATAATACCGAGATGAACGGGCCTCTTTGGGGCTTGCACAAGGGGCCTGACCCTATCACACGGGACGGGCGGATTGCAAACGGCGGAGAGTACGGAAGGGTACGAAACCGAAGCGCGCCCGCCGTCCATGTCGGGCGGCGGGCGCGCTCAAGTGGCGTTGAGTTATCCGTTTTTCTAAAGCCCTTCGGCCTCGCGGCGGCGCTGGCCGCGCGTGCGCAGCATGAGGAAGACGATGGTGATCATGACCGCGACGAAGGCGAGGACGAGCGCGATCTTGATGGCGATCATCAGGAAGCCGACGAGCGCGATGAGCTGCTTGACGAGGACGATGAGCAGCGCGATGAGCGCCGCGATGCTGCCAAGTCTGCCTGCCGCCGCGAGTAATGACATCTCTTGAACTCCTTCCCCTCCGTGACGAATAAGACCGACGCCGTAGAAGTTAACAGAAAACTCCGTCGGCGGCGAACCCTTCCTTTACAGGCGCGGCTCTGTCGGCCACGCCGACCCGCGGGCCGAGACCTGCGTGATGATTTCGCCCGTCCCGAACCTCGTCACCTCGCCCCCGAGCGGGCCGGTGCCGGCGCCGACCGCCGAGGGCGGGCGCGGGAAGGCTTCAAAGCTCGGCACATCCGAGCCGCGGCGGCGGCGCGTGCGCAGGTAGTCGAAGAGCATGTAGGCGCCGAGCAGGACGAGCAGGATGGGGAGGAACTCCCTGACGGGCAGACGGACGCCGAAGATGGTGTGGAGCAGGAAGATGATGCCGAGCGTCATCATCGTCACGGCCCACGCGAACGGGTTGCCGTAGAGGCGGCGGGCGATGGCGTCGTGCTCGGCGTCGGGAGCGAGGCCGGCGCGGATGAGCTGCGCCGTGCGCACGGCGTCCACGGCCGCGAAGAGCCAGGTGCCGATGACGCCGAGGACGAAGAAGAGCGTGCCGTCCGTGACGGTCGCCATCTGGAAGAAGCCGGCGAAGATGGTGAAGTGGACCAGCGCCTTCGAGGTCTGACCGTTGTAGGCCGCGCCCAGGCCGGGACAGATGAACGAGAGCAGCAGCGCCACGAAGGGCGAAGTCTTGCGGCGGACGACGAGCGGTGCGCCCGGCTTCGTCTGCTGCTTTTGCAGGAACTCGACGCCCGCCACGATGCAGTCCTGGCAGTAGGGGAAGCCGCGGATGCGGTGGTCGCAGGCCGGGCACAGCGGCCGCGTGCAGCGGCTACACTGCACGACGGCGCGGTTGGTCATGTGGTATGCGCAATTCATCAAGGCCGCTCGCTTAAACCCTCTCCGCTCGTCCGACGAAAATCTTAACGGTTCTTCTGCTCCTGCTGCTGCCCGGAGCCCTGCTGGTTCTGCTGCGACTGCTGCGAATTGTTGCTCTTCGGGCCGTCGCTCGTGAGCGCGGTAGTGGTCGCGCGCTTCAGTTCGCCGCTGCGGGCCGCGCCGTAGGTGTATGTCTGCTCGGCGAGGCGCAGGCCGGCGCGGTACATGCCGCCGATGGAGCCGTCGTCGGAGGCCGTGCTGGTGCCGACGAGGACGGCGAACAGGAGCATCGAGGCGACGGTGGCGAGCTGCGGCGTGACGAGCACGTCGAGCCAGCCGCGCAGCCATTCGGTGACGCGGGCGCCGATGGGCGCGCGCACCTGCTGGGCCTCGGCCGTGCCGAGTGTGGCGCGCAGCACGCGCTCGTGCAGGCCCTCGGGGACCGCCAGTTCTTCGCTGATGTAGAGTGAGCAGGCGCCGATGGCGCGGACGACCTGGCCGGGCAGGTCCGAGCAGCGGTTGCAGAGCGCGGCGTGGCGCTCCCAGCGGTGGTAGAGGGACGCGGGCAGGAACCCGTCGAGGTAGTCGGTCAAATGCTCCTCGAACTCCTCGCACTTCATCGAGGTCTCGGGCGCGGTCTTCAAAAGGATGCGCGCCTCAAGGCCGGGCGAGGCCGGCGGCACGGCGGCGGCGCGGCACTCGACGACGGAATTCTTCACCTCGTTCAAAAGCTCGTGGCAGACGGGGCAGCGCAGGGCGTGCTGCGAGAACGCCGCCAGCGGCTCGCCGTCGAGCGCCCCGTCGAGGTAATCCGTCAGACGATCTTCAAACTCTGCGCAAAGCATCTTTAAATCGGCTCCATCCCTTCCACCTTTAGATTCAAGCGCCTCGGACGCCTGGCCCGCTCACCCTTTACGGAACGGGGCGTCCCTTCGGACTTCACCAAAAATTATCAAGCCCCCGACATCGCGACGACCCGCATCCGGCGCAGAATCTTCGCCAGCTCGATGCGGCCGCGGTTGATTCTGGACTTGACCGTCCCCTCGGGAATCCTCAGGAGGTCAACGATCTCCTGGTAGCTCAGCTCCTCTATGTCGCGGAGGATGACGCAGGTCCGCAGGTCGGGCGGCAGCTTGTCGATGCCGGCCTGCACCTGCGCGCCGAGTTCCTGCCGCTCAAGCTCGCGCTGCGGCGTGTTGCCGGCCGCCCGCAGGTGATAGGTGTGGCCTTCGAGGTCTTCGGCCTGCGTGTCCTGCGGGGCGCGCTGTCGGCGCCGGTAGTCGTCAATTATCAAGTTCCGGGCGAGGCGCATGAGCCAGTTCTGGAGGTCGCCCTGCTTCGGGTCGTACTGGTCGAGCGAGCGGTAAACGCGGACGAAAACTTCCTGCGCCAGGTCCTCGGCCGCGTCGGCGCGCGAGGTGAAGCGGTAGGCGAGGTTGTAGATGCGGCGGGAGTAAGTCTGAACAATCTCCTCCCAGGCCGCGCCTTCGCCGGCACGACACCGCCTGACCAATTCAGCCCCTTCGCCGAGCGTCACTGCCTGTGCGACTCCCACTCGTCCTGCGTCCCTTCCGAGTGCTTCCGCGGCCTGCATCTAACGGGCCAACCCGTTGTCAAACGGGCAGTACGACCGCCAGAAAGGGAAAGTTCCCCCGCCTTCGGCGCCGGCCGGCCCGCTGTGCGCCGCCTGGCGATCCCTCCGGCGGCCGGGCACTGCTTGCGCCTCCACGATGTCTATTATAGCCTAACGATGCTAGACTTCATCTTGAGTTGATTGAACGCTGAAGTCAACCTCCGGGCGCGAAGGCCGTTTGCGTAAATATCTGAAATTTATTGCCCTCTGCCTGCTGGCGGCCCTCGTCCTGGCGTGGTTCGTGAGGGGGCTCGACTGGGCCGAGGTGTCGGGCGCGATGAGGCGGGCCGACTGGCCGCTCGTGGCGCTTTCGGTCGTGCTGGTGTGGGGGACTTACCTCGTCCGCGCCTTCCGCTGGCGGGCGCTTCTGGCGCCGCTGGCGCCGAAGGCCAGCCTGCGCGAGGCTTTCGCCGCGACGACCGTGGGTTTTAGCGCCATCTTCCTCGTCGGGCGCGGCGTCGGGGAAGTTTTGCGGCCGGCCTACCTGCCGCTGCGCGACCGCAACGTGCGGCCGGGCGCGGCCTTCGTCACCATCGCCGTCGAGCGGATTTACGACATGACGGCCGTCATCGTGCTCTTCGCGGCCAACCTGCTCGTGCTCAGACTGCCGGGGGTCGAGGAGGGCATGGTCACGCGCATCCGCGAGGCCGGGCTGATACTGCTCGTCGGGGCGGTCTTGGGCATCGTCGCGCTCGTGATTTTCAGGGGCCGCGCCGAGCGCGTCACGGCCTGGCTCGACGCGAGGGCGCACCGGCTGCCGGGGGTGTTCGAGCGGGGCCTCAAGGTTTTGACGGGGCTGCTCGGGCAGTTGGCCCACACGCTCGGCGTGCTGACGAACGCGCGCTCTCTTCTGGTGACGGTCGGGTGGACGGCGACGCTGTGGCTTTCGATTGCCGTGGCGAACCTGCTGGTGCTGCGTGCCTTCGGCATCTCGCTCGGGATGAGCGAGGCGGTCTTCGTCCTCGGCTGGTCTCTGGTCGGCTCGCTGGTGCCGACGCCGGGCGGGGGCGCGGGCACGTTCCACGCGGCGACCGCCTACGGCCTCATCGCCTACCTCGGCGTCCCCGAGACGGAGGCGAAGGCCGCGACCATCGTGCTGCACCTCGTCGTCTTCGGCTCGGCGCTCTTCTTTGGGCTCTACTACTTTCTGCGGAGCGGCCTGAGCATCGCGCGCCTGCGCGAGCTGATCCGGACTGAACAGGCCGAGGCGGAGGCCGAGGCCCGGGCGGCGGCGGCGCGCGCCTGACTGTGCCCGCCGCGAAAAAAGTCTTCGGAGACTTCAACCTATGAGATGCCCGTTCTGCGGTTATCTGGAAGACAAGGTCGTTGACTCGCGCGAGTCGCGCGAGGGCGACGCCATCCGCCGCCGCCGCGAGTGCCTGCGCTGCGAGCGGCGCTTCACCTCCTACGAGCGCATAGACGAAATCCCCTACATGGTGGTCAAGAAGGACGGGCGGCGCGAGCCCTTCGACCGCAACAAGGTGATGGCGGGGCTGCTGCGCGCCTGCGAGAAGCGGCCCATCCCGGCCTCGAAGCTCGACGGCATCGTCAACGCCATCGAGAAGTACGTGCAGGAGTCGCCCGAGCGCGAGCGGCCGACGACGAAGGTCGGCGAGATGATCATGCGGCGGCTGAAGGAACTCGACAAGGTCGCCTACGTCCGCTTCGCCTCCGTCTACCTCGAATTCGAGGACGTGACCGAGTTCATGAAAGAGCTGAAGACGCTCGTCCGCAAGCGCGACGGCGCGACGGCTCGCAAGTAAGGTTGTCGGATGAAGCGGACAGTTCACGTCACGGGGCTGGAGCGCGCCGAGCTTGAGCGGCTGCGGGCGCGCGTCGGCCGTCTGTTTATGGCGCTCGAAGAGGCGAGCGAGCTGGCGGCTTTGGACGGCGCGGGCGCGTGGCTGCCGCCCGTTGACCTGTGCGAGTCGGACGAGGCCCTGACGGTCTACGTGGAGTTGCCGGGCGTGAAGGCCGAGCAAGTCGAGGTGTCGGTCGCGGGCGAGCATCTGCGCGTCGCGGGCCGCAAGCGCAAGGGCGCACCGCGCGGCCCCGTCTCGCATCTATGCTCTGAGCGCAGCTACGGCCGCTTCACGCGCACCGTCCCGCTGCGCCAACCGGTCCGCGCCGCCGAAGCCACCGCAATCTTGCGCGACGGCGTGCTGACCGTCAGGCTCCCCAAGCTTGCGGACCGCCGCGGCGGCGAGCACAGGATTGAAGTAAGGGGCGCGGAGTGATAAGGTTCGTACTCGTAAATCGTGAATCGCAAATCGTGAATCGAAGGAACTGCTCTTAACGATTCACGATTTACGATTCACGATTTACGACTTTTAAGCTATGCCGACGATTTCAAACATCACGGAAACCTTGGAGGCGGCCGAGGGCGGCGCCGAGCAGTTGCAGGTGCCGGGCTCTCTGCCGGTCCTGCCGCTGCGCGACATCGTCATCTACCCGTTCATGATCGTGCCGCTCTTCGTCTCGCGCGAGCGCAGCATCCGCGCCGTAGACGAGGCGCTGGGCGAGAACCGCATGATCTTCCTCGTCTCGCAGCGCGACCTCGATAAGGAGGAGCCGGGCGGGGAAGACCTCTACACGACGGGCACCGTCGCCGTCATCATGAGGATGCTAAAGCTGCCGGACGGGCGCATCCGCATCCTCGTGCAGGGCTTGACGCGCGCGCACGTCGAGGAGGTCTCCGACACGGGCGAGCTTCTGAAGGCCCGGCTGACGCCGACCGTCGAGCCGGCGACGCCCGAGCGCTCGCTCGAAGTCGAGGCGCTGGTCAGGAACGTCCGCGCCTCGATGGAGCGCGCCGCCAACCTCGGCAAGAACATCTCGCCCGAGGTGATGGCAATCGTCGCCACGCTCGAAGAGCCCGGCCGGCTCGCCGACCTCGCCGCTTCAAACCTGGAGTTGAAGGTCGAGGACGCGCAATCCGTCCTCGACATCGCCGACACGACCGCGCGCCTGCGCCGCGTCAACGAGCTTCTCAACAAGGAGATCGAAGTCCTCACCGTCCAGCAGGAGATCAACACGCAGGCGCGCGCCGACATCGACCGCTCGCAGCGCGAGTTCTATCTGCGCCAGCAGATGAAGGCCATCCAGACCGAGCTGGGCGAGGGCAACGAGCTGGCCGAAGAGATCGCGCAGTTCCGCGAGAAGATCGAGGCCGCCGGCATGCCCAAGCACGCCGAGGAGGAGGCGCTCAGGCAGCTCAAGAAGCTGGAGCGCATGCACCCTGACGCGGCCGAGACGGCGACGCTCCGCAACTGGATGGAGATCATGACCGACCTCCCCTGGTCGAAGGCGTCAACCGACAACCTCGACCTCGCGAAGGCCGAACAGATTCTTAACGACGACCACTACGGCCTTGAGAAGGTCAAGGAGCGCATCCTCGAAGCCCTCGCCGTCCGCAAGCTGAAGGAGAAGCCGAAGGGCTCCATCCTCTGCCTCGTCGGCCCGCCCGGCGTCGGCAAGACTTCCCTGGGCCGCTCCATCGCGCGCGCCTTAGACCGCAAGTTCGTCCGCCTCTCCCTCGGCGGCCTCCACGACGAGGCCGAGATACGCGGCCACCGCCGAACCTACGTCGGCGCGATGCCCGGCCGCATCATCCAGGCTTTGCAGCAGGCGGGCACCAACAACCCGCTCATCATGCTCGACGAGATTGACAAGGTCGGCGCGGACTTCCGCCGCGACCCCTCCTCGGCGCTGCTCGAAGTACTCGACCCCGAGCAGAACAACACCTTCCGCGACAACTACCTCGGCGTCACCTTCGACCTGTCGAACGTGATGTTCATGACGACGGCCAACGTCCTTGAGACGGTCCAGCCCGCGCTGCGCGACCGCATGGAGGTCATCCGGCTGGCCGGCTACACCGAGGAGGAGAAGCTGGAGATAGCGCGCCGCCACCTCATGCCGAAGCAGCTCGAAGAGAACGGCATCACGGCCCGCAACGTCTCGCTCTCGAAGAAGGCGCTGGGCGTCATCATCCAGCAGTACACCCAGGAGGCGGGCCTGCGTCAGCTTGAGCGCGAGATCGGGACCGTCTGCCGCAAGGTCGCGCGCCGCATCGCCGAGGGCAAGGGCGAGGCCGCCCGCGTCACGCCCAAGAACATCCACGAGTACCTGGGCGCGCCGAAAATCTTCCCCGAGGAGATTCTGAAGAAGGACCAGGTCGGCGTCGCCACCGGGCTCGCCTGGACGGCCGTCGGCGGCGACGTGCTCTTCATCGAGGCGCTGCGGGTGAAGGGCAAGGGGCAACTGGTCCTGACGGGCCAACTCGGCGAGGTGATGCGCGAGTCCGCGCAGGCCGCCTTCTCCTATGCCAAGTCGCGCGCCGTCGAGCTTCAGATTCCCGAAGAGGATTTCGAGAAGTACGACCTGCACATACACATCCCCGAGGGCGCCATCCCGAAGGACGGCCCCTCGGCCGGCATCACGCTGGCGACGGCGATGGTCTCCTCGCTCTCGCAGCGCCCCATCCGCAAGGACGTGGCGATGACGGGCGAGATAACCTTGCGCGGGAACGTGCTGCCCGTCGGCGGGGTCAAGGAGAAGGTTCTGGCGGCCCGGCGGGCGCGCGTCACGAAGGTCATTTTGCCCCACCTGAACCGCCGCGACATGGAGGAGGTGCCGAAAGAGGTCTTCGGCGAGATTCAGTTCGTCTACGTTGAGAACGTCCGCGAGGTCTTC
>DATHBF010000560.1:0-24243 GCA_035296285.1 Pyrinomonadaceae bacterium | reverse complement strand
GAGCTGCTGCTCGGCCGAGTGCGTCTTCGGACGGCCCCAAAGCTCCGAGGAGGGCGGCGCGAGGTGGTTGTGCAGCGCGGCGTAGGCGTAAGACCCGAAGCCGACGCGGTGCGGCGCGCCGGTCGCGCGCGTCAAAAGCGCCGCCGTGCTCCCGCCGTGCAGGTTGTAGACCACGTCGTAGCGCGCCGCCCGCAGCTCGCGCGCGACGGCGAAGCGCGAAGCCTGACTCTTGCGG
Source organism: Pyrinomonadaceae bacterium (assembly GCA_035296285.1). Taxonomy (GTDB): domain Bacteria; phylum Acidobacteriota; class Blastocatellia; order Pyrinomonadales; family Pyrinomonadaceae; genus QHXN01. The sequence continues at coordinate 24,008 of DATHBF010000560.1, read as the reverse complement.
CGGACCGTGACGACGCGGTCCACGTCCGCAGAGCCTTCGAGCAGCGGCGCGACCCAGTCCTCCAGAAGCACGTCAACGCGCGCGCCGGGCAGGTGACGCCTGAGCGCCGCGAGCGTCGGCGTGGCGAGCACGGTGTCGCCTATCGAACGCAGGCGCACGACGAGCACGCGGCGCACGCCCGACCAGTCCCAGCGCGGGGGGCCGAGCGGGCGCGGCTCCTCCACGGGGGAGGCCGTCGGCGCCGAAGGGGCGCGGGGCCTCTCAGCTTCTCTGCCGAGGCTCGTCATCTTCGACCGTCGCCTCTTCCACGACGAGGACGGGGATGTCGTTGCGGATGGGGTAGAGGCGGCGGCACTCAAGACACTTGATGCCCGCCCCGCCCTCCTTCAGCACGACCTTCCCCTTGCACGCAGGGCACACGACCCTGAAAGTCTCTATGAACTCCGCGGTGATGGCCAAGTTTTCTTTACTCCTCCCGCCAAAGCTTAGCAGCAAAAAGCCGCTAATCGTAAATCGTAAACAATCTCTGTTATTATACCCGCCGACGGGCGAAGTAAGGCCCTTACGCCAGCGAGGAGCACGGTTTGTCTTTGGAGTTCGCCATCGAGTACCCCTGCGCGTTGCGCGCTCGCTACGACGAGGAGCACCTGCGCGCGTGGGGGCGCTTGGGGAGTCTGCACGCGCGCCTCACGACGGGCGAGCACCTCGCGCCCTCGGAGGAGAAGGTCCGCTTCGTGGAGCGCGCGGCCACCGAGATCGAGCGCATGCAGGAGGAGACGACCCTCTGCGCGCGCTGCCCGGCGCGGCTGCCGCGCGAGGCGGCCGGCGAGGGCGAGCCGGTCGGGTGCCTCGGACGGGTGACTTACCCGGTCGAGGGGCAGTTCGAGAAGTTTCTGGCCGACCGCGTGCAGCTCACGCTCGACACGGTCGAGGAGCCGGACTGGCCGCGCCTCCTGAAAGTTCTTTTAGACTCCGACACGCCCTTCGACGGCGAGGGCACGAAGTCGCTGCGCGCCGTGACGATGCCGACGGGCCTGCGCTTCTTCGAGCTGCGGCTGCCCATCAAGCTCGCCCGCCAGGGCGCGCACCTGACGACCGACAACCTCTTCGACGCCCTCGCCGGCTTCACCTCCGAGGACGCGGCCCGCACCACCTACACGCGCGAGCTTCCGCTCTCGGCCGCCTCCGACTACTACGACTTCCTCGACCTCGTCCTCCGCCAGGACCTCTCCGACGCCGAGCGCCAGCGCGTCCGCCTGCGCAGCCGCAACTACCAGCAATTCCTCCGCCTCCTGGCCGCCCTCGAAGTCGCCGAATCCCTCCGCGCCCGCGTGCTCTTGGACTAGAGATATGAAACAGACCTTCACAGCCAGCGTCTGGCAGGAGGGCGAGTGGTTCGTCGCCCAGTGCCGCGAAGTGGATGTCGCCTCCCAAGGCTTGAGTGAGGAAGAGGCGCTTGAGAATTTGCGCGACGCGCTTGAGCTTCACTTCTCTCCCCCGGTCGCCACGCTTGTGCCCCGTCTACGGACGGTCGAGGTCGAGGTCGCGGCGTGAAGCCGCTACCCTTCCGCGAAGTCCGGCGCCGACTCGAAGCGGCAGGCTTCTCTGAGGCGAATCAAAGCGGCAGCCACGTTAAGTTCGTCAAGACAACCGACGCAGGGACGCTCACGGCAACGGTGCCGAAACACAAGGAAGTCGCCGCCGGCACACTGCGCAGCATCCTCCGTTAAGCCGGACTAACTCCCGACGAGTTTGAAAAGCTGTAGTACTTGGCGCCCGCCTTATTTCATCACTCATCATTCCGCTTCCCCTTCATTCTCTTCGTCCATCTGCCGCAAGGTGTCGAGGATGAGGTTCGTGTTGCTGAGGGCCTGGATGGTGACGGGGAAGTCGGCGGGCGACTTCTCGAAGTCGAAGGAGCCGGCGGTGATCTCGACGACTTGGCGGAAGGCTTCGGTGCCTTCGGCGCCGCTGCTCTCGGCGCCGACGATGCGCCCCTCGTTGAAGAGGACGCGGGCGCGGCGTTCCTGGCCCTCGACGCAGAGGGCGCCGGTGAGGCGCGAGTTCTCGATTACCTGCATGGCGTCGAAGATGTTGACGGCCGAGAGGTCGCCGGCCAGTGTGACGGGGCGGCGCTCGGGCTGCGGGGGCGGCGTGGCTTGCGGGGCGACGGCGGGCGCTTGCAGGTCGGGGCGGCGGGCGCGGCGGATGGCTTCGAGCCCCGGCGCGATGTTGATGCGGGGGTCTATGTGCTTGGCTTCGAGCAGGCGCTCGTGGGCCGTCTCGAAGTTCTCGCGCGAGATGTAGAGGTTGACGAGGAAGAGGCACTGGCGCGCGGCCTCGCGCGGGTCGCCGTGCGCGACCGCCACCTCCCTCAGCTTCTCCCTCAGCACGACCGAGCGCGGGTGGTGCGCGATGGCTTCCTGGAGGCGCCCGACGGCGCGCTGCGGCGCCTTGTACTTGATGAAGAGGTCGGCGTCCAGGAGCGCCGCCTCGACGCTCTCGTCCAGACTCTTCGGCCTCTCGTCTTTGCCGCCGCTCATGCCCTCCAAACCCTCGCCGCGATGTGCCCGGCCACGAGTTTAACACAGTCCAACCTGCGCCCGCGGCCGTCAACATTCGCCTATAAAAACGCGCCCCGCCCGAGGCACGAAATGGTGTGCGGCCGCCCGCATTGGCGCAGCAAAATGCACACGGGCGCGGCGAAATTCCGGTGCATTTAGCGGCGCTGACCTGAAGCGGATTCTCAGCGCGGCGCATCTAAACGGTCCGCGCGGCGGGCTTGGCGCAAGTCTTTACAGGCGCGGGTTTTGCGCCGCCGCCGGGGCGTATGTACGGAACCGTGTGTGGCACGGCAGATGCTCATCAGTGGGTGTCCTTTTGCCGCCCCCTTCAATTTTACAACGAAGCACAGGAGAGGAGCTTTTGCCGATGGGTGAGGAGTTGATTTTTGACCCGACCGGAGCGGCCACGGTGCGGCTCGTGTCCACGAGCTGGGCGGGTTATCTGCAACGCCTGTGCGTGCGGCTGAAGGCGGCCGGCGAGTGCCACCGCGGGACGGGCGACGGCGTCTACGCGCTGATGAACCGCCTGCGGCTGACGCGCCCCTCGACCCACCTCCACTGCGTCCGCACGGCCCGCTACTCGCGCGCCATCGGCCGCGCCCTCGGCTTCGACGCGGCGAAGCTCAAGCACCTCTCCTCGACCGCCATGATGCACGACGTGGGCAAGCTGCTCGTGCCCGAGTCCATCCTGAACCGCCCGCGGCGCCCGACGCGCATCGAGCAGTTCATACTCCACCTCCACCCGAACTTCGGGGCGCTCCTGGCGAGCTACTTCGACCTCCCGGCCGAGCTGCGCATACGCACTCAGCACCACCACGAGCGTTGGGACGGCCGCGGCTACCCGCACCGGCTCGGCGGCGAGGACATCCCCTTGATGGCGCGCATCGTCCAAATTGCCGACACGTACGACGCGATGGTCGAGCGCCGCCCCTACAGCAGGCCCCGCACGCACGACGAGACCGCCGCCGAGCTGCGGCGCGAGGCCGGCCGTCAGTTCGACCCGCGCCTCGTCGAAGCCTTCCTCGACTCCTCTCCCGCAAGGAGCACGTTCCCATGAATACCTGGATGAGGCGCCGCATCTCCCGCCTGCGCGCCCGCTGCACCCACTTCCGCCGCTTAAGGCTCACGGCGCCGCCCGCCGCGCAAGGGTAACTCACCTTCAAGGCCCGCCTGACCTTGCGATATTCCCGGTCGCGAGGTCTTCGTTCGTCCCGACGAGCACCTTCTAATTCCGCAATTCCTTCTTGTCCTCGCGGCTTGGAAGGGGGCATGATTAGCACATGCCCGTGTCAGGTTCTTCGTTTAAATCACACCTGCTCGTAGCCCTCTTCTGCGTCTGCGCGGCCGCCGCTCACGCGCAGGACGAGAGGAGGACTAACCCTCCGGCCGAGGCGGCCGAGTCGGAGGACGAGGTGGTAAGGGTTAACGCGGAGCTGATTCAGACCGGGGTCGCCGTCTTCGACAAGAAGGGGAGGTTCGTCGGCGACCTCAGGCTCGAAGATTTCGAGTTGACGGTTGACGGCAAGCCGGTTTCGGTCTCCTTCTTCGAGCCGAGCGCGCGCCCGGAGCGCGGGGGGGCCGAGGCGAAGGCCGGCCGAGACGTTAAAGGGCCGGGCGCGTCGTCCGCCGCCGCGGTCGAGCCCGCGGGGCGCGGCAGAAACATTCTCTTCGTCGTAGACGACCTGCACCTCTCTTTTGAAAGCCACTCGCGGGTCAGAAAATTAATCTCGCGGTTTATCGAGCAGGAGATTGGGCCGGAGGACACGGCGGCCGTCGTCTCGACGACTGGCAAGATAGGTTTCCTACAGCAGTTCACCGACGACAAGACCGTCCTGCGCGCGGCCGTCGGGCGACTCGTTTACGCCCGCGACAGGTCTGCGAACGACCGCAGCATCCCGCCGATGACGGAGTACGAAGCCCTGCTCATCAGCCAGTTCGACAATCAGGTGACGGACATGTTCGCCGCGAACGAAATCGGGGGCGACATCGAATCGAGGCGCGAGGTCGTCCGCTCGCGGGCCAGGACTCTGCTCGCTTACGCCGCCTCCATCAACCGCGGGGTGTACTCGACTCTGGAACAGGCCATCCGCAGCTCGGCGCAACTCGCTGGGCGCAAGGTCGTCTTCTTCATCTCGGACGGCTTCCTCCTCGACCCCGCCAACTCGGACTCCTCCTACCGGATGCGGCGCATCACCGACGCGGCGGCGCGCACCAACGCCGTCATCTATTCGCTCGACGCGAAGGGGCTCGACGCCGGCTTCCCCGAAGGCACTTCCGCGGGCTCGCCCGGCGTCGGGTTCCGCGTGCAATCGGGCGAGCGTTTCGAGCGGCAGGACGGGCTCAGCCAGTTGGCCGACGAAACCGGCGGGCGGTTCATACGCAACACGAACGACCTTCAGACCGGGCTGACGAAATCAATCGAGGAGGCGACGCAGTTTTACCTGCTGGCCTGGCGGCCCGCCCCTGGGAACGGCGGCTCGGAAAAAATGCGGAAGATAGAGGTGCGCGTCAAAAACCGCCCCGACCTTAAGGTCAGGGTGCAGGGTGGGTATCTGGACAAAAATTTCGCGGCCCCGCCCGACGAGCAGAGCAAGGCCGCGAGTAAGACGGGCAAAGACCCTCAGGCCCCTTCGTCGCCCGCCGACCGGCAGTTGAACGCCGCCGCGGGCGCGCTCGTCCCGGCGCGGTCGCTGCCCGTTTCGCTGTCGGTCAGCTATCTAGACTTGCCGGACGAGGGCATGGCGGTCTACATCGCGTCGCAGATAAGAAGCGAGGCCGTCGAGTTCACGCCGCGGGCGGGCGAGAGGGCGCAGGCGAGCGTGGACCTCCTGGGTTTGGTCTACGATTCCACGGGCAAGCGTGAAGGGTTCTTCAGAGAGCTTTTGACGGTGGACGCCTCCGGCGCCGCCCTCTCGAAGCCGGCGAGGCAGGCCATTATTCATAACTACCGGACGAGGCTGAAGCCCGGCCTATATCAGATACGCGTGGCGGCCAGGGACGCGAAGAGCGGCCACGTCGGCAGCGCCGTCCAGTGGGTAGAGGTGCCGGACCTTTCAAAGCGGCGGCTGGCGCTCAGCAGTCTGATACTGAGTGAGAGGTCCGGCGACGGGCAGACGAAGCCGAAGGATGGTGCGGTCGAAGACGCGACTTTGCGGGTCATGGTGGACCGGCGCATCCGCCGCACGTCTCAACTGCGATACATGATCTTCATCTACAACGCGGCGCGCGGCCAGGCGGGGACGGCCGCGCCCGACGTGACGATTCAAACGCAGCTCCTCCGCGGCGGCAGCGTCGTGTTGACGACCCCCGCGCGCCCGATTTCCACGGAAGGGCAAGACCCTGCGCGCCTGGCCTACGCGGCGGAAATCTCACTCGCGTCGCTGCCCGCCGGCCGTTACGAACTACGGACGCTGGTGCAGGACCGCGCCGCGAAATCCGACAGCACCCAGCGCGTAAGTTTTCAGGTCGAATAACCTTCCCGCGGCACCGCCCCACGGCTCAGGGCGTGCAGACCTCGCCCTCGTAGGAGAACTCGCCGCCCGACTCCGAGAACGTGCCGGAGGCGCGCAGGCGGCCCGTCGCGCCGGCGTACGCGCCCGTCCCGCCGGTGATAGTGACGATGCTGATGTCGTCGCCGGTGCTGCCGGGGGTGAGGTTCAAGGCTCCCGCGTCCTTCGTGTGGATGTCGCCCTCCTTAGTCTTGATGACGGTGTCGCCGGTATAGATGTAGACGCCGGTGGCGGGCGTGTCCTGTGTCGGCGTCAGGCTGGTGGCGACGAGGAAGAACTCCCCGCGGATGGCGCCGTAGAACTGGCCCGCGGCGCAGAGCGCGATGGGCGAGGAGCAGTTCTCCGTGACGGTGTGGGACGTGACGTGGCCCCTGACGTTCTTGCACCTGGCGGCGGCCGAGGCACTGCCGGCCGGGGCCGAGAACAGGGCGGCGACTAAGACGGCGAACGCGATTGTGGCTGCGATGCGTGCTGACACGTGAGTTCTCCCTTCCTTCTTTTCGGCGGGCGCCTCCCGCGAAGGTAAGTAGGTGGCGAGCCGGACTGCCGCCGGCCGGTGGTGAGTCGGGTCAGGAGCACCTCGCTCCCTGTAGAGTAACGCGTAGACGGCGTGGCCGGCGGATCAGGCCGCGGGAGGGAAACAGCGGTGGGCTCCGGTTCGGGTAGACGTGGAAGGTCGCTTCACACCGGCCCCGGGAGTAGCAGGGCGTCCTTAACCTCCCCGCCCTCGAACGAGAGTTCGTGCAGGGGGCGGCCGACGGCCTCGACGCGCCCGCCCGGGTGGTAGATCATCCCCCCGCCCGCCGGTATGCCGATGCCCCCGGCCGCGCCGCCCAGCAGCCGCAGCGCCGCCCGGAGCCTGCCCCACCGACGCCCCTCGTCGTGGGCGTCTATGACGAAGGGGACCAGCTCGAACGCGTCCGCCAGCCCCCCGGTTGACGCCCCTCTTTCCGTCAGGCCGTACAGCCCCAGCTGCACGGCGCCGGCCGAGACCCCCATCAGGACGGCCCCCTCGGCATACCTCCTGACGATCGCCTCCCGCATCCCCGTCTCGACGAACACGCGCCAGCCCACCTCGACATCGCCCCCCGCCAGCAGGATGATGTCGGCGTCACTCAGGAACGACCGGTCCTCGGCCGCGAAGGAGCTGAGAATCATCCTGCGGTCACGGACGCCCGCGCCGTCCATGGCCGCCTCGAAGATGGAGTAGAACTCTGGCGCGTCGCCGTTGGAGGCGCCCACGTACGCGGCCCTGGGAGAGTCGCGCGTCACGAGCCGGCGGATTGAATCGAGGAAGAGATTTCCGCCGTCGCGCCGGAAGAGGAGCTGGCTGTCGGCGAAGAGGTAAATCGGCTGCGGGTTCGGCTTCAAGACCGGAGGATTCAAAGTCAAGATTGGCTGCGTGTAAGGCGCCATCTACGTGACCAAGTATTCGCCACTTCCGCCCTCACCTCGCGTTAAAGAAAGCCTTCGTCTCCGGCTTGACCCAGAAGATAAGCAGCGGGACCGCCGCCGGGATACAGCACGTGCCCGTCATCGACAGGGCGATGAGCACGACCCCCACGACCCACGCCCACTTCCGGCGCGGCAGGAACGGCGCCGCCGCGTACGGGGCCATCAGCGCCGCCCCCAACACGATGAAGATGAGGCCCATCACCCTCGCCTCGCCGGGACTCATCTCCGGGTCCGAGGGGCCGGCCACGATGAAGTTCAGCCCCAGAATCACGAGCATGAGCCACATGATCGCCATAGCAGCGCAGAAGGCGACGTACCACGCCCAGACGGCCGGCCTTGGTGGCTGCGGGTTCGGGTCCAGCATATTTACGTCTTTACTCCGACATCACTTCAAAACGGATAGGTACGCCTGCCACGGCCCGACGGCCTCCCTGTACTGCTTCGCCATCGTTCTCGTTATCTGCGCGACATGGTCCAGGTCGTGAACCACCCACGTCGCCAGCAACTCCTCCAGAGTGACCACCCCCAGCTCCGGGTGCCTCCCTCTCTTCGCGAGGTCCTCTCCCGTGATGTTCAGGCCGTTGAGGGCGCGGATGCTGTCCGACCTCAACTCCGCGAACGTGCCCAACAGCTCATCCAGACTCTTCCCCGCGCTCGCCTCGAACTGGGCGAACCGGTCGAAGGGCTCGAACGCCTCGGACTCCCCGGAGCGCAGGATTATTCTCGCGCGGGGAATCCAGTCGGTGCGCTCGCCGTGGATGAGGTGGCCGAGCACGTCGAACGGGGACCAGGTCTCCCCGCCCTCGTTCCCGGAGACCCACCCCGCGGGGAGGCCGCTCAGCATCGATTCGAGAACGGCGGGGGTGCGGGACAGGATGTCGGCGGCGTGTTCAAGGTCGAAGCGCATAATAGAGAACCCCCTCGGCAGTCGTAAGACATGTTCGGTTGAGATGAGAACGACGGGAGCGCGACGGGAAGATATTACCGGAGGGATGGAGTGTCAAATGGTGTGTCGGAAGTCAGAGGTCGGCGCGTGCGCGTCCGACTGCCGGACGGGTACAGGGCCGGCCTTTAGCCGCCGGCTCACGCGCCGGCGGCTATGGCTATGGCCTACTGCGGCGGGCGGGCGGGGCTCCTACTGCACAACTCTGATGTCACCGTCCCACTTCGTTATCTGGACGAAGTCGTAGGACGAGAGCGGGTAGTCCGTGCAGCGTTTCAGCTCGCCGGGGATGTAGTTCGGGGACGGCATCCCCACGTCGTCCTTCCGCTCGGCGTCGGTCGCCCACCAACTCATCCAAGCCCCCCTGTCGCCCGGCACCTCCGCGTCCGACGGTATCCACCCGCCCGGCTGCGGCTGGCAGAAGCGCCACGACAGCGTGTCCGGCAGTTCCCGGCTGATCGCGTTGTCCTCGACCACCAACTGCACCCACTTCCCGATGTAGCTCCTGTGGCTGGAATCGACGATGGTGCCGTTCATCAGCGCCTTGTTCTTCTCGACGGTCATGGCGCTGAACTCCGCCTTGACGTAAAAATCTAATGGGGCGTCCTTGTCGCCCGCGTCTCCGGTGCCGTCCACGTCCTGGTCGGGGAGCCGCAAGCGGTCGAAGAAAGTCATCCACCCGCTCCCCCCGCCTTTTCCGTCACCGCGGGCATCGAAATCCAGGGTCTTCGTCACGCGGTCGGCTAAGATGAATCGGTAGGTGCCGCCCGCGGCCGGCCCATCCGTCTGGGCGAAGGCGGGGGGCGGGGTCGAGAAGGACATCAGGAAGAGCGCCAGGACCGTGGCCGCCGCTTTATTCTTCATCTGTAACTCCTTAATTCAATGAACGCCATTGTCGTGAGGTGATTTATTAGCTGAGCGGGGAGTTTATATACAGCCACTACTGACAGATGTCAATGATTCGGGAGTCGCGGCCGACGCCCTCAGGAGACTCACTTCGGAGACGGCCTACGGCGTCTCGGGCGCGGGGTTAATACGGCTTTGACCTCCCCGTCGGTCAGGTAAGCGAGCCGAAAGCCGGCGACCTCGGCTAACCTTTTGACCGTCGGCACGAAGTCGTCCGGGTGTATGTGCGGCCTCAGTTCGGCCATGACCGGATAACAGTTCGAAATCTCCTGCTCGCTTCGGGCGACGGCTATTCTGCTATTCATATGATTGCCGGATGAATATTAACCGGACCCCTCCGCCAGAAACGCGTTAAGGATCATGATCTTCTGCCATATTTTGCGCGACAGCCCGGTCGTCAAATCCTCCACCTCGTTGACCGCGGCGAGCGCCACGGGGTCCTCGAATTTCTGCACGTAGAGCGCCGCGAGCTTCCCGATGAGGGAGAGCATTTCACTACAATAGTCTAAGTACCTAATGAGTTCGGACGCGCGCAGGGTCCGCTTCGGTGATGAGGGGGTCGCCTTCACGCGGCTCAGCAGTTGATCCGGGTCCTTGGTCAGTTGATGCATGTCGATGACATGCGCCAGGGCGCGCAGTTCGTGAATCGCCTTCAGCGCCCTCCCCCGCTTGATCCGCGCCTCGGCCGTCGCCAGGAAGAGGGCGGCCGCGCCCAGCAGGATGGTGATATTCAGTCCGGCCTCGGACACCTGCACGAGCCCGACCAGGTCGAACCCGCCGCGCGGCCATGCGGCGTTTGCCAGGACGACGGCCAGGCCGGCCACCATGACGATGAGCAGGAGCCACGTGACAACTCGAAGCCACCTGTGGGGCCTGGCGATCCACGCGGAGCGCTCCTGCGACTCCCCGGCGACCGTCAACAACTCGCGGCAGACTCTGCCGAGGCCGGAGTCGGGGAACCGCTCGTCGATTCTTCTACAGAGCGTCTCGATGGTCTCGACAATTTTTTCGGGGTCTAAACTTCGATACATCGGGCCAGCGGAGGTTACTAAAGCAATATGAGCGAAAGTCGGCCAACGCCTCACGTCTCCGCGCTCGGGCCGACGTGAGAGCGAGAAGTGCGCGGAGGAAGATATTACCGGAGGTGTGGGGTGTCAACGGCGGGCCGCTACGCTCCCGCCTTCAGCCCTGCCCTGGTTTTCCTTTAAGCGCCCTGATGTTTTCGCGCACGGTGTTGATGAACTCGTCTCTGTCTTCGCCGGGCTCGGGCTGCGGCACCGTGAATACTTCGCGCGCGCCCGCCTCGCCGGCCGAATGAAGAGTGACCGTCAGGCTATTGGCCGCCGACGCCCGGACGGACACCTCAAGCCCGACGCCCTCATTCCTCGCGATGCCTTCGATCAATTCGGCTATCTGTTCTTCGGTCACTTCTTCCCGCCTCCCTCCGCGCCGCCTTTCGTGAAGTCCTCTTCGTGATTGATGCTGGATACGGCGAGCGGCATCAGCTTGAGGAAGTGCGCCGAGGCCGCGCCCCCCGCGGAAGCCTCGGCGCTCGTGGCGGGGCGGATGGCCACCACCTCCTCGACGCCCTCCTCGAAGCCCATGCGGAGCCTGACGGCGAGCCCCATGGCCTCGTCAAAGTCGTGGGCGAAGTAGCGGTTGTAATGCACCTCGCCGCCCTCGGATGTCGTCCAGTTGATGGCCTCGACGATGTGCGGCGACTCGGCCGCGCGCGCCCTCTGTTCGGCGTCGGCGAGCGCCATGTGCTCGAAGCTGTAGGTAGCGCCCGCGTGGGGGTCGAACGTGAAGCCGCTTTGTAGTTTTTTCACTCTCTGTCGCCTTTCTTCTTCCTGACTTTGGGGCCGTCCCGTCTTCAGACTTCGGCGGCCGGTCACATTATCCGCTTTCTTCACGCGTTAGTCGCGCCGGCCCGCGCGCGAACAGGTGCGCGACCACCACGTAGAGCAGGCCCGCGACGACCATCACGGCCGCCAGGACTCGGGTGCCGAAGAACGGCATCACGACGAGCAGCGCCAACACGGCCGCCGGCGCCCACCGTGCCCTCGTCAGCTTCGGGTACTGCGCGGGGGCCACCATCAGCAGCGAGAAGGAGACGACCAAGAAGGTCAGTATCGCCGGGAGGGCCGCGTCGCCGACCAGCGCCCGCGCGTCGAGGAAGACGGCCGCCACCGGGACGAAGGCGAAGAAGACGGTGGGCAGGCCCGGCAACTCGCGCACCTCCCCGCCTCCGGCCGCGATTATGAGCAGGCTGTTGCGCGCGTAGCGGATCGCGCCGGTCAGCAGCGGGAGGCCGACCAGCGCCTCGTGCGACACGTCCCCGCCCGCGGCCGTGAGCGCCCGCGTCAGGGTCCAGGGCGCGACGACGAAGCAGAGGTAGTCGGAGAAGGTGTCGAACAGCGCCCCGAAGGCGCTGGCGACGTTAAGCCGGCGCGCCAGTGGGCCGTCGAGGAGGTCTGTGGCGGCCCCGAGCGTGATGAGGGCGGCGGCCGTGTGGGACGGCCCTTCGAGGGCCGCGACGGCGGCGGCGGCCCCCAGCGCGACGCGTGCGCCGGTCAGCACCTGGGGCGCGGCCGCCCTGAGCCGGCGGCGGGGTACGTGTCTTTTCGCGTCCTGTATCGTCACGTTCGTATCCGGGGTCGCCCCGGAACGGCCATCTCTACCGGCTCCCGTGATGCGTTAAGGCAGGGCGCGGGGGAGGATATTAGTGGAGCGGCGGGGTGTCAACGGCGGGCCTTCAAGCCTCTGCTTTAAGGGCACGCAGGAGTCTATTAAACTCCTTCCGGCAGGAGTCGTAATCCTTCCACCTGCTGAAGTCCCTTCAGGACGCGCCGGCATCTGGAAAGTTCTTGCTTATCCAGTTGATGACATCAGTCCAGTTCTGCGCGGGCGAGCCGCCGCCGGTCCCCAGATAGGTGTTGACGTAGCCGGTGAGCGTATCAATGTCCTGCCAGTCGTCGAGCGCGTAGCTGGCCGGCAGCGGCACGTTGCCACGCTGGAACCGCGCCCCTAGCAACTGCTGACACTGATAGGTGTCGATGCTCGACACGCCGTCGAACATGAGCGTCATCAGCGGGAGGGCCGGCGTCGGGGCGCTGGCTTCCGGCCACATCCAGTTCTTCACGCCGTAGTTCATCGGCCCGACACTCTCCACCACGTCGTTCGGGATGCTATCGAGCGTCACGCCCGTCCCGAGCGAGAGCAGCCGGATGTTGCCGATGGGCACGTCGGCCAGGGTCGGGTCCATCGCCATCGCCAGCGCCAACGTGGACGGATTGTTCGCCACCACGCCGCCGTCCACGCAATAGCCGTAGTACGGATGTTGGTAGGGCGGGAAGTAGGTCGGCGCGGCGCTCGAACTCATGGCGGCGTCCAAGATGGTCGTGTTGGCCGCGCTGTCCGAGTTGGGCAGGTTGTGGAGGACGAGGGGCAGCCAGGTGTTGGTCTCGGGGGCGAAGAGTTGAAACGTCGTCACCAGCACGCGCTGCTGCGGGTTGCCCGCGGCCAACTCGCTCAACGTCTGCGCGGCCGTGGGCAGCGCAGTCAGCAACGCCGCCTTCAGCCCGTCGTTGTAATACTCCACGTAGTCGAACGTGTCGCCGATCTCGGAGTAGGGCTGGAAGATATTCTGGCCCTGTGTCGCGTAGAGATTGACTAACGTGTCCGGGGTGATGCCACTCTGGGCGCCGCTGCCGAGGCCGAGCGCGATGAAGCTGCCGGTGGACGTGCCGGCGAATAGATTCACCCGGCCGAGGAAATCGGGGAACTGAGAGTTGATTCGCTGCAACAGCAGCGCGGTCACCAGTCCGCGGATGCCGCCGCCGTCGAAACTAAGAATCAGGTAGGGCTCGTCGGTGTCGGCCATGATCGCCTCCTGTGCCCGCCGGCGAATCGCCGGAGTGTCAAGTGTTGATTAGCTGCAACGCTCGGGATGGCGTGCGTGCCGGGGGCCGCCGAGCATGACCCGGTTAAGCTACGCCCGCGCCGAAGGTCTGTCAATAACCCGGGCCACGTCAGGCGGTGCTAGCTCAGGTCGCAAAAGACCGGCCGGCCGGCGCTTTCGGCGGCCTCGAAAGGCTCGACGAGGCATTCCCGAAGAAGTTCCGGCATGTACTCGGCCGACCAAGGTGCGCTGGCGGCGAAGGCCCCGCGGGTCTCGTTAAGAACGGCCGAGATTTCGTCCGGCCGGAAGATGCAATACCCGCAATCGGCGGGCTCGGTCTGGCCGAAACGCCTGCCCCGTAAGAGGCATGACAGAAGGGGCGCGGGCGCGTCCAGACGCCGGACGAGTTCGGCGATGGTGGACGGGTGAATGCCGTCGGGCGAAAGATGCTCTATTCCTAACTCCGCCTCCAGCCCCTCAGGTGAGAAAGCGAATTTTATCGCCTCATCCATCGCCCGCGCCGCGTCACGACTTACACCTAAGTACGAGATGCCTGACGTGAGCATCGACCGCGCGGCGGGTGCGATTGCGGGAGACACGCCACCTGCGGAAGTGGCTGACCGCAGAAACTCCCCGGCCCGCTCCGGCGAACTGCCCCCGAAGACATTGCGGAATGCCTCCTCCGAAAAGCTGTGGAATGACCAGGAGTATGACATCGAATGCTCCCCATCTCGCAGCCTCCCGACACGCGGCTGGCCGCCGCCGCCATGAAATATAAATGCCGCCGCCCTGAATCTACCACCGTTTAGCGACGTGGGGGCGGGGAAGCGGGGGGAAGGATATTAGCAGGGAAGGGGCAGCAGTCATGGCAGACGTTTAAGTCGGCGGCAGACGCCCTTACAAGTTGTCGGGTGCGTGCTGTTGTTAGCCGGCGACTGCCGCGACCGGCTCCTTCGTGTCGCCGAATGGATTCGCCAGCGCGGCCAGTAATGGCAATATCCCCGCATACATCACCGCCCCGCGAACCCAACTCAACCTCTGCCAGCGATGCCCGCGTGCCAGCCACTCCGCGGTGGACAGGCCCGACCCCGGGCTCCGCTGGAAGGCCCCTAACTCGGGAATAAAATAGAGGCCGGAGGCCACTATCACCACGACATAGATCGCGGAACTTATCAGGATGCGGTTGCGCCGCGGCCTGGACTTCCAGTTCAGCGCGAGGGCCAGGATGAGCGAGAGGATGAGCAGCGGATGAATGGTCATCCAGAACACCGCCTCGTGTAAGCCGTAAGGGCCGTTGACGACGACGGCCGAATCCGGCAAGGCCGACAGGTACACGGGGAAGTAAACGAGGTGCGAATAAGCAATCCCCCCGAGTAACGTCCCCCAGAGGATGACAGCCAGAAAGAGCGAGTATGTTCCGACCCTCGGAGTCGCCACCTCTCACCTCCCGGGGCATGTGATGTTTGAAGCCATAAGTACGGAAGCCGGCTAACGCCAGGCATCACCCGCCCGCACACAACTAAATAAGCTTTCAATCTGACGGATGACATCCATGCTGAATCGGGTCGGGTGCATGCCGATGTTAGGCTTTTCCGTACATAGATATTAAGGAACCTTAAATTGTTGTGCCAACGGTAATCTTCGTTTGCTGTGATCCAGAAACGATTATCCCTTGAGGTTTTAATCCTACAACTCCCATCCAATTGAGCAAGAGATTAAGACTTGGCTTTTCAACGGGCGTTTCGATGATAACTCCACGCGGCATACCAGAGAACATGCCTTGCAAAACGCCTTCTGATTGCCAGCCTGCAAGTTTTAGAATGCTGTCCAACGTAGATGCAAGGTTATAAGATTCTGCATCATTCATTAAGGCTACAATGTATACCGTTTCTTTCGGATATTTAAGCAATTCGGCGACCAATGCATTAGCGGCTGCTTGACTAATCTGCCGAGGTTGGGGGCCAATGTTTGTAATGGAATGTGCAACCTGTCCTCCCATCTGATTTTGGGTGAATATTATGGAACCATGAGAGATAGTATTCGAGGAAATATTAATCAAGAACTGCTTCGCAATTTCATCACTAGGTTCATGTCCCCCAGCATGAAGGGATTCATGATTAGCTTTGATCTGCTTTAATCTCTTAACAGTATAAGATTCCTCATCCGAATCAATTACATCATGATGAATAGGACACATTAAGATTAGATTGCCAAAACCATGACGCTCTTCTTCCGGTTGATTCGAGTCATACCTCGGGCCACTAGGCTGACGCGCATTGATATGACATATTTTCCCCGTGACTTTCCCGCTTGCTTTATCAACAAGTGGAATATGGCAATTAGGAAATGCACAGACATTACCTGACACAGCAAATAATCGTTTGATCGTCGGCACGCTAGGACTCGTCATATCAACCTCTAAACCAATAAAGAAGCCTAACGCCAGGCATCACCCGCACCCCTACACAAGTTACATGAGAGGCAGCGTGGAGGGGCGTCGGGTGCATGCCGTTGTTAGACATCGCCGTGGAATACTAAGGCACGTTTAGCGGGCAGTATTAGGGCTTTGCTCCTGTAACCCGATAGGCTCACCGCCGACACCCCTAATGGCCTCGATCACTTTTACGACCTCACCATATTTGAAAGATGATGGTGCACGAACGAAAACTACCTTTTGGCCTGCTTCCTCGTCAGCACCGGGCGACCCGTTTCCCGTTCCTGCCCGGTAAGCTTGCTTTCTTCCCTCAAGTGCCTTCGCCAATTTTTCTTTCAACAAGCTCACATCTTCGGTCGTACCCACGCTCTCATCATTAAGGAGGACTCTGTACTCACCGTCAATAGTAACAATTATGGTTAATGGTGATTCTTTTGCCTCCTTAACCATCTCTTCCGCCCTTTCAGGCACAAGCTCCTTGAACTCCGCCGGTCTCTGAGGGCGCTGACATCCGGTTATCAATGTAAGTACAGTTGGCATCACTACGACTAACATACGCGAGTTCTTCATATCTCCCCCATCCAAGAAGATGTCTAACGCGGATTAGGCCGCCGTCGCCATAAAATGTAAATGCCGCCGGCGTCCTGACCGGCCAGATTTCGGGCTGTCACCGCCACCCTGAATCGACCACGTATAGCGACGTGAGGGGGCGGGGTGCGCGGGGGAGGATATTAGGCGGGGGGCGGGGTGTCAACGGCCAGCCTTCACGCCTGCGCCTTTAGGTCCCGGAGCAGCCTCTCGAATGCCTTGCTGTAGGGGTCGTGATTCATCCAGCGGGTAAGGTCACCGACGTGGCGCGTCCGGCGGATGGTGGCCGCCCACGCCTTGCCGCTGTCTGCCTGAGCGACTCGTCCACCGGGTAGAAAGCTTCTTGAGGCACCTCGTGCCGTGGGAACCACTCCTCAACTCTGAATATTCTTTTGCTAAAGTGCTGCTCGAAACGCTGGCCGGGCCGGAACGAAGAGGTCAGCCGGGTTTCAGTCCGTGACCCTCACAGGCGGCCGTGCTCGACGGCGCCATCCGTACGCCCGGCGACCCCGTCAGGCGGAGGCGGACCTGCTCGCCTTGACCCGCTCAGGTGATTGCCGCGAATAAGCCCATCCCTCTTCGTCGCCCGAGCACGCGTTCAAAAATCCAGCCGTACGCCGACTCTAACCGTTCGCGGCCGCAACGTGCGCGTCGGCACTAAGAATGTCTCGGCGAAGGCGCGGCGCTGTTCCCCGCTCGCGCTAGAACTAAGCGCGTTGAAGTTGATGAACTCGGCGCCGAAAGTGAAGACCTTCTTATTCAGCACGTTGTCGAACTCTACGACGGGCCGCAGGCGGGCACGCTCCGAGATGCGGAACTCGCGCGTCAGGCTCAGGTCAAAGGTGAAGAGGCCGGGGCCGCGCCCGGCGTTGCGCCGGAGGTCGCCGGTCGAGCCGATGGGCGGGAGGCTGAAGGCCCCCGCCAGCAGCGGGTCGAGCGGCGTGCCGGGCTCGCGCCAGCGTATGGCGCTCGTCAGGCCCGTGAAAGACGGGCGGTCGTTGCTCACGTCGTCGAGGTTGCGGTCTGCGCCGCCGAGGCTGAGGTTGAAGGGGGCGCCTGAGGCAACGCGCATGATCGAAGCCAAACGCAGGGAGCCGAGCCGGCGCGGGGCGTCGAGCGTGCCGGAGAGGGCGAGGCGGTGGCAGCGGTCTTGAAGGCCGAACGCGCGCTCGCCCTGGAAGTCGCCGGGGCGGACGGCGCTCGATGTGTTGACGACGCCGTCATCAATGAGCCGCGAGAGCGTATAAGCCGCGCGCAGCGAGTAGGCAAAGCCCGCGCGGCGGTCGCGGAAGCGGCGGCGGGCTTCGAGCGTGAGGCCGTGGTAGAAGCTGTTGCCGGCCGAGACGAGTTGCTCGATTTGTGTGCGCGTGGGGTCGGGTCTGAGAGGCTGGAGGGCGGCGAGCGCGGCTTCGAGTGTGGTCGAGGAGTTGACGCTGTTGAGGTTAAAGACGGAGACGGGGACGCCGAACTCGGCGATGCGGGTGATGCCGCCCGAACTCGCCGGGGCGAGGGTGAAGCGGACGAGGTCGCCGGCCGTCTGTGCGTTGTAGAGGGCGCGGGCGCCGGAGGCGTCGCGGAAGTTGGGGAAGTCGCGGGCGAGCAGGTAGTGGGTGAAGTTCGAGAAGCCTGCCGGCAGTCGCGGGGCGTTGGCGTTGAACTCGCGCCAGAGGTGGATGCCGCGGTTGAAGGTGTAGTTGGCTTCGACGACGAAGCCGCGCCCGAGTTCGCGTTCGACGCCGAGATTGAATTGATAGCTTTCGGGGATGCGTAAGTTCGGGTCAAGCCGGCGTGAGAAGCTGAGGCGGCGGGTGCCCAACTGTTTGAGAAGTGGGGAGTCGGCGGAGGGCGTTTCGGGAAAGCGGAGGTTAGCGGCGATGAAGGCTCGGCGTGAGGCGACGGGGAGGTTGTTGGTGTCAAAGTCGATGGCAGTCTCGCCGAGCGTGAACTCTTCCACGGTCCTTAACATGGCGCGGTTGAAGAAGAGGCCGGCGCCGAGGCGGAGGACCGTCTTGCCCGTGCCGAAGGGGTCGAGGGCGAGGCCGAGGCGGGGGCCGAAGTTGTCGCGGTCGGGGAGGATTGTCTCGCGCTCGTAGCGGAGGCCGGCCGTGAGGGTGAGGCGCGGGTGGGGGCGCCATTCGTCCTGGATGAAGAGGCCGGCGTAAGTGTTCTGTTGCGACGAGCCGGTGCCGAAGCGTTGGCGGAAGCGGGAGGGCGAAGAGGCGAGGAAGTCGGCGGCGCTCGTGAAGGTGTAGGTGCCGGAGGCGTCGGCGAGGTCGCGGAAGACGGAGCGGACGCGGTGCACGTCGGCCCCCAGCTTGAGGGTGTTAGGGCCGCGCAGGATGGTTAAGGTCTCCTGGAGTTGGAGGCGCGTCTCGGCGCGTTCGGTCGCGCCGCTCGAAGAGGAGCCGGCGACGAGGGTGCCCGAGCGGTCATCTAGTGGGTCTTCGATGTTGATGAGGACGACGGGGCCGCGTTCGCGCGTCTGAGTCGAGGGGCGGAGGCGGGAGAGTTGGGCGCGGAGTTGGTTGACGGTCCTTTGAGAGAAGACGAAGTTGTCGGTGTAAGAGATCGCTTCCGTGTGGCGCGAGCGGCCCTGGAGGCTTTCGGCGAGGCGGAGGCCGCCGCCGAATTGGCGGAGGTCGTTGGAGCGGCCGAGCTGAATGACGAGGGCGCCGTTGTGCGTCTTCGTGAAGTCGTGGTCGAGGCGCGCGGTGAAGGAGTGGCTTCGGGAGGGCGTGGAGACTTTTTGTATGAAGGGGGCGATTTCGGCCGGGTTGTCGGGTGAGGCTTCAAAGCGGCGGCCGGCGTGGGTCGTGGGGCGCGGGAGCGGGAACGAGGGGTTTTGCTCGACGGGGACGAGCGCGTCTATGAGCGTCGAGTCGAGGGCGGTGTCGTATTCGTGCGCGGCGAAGAAGAGGGTGCGGGCGCGCAGGGGGCCGCTCAGGGTGAAGCCGGGCGTGTGCTGCTGCAAGGGGAGTCGTTTGAGGCCGCGGCGGTTGTTGTTCCACGTGTTGGCGTTCAAAGCTTCGTCTTTGAAGAAGTAGAAGAGTCGGCCGCGCAAGCTCCGCGTGCCGGCGCGCGTGCGGAGGTTGACGCGGCCGCCGGAGGCGCGGCCGTACTCTGCGGAGAACTGGCTGGTGACGACCTGCACCTCTTCGACGGCTTCGAGCGGCGGGCGGAAGCGTTCGCGTGCGGCGCGGTCGTCGTTCGAGTCGAGGCCGTCAACGGTGATGTTGTTCGAGTAGGCGGGGCCGCCGGCCAATGAAAAGGCGCCCGCCTCCTCAGGAGTCGTCGCCACTCTTTGCGCGGAGCCCCTGCCGGAAGCGTCGCGGTCCTCCGCGGCGTCGCGCACGGAGAGCGGCTCCTCGGCCACGCCGCCCAGCGTGAAGACGAAGTCCAGCACGGAGCGCGAAGCCAGCGGCAGCCGCTCGACCTCTTCGCGCGTGACGGTGCCGCCCGCGATGGTACGCGACGTGTCAACGAGCGGCGCGTCCGCACCCCTCACGACGACCTGCTCGGCCGCGAGGCCCGCCGGCCGCAGCGTGAAGTCGAGCCTCACGCCCTGCCCCGCCAAAGCCTCCGACACCTTCCGCTCCTCGGCGGCGAAGCCGGGCGCGGAGGCGCGCACGGCGTAAGAGCCGGGCGCCAACTCGACCAGCCGGTAACGCCCCTCGCCGTCCGTCACGGCGGCGCGCTCCGACCGCGTCACCTCGTTGCGCGCCGTCACGAACGCGCCCGCGACGACCGCGCCTTGCTCGTCCGCGACGAGGCCGCCGATGGAAACGTCGTCTAAGTCCTGCCCGCGGGCCGTAACAGATAAGAAGAGGACGAGCGGCAAGGTGAGGCAGTAGACGGCACGCCGACGTGTGCGTGAGGCGAAGAGGCTCATCGGTTCGTCTCCGGGCGCGGCGGGGCGTCGCGTCGCGTCAAAAGGGGCCGCGGCAGAAAGCGGCCGTCACGCGGACGAGCGGGCGGGAGTCTCGCCTCGGTCTTTAAGGATTGCGGGTTATTTGCTCGGGCGCTTCAGGGTGGGTGAAGGGTGGGCGAAGCGCCTCTCCGACATGTCCGAACGGGCGCGCACTGTAACACCGGCGGCCGGCCGGGGCAAGAACAATTTCGTGCCGAAGCCGACTGGCGTCTCCCGTGTGCCTTTAACGCGTCGTTGTTCCTAAGCTGTGGGAGGAGTCAAACCGCGGACGTAATTGTTCAGGTGGTTTCGTACGAGCTTCTCGAACTGGGCCTTTCCGTTGTAGGGCCACCACAAGCCCTCTTTGGGAAACTTGTTCCTGAATTTGAGCACCTTTCCCCACTGTTGGGCCTCCTCCTCCGACTTCGGCGCGTAGGCTTTCTGATTGAAGTAGACGAATATCTGCGGTGACCTTTTTCCCTGCCACGCCTCGTAAGCCTGACCGAATTCGTGCTCCGTCCCTGTCTCGCCGTCGGCCGTAGGAGTGCCGAAACGCTTCCAGAAGATGCCGATTAGCAGGTCGCAGTCGTTGATTTTCAGGACGGGATCAATCAAGCCCTGCGGGCCTTCCGCGTGAAAGCCGGGGTGCGTGTCGGTCTCCCAGCGGGACAGGGTGAGGAGCAGCCCTCGGTCGGCGGCGACGCCGCGGTTGACTTCCTCGATGACGGACGGCAGCACGTCGCGCTCCGGCTGAACGTCGCCGGGCGAGGCGACCACGACGCGGAGGATGCGCGGCCCCGCGGCCGGTGCGCCCGCCCCGCGTAGACTCTGCGGGAGCCTGCTTTCGTGAAAGCCGCGCTCGCGCCGCGACATCCGCGCGCTTGGTTCTTCGACCCCGTCGAGCAGTTCCCTGACCGGGAACTTTCTGCGCAGCTTGGGGATGACGATCTCCGGCTCGCCCATCTCCTCGTGGGCGAGCAGTTCCTCGTAGGAGACGAGCACGTCGGGCGAGCCGGGCACGGGAATCTTCTGCTCGATCTCGATTCGGAAGTTGCTGTTGATTTCGTTGAAGGCCGAGCGGATGACGGCGAGGAAGGCGCGGCGCGTGTGCTCCTTGCCGACGATGGAGATGAAGATTTTGCGGTCCACCATGTCGGCCTTGACCTTGGCCCGATTCTCGCCGCTGTGCAGGAAGACGCCGTTCTTCCAGTAGTACTGCCGCGTGATGAACTGGTTCATGCGCACGATGAAGCGCGAGATGACGGAGTCAGGCAACGTCTCGACGTAGTGATACTGGAACTTCAGCGCGTCCGAGTCGTCCCACGGGATGTCCAGCTCGTTGTCGTGCAGGTGGCGCGGGATGAGGTAGTGGCCCGGCCGGTCAGTGAACTCGAAGCACAGCTCGAAGTGCTGCATCACCTTAATCAAACGTTCGTGCGTGTGCGGCGGGTAACGGTGTCTGGCATCGGGCAGCCCGGCCAGTATCTTCCCCACGTCCTTCAGGTCGAACTGTCCCTGCGCCTTGACGAGCTGCGGCGAAGTCAGCAGCCCGTAGACGCCCTGCGTCACCCAACGCGGGTTGAGCACCTGCGTGTCGCCGGGGAAGCGGATGACCACTCCCAGGTCGTGCAGCAGCCCGAGCAGAGACTCCTTAAGGTCTTCGTCCGTCACCCCCTCCTCGCCGCAGATGTCCAGATACGTCTCGACCGGGATGTAGTCCGCCTGCATCCCCTTCAGCCGCCGCTTCACCGCGAGCCATTCACGCGGCCACACGTCGCGCACGTGCTTCAACTGCTCGACCTCGCTCGTAAGCGCCGCCTTTAACTCTGCGATGCCCTCGCCCGTCGCGCACGAAGTCTCGACGAAGTCGCGGACGTTGTACTTCTCCTGCAACGCCTTCCGATCAAGGTTGAGCGGGCGCTGCCCCTTCAACTGGTCTATCTGGTTAATAACGACGATGACGGGCGAGTCGCCGCCGAAGCTCTGGATGAGTTTCAGCCAATACTCGACGTTGTCTAGCTGATTACCTTTGCGCGCGTCCAGCACCAGCAGATAGAGGCTGCGCGTCGTCAGGAAAAACTGGTGCGTCGAGTGCTGAATCTCCTGCCCCCCGAAGTCCCAGATGTTCAGCCTCACCGGCTCCCCCTCACCCTTCACCTCGCTCTGCACAACCCTCATCTCGTCGTTGATATCCACCCCCACCGTGGTCTCCTTCCGCGGGTCGAACCTTCCGTAAAGCAACTGCTCCACCACCGAGCTTTTCCCTACCTTCCCATCCCCCACCACTAACATCTTCGCCTCATTCAAACGCTCCCCACCCGCCAATCCTTCCAGCGCGGCAAATATCGCTTTCACGTCAGTCGGATCGTTCAAAGTCTCAGGCGGGATAGGTAGTGGATTGTCGATGAGATCAAGATGGGTCAGGTTAGTCAGCTTGGCAATCTCTGGCGGTAGGCTCGTCAGTTTATTGGTCCAGAGGTAGAGGCGAGTCAGGTTCGTTAGCTCTCCGATTTCCGAGGGCAGCGTCGTCAGTTGATTGTTACCGAGGTGGAGACCAGATAAGTTCGTCAGCTCGGTAATCTCTGGGGGAATTGTCGTCAGTTGATTACCGTAGAGATCGATAAAATCCAGTTTGGCTAGCTTAATGATTTCCGGCGGGAAGCTCTTTAGTTCATTGTCGCTGAGATCAAGATAGATCAGGTTAGTCAGCTTGGCGATTTCTGGCGGCAGGCTGGTCAGTCCTTTACCGCTGAGGTCGAGTATCGTCAAACCTCCCTTTGCCGCCTGTTCAATGAGTTTGAGAATTTCCTGGTTGTTGGGCATGGCGTCCTCTTTGGGTGAAGTGTCGGTGGGGATGGTACTGCGGGGATGGAAGTGGTGACAATCTTTTCCGACGAGATGTAGGAGTTGTTAGTCGGCGACCTGCTCGGGCGGGTCGGAGTCCATGCGGGCGAGTTCGAGGGGCATGTTGAGGGTTTGGAAGATGGAACGGGCTTCGGCCCACATCTGGAGGCCGTGGGCGGTGTGGTGGAGGGAGAGTTCGTGGCGGGCCCAGTCGCGGAGGGTGCGGGCGCGTTGGGCTTCCATGCCGATGGAGGTGAAGACGGCGAGGCTTCGGGCGAAGCAGGCGGGGGCGTCGAGGGCTTCGTCGCCGACCGTGATTGGGCGGCCCGTGCGGGAGGCGACGAGGCCGAGGGCGCGCCAGGCTTCGGCGATGTGCTCCTGGTTCTCTATCTGGCGGCCGAGGTCGAGGGCGCGCAGGGCCGCCTCCAACGTTTCTTCGAGCTTGCCCTGGCCGAGCAGGGCTTCGGCGAGGAAGCGGTAGTTCTCTGAGAGGCCGACGTAGCCGGCCTCGCTCGCCATGCGCGTCGCCTCGCGCAAGTCCGCCTCGGCCTCGGCGTACTCGCCGAGCCCCGCGCGCGCCGCGCCGAGGTTGCTTAAGTAAAGAATCTCGCCGATGCGGTTGCCTATCTCGCGGGCGATGGAGAGGGCTTCGAGGTAGTGGGCGAGGGCGGTGGAGTAGTCGCCGCGCAGGCGGGCCGTCTCGCCGAGGCTGTTGAGAAGGTTGCCGACGGCCCGCCGGTCGCCCAGCTCGCGGAAGAGGAGGAGGGCGCGCTCCTTGAAGTCGTCGGCCGGCTCGAAGCGGCCGAGGGCGTGGTGGGCCATCCCTAACGACTTGAGGCTGTCGGCGCGCGCGCGCCTCCCGGCCTCGCCCAGCGCCGAAGCCAGCTCGAAAGCCTTGTCGGCGAGGCGCATCGCCTCCCGCGGGTCGCCGAGGCGCGAGCTGGCCTGGCTCTGGAG
>DATHBF010000559.1:0-10565 GCA_035296285.1 Pyrinomonadaceae bacterium | reverse complement strand
CGGGTGAAGACTCCCGTCTGAGGCTCAGCAGCATCGTCCTCATCAAGAGCGCCGAGCAGGCGACGGCCGCCGACAAGCAGTCGCCGAACCCCTTCCAGTTCGGCGACGTGCTCATCTACCCGAACATGAGCGAGCCGGTGCGCAAGGCCGTGACCAAGAACCTCGCCTTCTTCGTCACCGCCTACCCGCCGCGCGGCTCGGCCACGCCGGCCAAACTGAAACTCGAAATCACCCAGGGCGGGCGCACGCTCGGGCAGGCTTCCTACGACCTGCCGGCGCCCGACGCCGCCGGCCGCGTCCAGTACGCCGCGGCCGTCCCCATAGACAAGTTCGGCCCCGGCGACTACGAACTAAAAGTCACGGTCCGGGACGCGCGCGACACGGCCACGCGCACCGAGAAGTTCACCATCGCGCCGTGACGAGTGAGGATGACCCCGCAGGGGTCGCAGATAATAGCCGGGGGTCAGCGAGGGCGCGCAAGCGTCCGAGCGCCACCCCCGGTCAGCTTCGCAACAAGAATCCGACCCTGAAAGGGTCGCACCGCCGCGCACGGGTGCGACCCTTTCAGGGTCGGATTGTTCGTTATGCATCTCCCGGGGGTGGCGCTCACTCCGTTCGCTGACCCCCGGCTATTGTCTTTATCCCCTTCGGGGATTTTTATAACTTCTAATTCGGGAAGGGCTCGCCTTCGCGGGCGATGCGGATGCGGTGGTCGGTGAACTGCGTGTGGGAGCCGGGGATTTCGACCTTGGGCATGTGGCAGGAGACGCAAGCCTGCTGGCGGACGGGGCAGGGCCTGGCGTCGCGGCCGTCCTCGGACTCGGCCTTCGCCAGCGCCTCCGACTTGAGGGTGGCCTGCGAGCGGTGGCAGGCCATGCACTTCGCGTCGTAGAACGCCTCGTCGTGGCGCGGGTCCTGGTGGGGGTTGTGGCAGGCCGTGCAGCTCAGGCGCTGGTCGAAGGGGTCGTGGCCGCGGCTGGTGAAGATGCGGTAGGGCTGGAAGCGCACGCTGTTGATGCCGCGCAGCTTCGAGTTGGCCGAGACCGACTCGGCGCTGCGGTGGCACGAGCCGCAGAACTCCTGCGACAGCTCGTCCGGGTTCATCGCGCCGGGGTTGAAGATGCGCTTGTTCTTGAAGTCCTTCGCCTCCATCGCCAGGACGTGGTCGGCGCCGGGGCCGTGGCAAGCCTCGCAGGAGACGCCGGGCATCATCTTCTCAAGCTGCAACTGCGTGCCCGACGCGGAGGCCGTCGTGTGGCAGCCGAAGCAGTTGCGCGCCTCGTCGGTGCTGACCTCGCGCCCGACGGCCTCCTCCAAAGTCGGCGGCGGCTCGCGCTCGTAGCCGATGGTCCAGTCGAGCCCCTTAACCTTCCTGTAGAAGCTGACGCGCGTCTCCTGGAACTTGCCTTCGCGCATGTAGAGGTAGGTCTGCCCGGCCTTGCCCTGGCCGAAGGCGTAGAGGATGGGGGCCGAGATGGTCTGCTTGCCGTCGGTGACGGTGTAGATGCTCTCGTCGCCGCGGCGCGTGATGGTGTAGGTGTAGGGGCCGCTGCGGAAGGTCAGCACCGGGTTGGCGCGCAGGATTTCGCTCGTCGCGACGGGTTCGAGCGCGCGCCCCATCGCGGTCGAGTGCTGCGTCTTCGACTCCTCCTCGTGGCACTTGGCGCACGCCTGCGGGCCGACGTAGCGGGCGTTCTTTTCGGGGCGCCAGGAGGTCGGGGCCGGCGCGCCCGCGCTCATCGCCGGCCCCTGCGCGCGCGAGGTGAGAGCGGAGCCCGCCCACGCGAGCGAGCCGCAAAGGAAGAGGAGCAGGACGCCCGCCTGAATCTTTCTGCCAGTTGACTTCAAGGACTTCTGAATGGGTGACGACCGTCTTTCGGGAGGCGACAACACCTCTGACCCGGCCGGGCGGAGTATAGCAGGGGCGGCCCCGCTGGAAAAAACGGCGGGCCGTGGTTTACATTCTTGACGCGATGACGAGGACGATAGTTAAAGGCTCGCTCGTGATACTGGCGCTGCTCGCCGGCGGGTGGCAGGCGCGCGCCGGGCTCCGGGGAGGGGGCGAGGGCGAGGAGTCGAGGGCGGCGCAGGCTAAGGCGCTGTTCGGCGAGAAGTGCGCGCGGTGCCACGGCGCGGACGGGCGCGGGCGGACGACGCTGGGCGAGATGCTTTCGGCCCCCGACTTCACCGACGAAAGATTCTGGGGCGATGAGAAGAGCGAGCGCCGGCTCGTCAACTCCATCGCCGCGGGCAAGGGCGAGATGCCGGCCTTCGGCAAGAAGCTCTCGAAGCGCGACATCGGCGGCCTCGCCGACCACGTGCGCGCCTTCCGCAAGCCGGCCCCTTAAACCACCCCGCGGCGCGATAAGTTAAGAGCCCGTTTGCAGAGCACCGGGAGATGCTTTGCAAACGGGCTCTCATCTTTCCGCCTTCTCTTCCCCGCGCTAATCGACGCCGAGGAGGATGTCTATCGTGAGCTGGTCGAGCCGCTCGTACTGGAGTCCCTTGGAGGAGAGGGCGGCGCGGTCGAAGTTCTGCCCGAGCAGCGCCTCGGCGCCGCCCTTCTCGAACTTGCCGGGGACGTGGCCGTTGCCGTCGAGCTTCGCAATCTCCGCCAGCAGCGACTTTATCTCGGGGTGCGAGTTCCACCGCGCGGCCTTGTCTTTGAGAATCAGGTAGGTCCTCATGCAGCCGCGCGCGAAGTCCTTGACGCCCTCGTAGTCCTCCGTCCGGTAGGCGTGCGCGTCGAAGTGGCGCGGCCCCTGGTAGCCGACATCCTCAAGGAACTTCACCAGCCAGAAGGCGGCCTTCGGGTTGGCCGAGCCGAAGCGCAAGTCCTGGTCGTAGCGGCCGGGTGTCTGGTCGTTGAGGTCGATGTGGAAGAGCTTGCCCGCCTCCCAAGCCTGCGCGACGGCGTGCGTCATGTTCAGGCCCGGCATGTGCTCGTGGGCGACCTCCGGGTTGACGCCGACGATCTCGGGGTGGTCGAGCGTTGCGATCAAGGCGAGGTAGGCGGCCGTCGTCGGCATGTAGATGTCCGCGCGCGGCTCGTTCGGCTTGGCTTCGAGCGCGAACCTGTAGTCGTAGCCGCGGTCAATCGAATACTCGCACAGGTAGTTCAGCGCCTCGCGCAGCCGCTTGACGGCCTCGTCGGGCCGGCGGCAGGCGTCCGTCTCGACGCCCTCGCGCCCGCCCCAGAGGACGAAAATCTTCGAGCCCAGCTCGGCGCCGAGGTCCATCGCGCGCATCGTCTTCTGCAACGCGTAGGCGCGCACCTGCGGGTCGTTCGAGGTGAAGGCGCCGTCGCGGAAGACGGGGTCGTAGAAGAGGTTGACGGTCGCCATCGGGACGACCAGACCGTTCTCCTCGCAGGCGGCCTTGAACTCGCTCACGATCTGGTCGCGCTCGGCCGGCGTGGCGTCAATCGGCACGAGGTCGTTGTCGTGCAGGTTGACGCCCCAGGCGCCGACCTCTGCGAGCAGGCGCACGGCCTCGACGGGCGAGAGCGAGGGGCGCACGGCGTCGCCGAACGGGTCGCGCCCGCGGTTCGAGACGGTCCAAAGGCCGAAGCTGAACTTGTGCTCCGGCCGCGGCGTGTACTTGTCACTCGGCATGATTCACCCCCACATCCAAAGAAAAGGTAGGCCCGCGACACGTCCTCCCAGGGGCCGCGCCCGGTCGCGTCACCTGTCAACTTCAAATCTTCTTGACGGGCATGATACTACTTAACCGCTTTCCAATCCCAACCGGGGGAAATCGGCATGAACTTTCTCGGCATTGATGTCGGGACGGGCGGCTCGCGCGCCGTCGTCGTAGACGAAGGGGGCCGCGTCGTCTCTTCGGCCACGGTCGAGCACGAGCCCTTCGCCTCGCCGCGCGCGGGCTGGGCCGAGCAGGAGCCGCGCGACTGGTGGCGTGCCTCGGCCGCCGCCGTGCGCGAGGCGCTGCGGCGCGGCGGCGTCCGCGCCGAAGACGTAGGCGGCGTCGGGCTCTCGGGCCAGATGCACGGCTCGGTGTTACTCGACGAGCGCGACGAGGTCTTGCGGCCCGCGCTCATCTGGTGCGACCAGCGCACGGACGAGCAGTGCCGCCGCATCACGGAGCGCGTCGGCGAGGCCCGCCTCATCGAGTTGACCTGCAACCCGGCGCTCACCGGCTTCACGCTGCCGAAACTTTTATGGGTGAGGGAGAACGAGCCGGGGGTCTGGTCGCGCGTCCGCTCCGTGCTGCTGCCGAAGGACTACGTCCGCCTGCGCCTGACGGGCGAGCACGCCATAGACGTGGCCGACGCGTCGGGCACGCTCCTTTTGGACGTGGCCGCGCGCCGCTGGTCGGCCGAGATGCTCGAAGCGACCGAGCTTGACGAGAGTCTGCTGCCGCGCGTCTACGAGTCGCAGGAGGTGACGGGCCGCGTCTCGGGCGAGGGCGCGGCCGAGACGGGCTTGCTCGAAGGCACGCCGGTCGTCGCGGGCGCGGGCGACCAGGCGGCGGGGGCCGTCGGCATGGGCATCGTCCGGCCCGGCGCCGTCAGCGCCACCATCGGCACCTCGGGCGTCGTCTTCGCCGCGACCGACAAGCCGGCGCTCGACCCGCGCGGCCGCGTCCACACCTTCTGCCACGCCGTCCCCGGCCGCTGGCACGTCATGGGCGTGACGCAGGGCGCGGGCCTCAGCCTGCGCTGGTTCCGCGACCAGTTCGGCGCGGGGCAGGACGACGGCCGCGACCCTTACGAGAGGATGACGGAGGAGGCGGCCTCGGCGCCCGCGGGCTCCGGCGGCGTGCTGTGGGCGCCTTACCTGATGGGCGAGCGCACGCCGCACCTCGACCCGCACGCGCGCGCCGCGCTCGTCGGCCTCAACGCGAGCCACGTGCGCGCCCACGTCCTGCGCGCCGTCCTCGAAGGCGTCGCCTTTTCCCTGCGCGACACGTTCGAGATTTTCGGGGAGATGAACGTGCCCGTCGGGCGCGTCCGGCTGGGCGGCGGCGGCGCTCGCTCGGCGCTCTGGCGGCAGATACAGGCCGACGTGTACGGCCGCGCGGTCGAGACGGTCGAGGCCGAGGAGGGCGCGGCCTACGGCGCCGCCCTGCTCGCGGGCGTCGGGGCCGGCGCATGGCCTTCGGTGGACGCGGCCTGCGACAGCGTAGTCCGCGCCGCCTCCGCCACCTACACGGACGCCGAAGCGGCGGCCCTCCTCGCCCGCCAGTACGAGGCTTACCGCGAACTCTACCCCGCCCTCCGCGCCGTCAACGAACGGCTCGCGCGCCTGTGAGGTGACACCCGTGGCGATAAAAAAACTCACGACCGCCCTCGGCCTCCTGCTGCTGCTCGCCGCCCCGGCGGTCTTCGCCCAGACGGCGGCCGTCAGGAAGATTCCGTTGCACGCCGGCTGGCGGTTCCGGCAGGCGGGTAAGGCCGAGTGGAGGCCCGCGACCGTGCCGGGCTGCGTCCACACGGACCTGCTCGACAACCGGCTCATCGAAGACCCCTTCTACCGCGACAACGAGCCGAAGCTCCAGTGGATAGGCAAGACCGACTGGGAGTACGAACTGAGCTTCACCGTCGGCCCGGACGTGCTCGCGCGCCGGAGGCTGGAGCTGAACTTCGAGGGCCTGGACACCTACGCCAACGTCACGCTCAACGGCCGCCCCCTGCTCGACGCCGACAACATGTTCCGCACCTGGCGCGTTGACGTGAAGAACTTTCTCAAGCCCGGCGCGAACACGCTGCACATACGCTTCCGCTCGCCCGTCAACGAAGTCCTCCCCGTCATGGCGAGACTGGGCTACGAGCTGCCGGCCGTCAACGACCAGGGCGAGAAGACGAGCCCGCACACGCGCAAGGCACCCTACCATTACGGCTGGGACTGGGGGCCGCGCTTCGTCACGAGCGGCATCTGGCAGCCCGTCACGCTCGAAGCCTGGGACGACGCGCGCCTCTCCGACCTTCGCGTCACGCAGAACCAGCTGGCGAAAGAGTCGGCGCAGTTGACGGCCGACGTGGAGGTCGTCTCGGCCGGCAACTCCGACGCCGTCATCGTCGTCGAGGACGCGGCGACCGAGAAGATCACGACGAGCCAGCCCGTCAAACTCTCCGAAGGCACGAACCGCTTCGCGCTCAAGCTCGCCATCCCTAATCCGTCGCTCTGGTGGCCCAACGGCCTCGGCCCGCAGACGCTCTACACCCTGCGCGCACGCCTTGTCATAAGAAACAGACCGGCAGACGAGCTTTCCACCAGAATCGGCCTCCGCACGCTCGAACTCCGGCAGCAGCCCGACAAGGCCGGCAAGAGTTTCATGTTCGTCGTCAACGGCGTGCCCGTCTTCGCCAAGGGCGGCAACTGGATTCCCGCCGACAGCTTCCCCACGCGCATCACGCGCGAGCGCTACCGCCATCTGCTCCAGTCGGCCCGCGACGCTCATATGAACATGCTCCGCGTCTGGGGCGGCGGCATCTACGAGCGGGACGAGTTCTACGAGCTGTGCGACGAGCTGGGGCTGATGGTCTGGCAGGACTTCATGTTCGCTTGCAGCATGTACCCCGGCGACCGGCAGTTTCTAGACAGCGTCCGCGCCGAGGCGACCGACCAGGTGAGAAGGCTTCGCAACCACCCGAGCATCGTCCTCTGGTGCGGCAACAACGAGGTCGAGACGGCCTGGATGCACTGGGGCTGGAAGGAGCGGCTGCCGGCGAAGCTCTGGGACGACTACAAGAAACTCTTCCACGGCGTGCTGCCCGAGGTCGTAGCCCAACAAGACCCCTCGCGCCCCTACTGGCCCAGCTCGCCCAGCTCGAACCTCGAAGACGACGCCGACTCGCAGCGGATGGGCGACGTTCACTACTGGCAGGTCTGGCACGCCTCTCGACCCTTCGACGAATACGAGAAGCAGTTCCCCCGCTTCATGAGCGAATACGGCTTCCAGTCCTTCCCCTTAATCGAGTCGGTGCGCGCCTACACACGCCCTTCCGACCACGACATCGAGTCGCCCGTCATGCTCGCCCACCAGAAGCACCCGCGCGGCAACCAGCTCGTGCGCGAGTACATGCTGCGCGAGTACCCGCAGCCCAAAGACTTCGAGTCGTTCCTCTACGTCAGCCAAATCCTGCAAGCCGAGGGCATCCGCGTCGGCACCGAGCACATGCGCCGCATCATGCCGCACAACATGGGCGCTCTCTACTGGCAGGTTAACGACTGCTGGCCCGTCGCCTCGTGGTCCGGCATAGACTACTTCGGCCGCTGGAAGGCCATGCACTTCTACGCCCGCCGCTTCTTCAACGACCTGCTCCTGAGCCCGCACGAGGAGGACGGCCGGATTAAGTTCTACGTCGTCTCGGACCGCACGACGCGCGCGCGCGCCGAGCTGCGCGTCCGGCTGCTCGACTTCGACGGCCGCGTGCTGAAGGAGACGCGCACGGAGATCGAGGTGGACCCGCTCACCAGCAAGCCTTACCAGAGCATGGCCCGCGCCGAGCTGCTGCGGGGCCACGACACGGCGCGCGTCTTCCTCCACGCCGAGCTGCTCGTCGGCGGCGGCGCCTACTCGAAGAACAGCGTCTTCTTCAAGCCCTTCAAGGAACTCGCGCTCGCGCCCGCGAAGGTCACGGCGACGACGGCCGGCGGCGCGGGGCGGGGCGACGTTATCGTCACGCTGAAGACAGACCGGCTCGCGCGCGGCGTCCACCTCTCGGCCGAAGGGCTCGAAGGCACCTTCTCCGAGAACTTCTTCGACATGATGCCGGGCGAGACCGCCCTGGTCCTGTTCCGCGCGCCGCGCCGCGTCTCGGCCGCCGAACTCTCCGGGCGGCTCCGCGTCCGCTCGCTGGCCGACGCCTTCGCCGCGCGTTGACATCAAGCGATGCTCGAAGGAGTCTCCCACGAGCCCGAGTCAGCGGAGCGGAAGACGGCGTCGATGACGGCCATGTTGTTAACGGCGTCTTCGAGCGGGACGGGCTGCGGCGTGCCCTCGCGGAGCGCGCGCGAGAAGAGGTCGCCTTGAATCGTGTACTGGTCGCAGGCCGGAAACACCAACGTCTCGCCGTCCAGGAAAATTCGCGTCGGGCGGTCGGGCGGCGCGTTGAAGGGAATCTCCACGTCCACGCGCGCCTTCGTGCCGAATATCTGCACGCGCTGGTAGAAAGCCATCTGGATGCCGCAAGTGAAGGTCGCCTGCCCCGCCGCGTAGTCGAGGACGGCCGAAGTCAGCCGGTCAACGCCCATCTCCGGGTCGCGCTCGACGAGGCCGAGGACGCGGCGCGGCTCCTCGCCGAAGATGAAGCGCGAGAGCTGTATGGGGTAGCAGCCGATGTCCATCAGCGCGCCGCCGCCCCACTCGCGCCGGTTGCGAATGTTTGCCGGGTCGCGGTTGAAGTAACTGAAGTGACACTCGAAGGCGCGCAAGTCTCCGATGCGCCCCGACGCCGCGAGGTCGCGCGCGGCGAGCCACTGCGGGTGCGTGCGCACCATGAACGCCTCCTGGATACGGACGCCCGTGCGGTCGCGCGCTTCCAAAAGCGTGCGCGCCTCGGCCGCGTCGAGCGCAATCGGCTTCTCGCAGAGGACGTGCTTGCCGGCCTCTGCGGCGCGGACGGTCCAGGGGACGTGCAGGTGGTTGGGCAGCGGGTTGTAGACGGCCTCGATGTCGGGGTCGGCCAGAAGCTCCTCGTAGGAGCCGTAAGCCTTAGAGACGCCGAGCCGCCCGGCCGCCTCGCGCGCGCGGGCCGCGTCCCTCGAAGCGAGCCCGACGACCTCCGACCACTCGCCCCGCCGCATGGCCGGGATGACCTTTTCGACGGCGATCTTCGCCGCGCCCAGAACGCCCCAGCGTACCTTTTCGCTCATGCCGCGAGCATAACATGCTTAAGAAAAAGAACCTGACACTCCCGTCCCTCTGTCTCGCCGTCATCCTCGCGCCGACGTGTGCGCGTTTGAGCGCCGCGCAGAACGCGACCGCTGCGCGCATCCGACTCGACACCGTCGGCTACCTGCCCGGCCGCGACAAGCGCGCGACGCTGCCGGCGCCGTGCGGCGACTTCCGAGTGGTGAATGAGTCGAACGGCCGCGCCGTCTTCCGAGGCAGGGCCGCCGGCCCGCGGCGCAACCGCGATACCGACGAAGACCTCTGCGTCGCCGACTTCTCCGCCCTGAAGACTCCGGGCCTCTACCGCCTCGAAGCCGAAGGCGCGCGCCCGTCTCACCCGTTCGAGATAAGCGGCGACTTGTACAGGGCCCCGTTCGCCGTCGTCCTGCGCGCGATGTACCTGTGGCGCTGCGGCGCGGCCGTGCGCGCCGAACACGGGGGGACTTTCTACTCTCACGCCGCCTGCCACACGGAGGACGCGCGGCTCGACTTCGTCGGCGGCGGCGCGGAAAGGCGGGACGCGACGGGCGGCTGGCACGACGCGGGCGACTACAACAAGTACGTCGTCAACGCGGGCGTCACCGTGGGCCTCATGCTGCGCGCCTGGGAGGAGTTCGGCCCGCGCATCCGCCGAATCAAACCCGACATCCCTCCCGAAGACCCGCGCCTGCCCGCCTACCTCGCCGAAGTCAAATGGGAGACCGACTGGCTCCTGAAGATGCAGGCGCCCGACGGCTCGGTCTATCACAAGGTTTCGACGAAGGACTTCGGCCCCGCCATCATGCCCGAGGATGAGAAGGCCGCGCGCTTCTTCACGCCCGCGAGCACCGCGGCGACGGCCGACTTCGCCGCCATGCTGGCTGCGGCCGCCCGCGCCTTCAAACCCTTCGACCCGGCCTACGCCGCGCGCTGCTTAGCCTCCGCGCGCAGGGCTTACGAACACCTGTGCGCCAACCCGCAGAGCAAGCGCGCCGACCTGACCGGCTTCACCACCGGCCCCTACCAGACCGACGACGCCGACGACCGCCTCTGGGCCGCCGCCGAACTCTGGGAGACGACGGGCGAGGCGCGCTACCTCTCCGACTTTGAAACGCGCGCCTCCGCGTTCCAGAGCAAGTTCAGCCAGGACTGGGGCTGGGGCGACGTGAAGAACTTAGGGGTGCTGACCTACCTCTTCTCGAAGCGCGCGGGCCGCGACGCGCGCCTCGTGCGCGACGTGCGCGCCTCGCTGCTTGAGACGGCCGACCAGATAGTCGCCGTGCGCGACGGCCACGGCTACGCGCGGCCCCTCACGAGGTACTACTGGGGCGCGAACGGAGGCGTGGCGAACACCGTCGTCCTGCTCCGCGCCGCCCACCGCGTCGCCCCGCGGCGCGACTACGTCGAGACGGCGCTCGACGCCCTCCACCACCTCTTCGGCCGCAACCTCCAGGGGCGCTCCTACGTGACGGGGCTCGGCGCAGACCCGCCCCGCCACCCGCACGACCGCCGCTCGATGGCGCGGCCCGGCTCGCCCGCCTGGCCCGGCTACCTCGTCGGCGGCGGCTGGCCCCGCCCCGCCGACTGGGTTGACGACGCCGACAACTACCGCGTCAACGAGATCGCCATCAACTGGAACGCCCCGCTCATCTACGCGCTCGCCGCCTTCCTCTAACTGCGGATTTGACCCCGCAGGGGTCGCCGACAATAGCCGGGGGCAAGTGAGGATG
>DATHBF010000558.1:0-3908 GCA_035296285.1 Pyrinomonadaceae bacterium | reverse complement strand
CTACGTGCGGCGTCGGCATCCGCCGTGACAGACAAGCAGCGGAAGTCCATCAACTGAGAGTTGCGGCGCGTACTCAGGAAGCTGTCCCGCGTTGAAGAGCTAATCAGGAGCGAACAGTAGATGAAGCAGCCCTACTCATCGAAGTGGATGACCTACAAGGAAGTCGCGGCCTACTTCCGCGTGAGCGAGGCGACGGTGCGCCTGGGGCGGGGCGTGTTCGCCAGGCTCAGGCGCGCGACGCTGACGCCGGGCCGGACGGTCGTGCCGCGCGCGGACGTGGAGGCGCTCGACAGGGAGATGGAGCGCGCGGCCCTCGCGCTCGCGCCCGAGCGCGAGTCTGCCGTCGTCTCGATTGATGACGGGCGAAAACGAAAGAGGGCCTGAACAAACGTGAAGCCGGCCCCGAGCCCATCGTGCGAAGAAGAACTCGGAAGCCGGCTGCCTTCCCTGAAGGAAAGGTGCGTGGATGATAAAGCAACCCTCGTCCGGGGGCAATACTGAAACTAACAAGCGGTCACTCAGTCACGCCGAGATCGTCCAATGTGAGAGAGCAACGCGCCCCACTTGCGACTGCCGCTGCGGCGGCGCCCTACACGGCGCCAACCGCGCGCCGGCCGGCGCCGGGCGTGACTTCTTCGAGGGCCTGCCCACCTCAGACCCTCACCACCTTCAAACCCGAGCTGAGAAGCGAGAGGCACGGCGCACGGCCCGCGGCAGCCGCCGTGACGAGCAGCGCGCCCGCGAGCGTGAAGCCTTCTTCGCGGAGAAAGAACGCCGCCGCGCAGAGCGCGTGGCCGAGTGGGAAAGGCAGGGGATTCGTGTTCGGTTCTAACGTGTTGAGAAGAGCGCGCCGCCTCATCGCCGGCGCGCTGTGCCCTGAGCTAGTCGAGCAGCGTGACAGATTCGAGCGCCTGGCTAACACCGACCAGCTCACGGGCGTCGCCAACCGCCGCGCCCTCGACCGCGCGCTGCCCGCCGCCGAGGCCGACCCGCACGTCCACGTGGTTCTCTTCGACGCCAACGACTTCCGCCCCGCCAATAAGAGCTGCGGGCACGCCACGGGCGACCAGTTAATCCGCATGATGTCGAGCGCGATAGTGGGCGCGGCCACCGCGCGCGGCTTCGGCTCTCGGGTCTTTCGCCTGGGCGGTGATGAGTTCGCCGTCCTCGCTTCGGATACGGCCGCTTACCTCATCCGGGACGAAGCGGAGGCGGCCTTCGGCACGCTCCAGATCGGGCCGGGGCTGAAGGTCTCTATCAGCGGCACCGTCGGGCGCACGCTCGCCGAGGCGGACGCCGCGCTGCAGGCGCGTAAGGCCGCGAGGAAGGGAAGGCCCGCCGCGGCGCGCACCCTCCAGGAGGTGAAGCCTTGAGCGCGCCACAATTCACGCCGCCGCCCGTCGGCGCCCGGCGGGTGTTTCTCATCCTTGATGCTGAGCCGATCACCTTCGCGCTGGTCGATGACGAGCCGGACGGGGCCGAGGCCGCGCCGCCTTCAAGCATCACTCGAAGCTCTGACGATTCTTTAACTCTCCACTTCGGGGAAGCTCTGACAGCACTTCAACGGGAGGGGAACGCCCCAGCGTGAGGCTATCCGATTTTCTCGACGACGTAGGCAGGCCGGTCGCTTACTACCCGAGCTTGGCGCTGTGCCTCGGCAGCGTCAACGCGACCATCCTTCTCTGTCAGCTCTTCTATTGGGAAGGGAAGCAGGACGATCAAGTCGAGGGGTGGATTTATAAAACGCAGAAGGAAATCTGTGAGGAGACCGGGCTCTCCAGACGAGAGTCAGACACCGCGCGGAAGGTCCTGCGGGATAAAAGCATCATCACCGATAAGCTCCGCGGCGTGCCCCCGAAGATACATTTCCTCCTCCACCGTGAAGCTCTAAATGACCTCTGGGATAGTTGGCAGAAGTCGCCAAATCGAAATGGCGGAAAGCGCCAAATTAAGTTGGCGGATGACGCCAAGAAAGATGGCGGAAAGCGCCAACATGATTCGGCTCCTTCCGCCGAATCAAAAAGGCTCGAAGCGCCTAAACGGTTTGGCGGCGAGCGCCACAATATAAATACAGAGACTACTCCAGAGACTACCAGAGAGCACCCACACACGGCCGCGCCGCGGGCGCGGGGTGTGGGTGTGCCTTCGAGGTTCACGCTGAAAGAGCGTAAGCGGTGGGCGCGCTGGAAAGCGTCCCTGCCCGGCTCGTCGATCCGCGACCCCGAGGCGCTGGCGCGCGCCCGCAGCGACGGCCGGGACGATGAGGAGATCGCGGAGTTCCTAGAGTCCGGCGGGGGGATGCCCCTGTTTGATGGTAAGCCTCCGGCCGCGGCGAAGTGCCCCCGGACTTGCCCGAAATGTTTCGGCAGTGGGATCGAGCCGGTGCCGGGGCATGGGTCGCGCAAGTGCTCCAACATGACGGCGGGCGGCGCGGCCGCATCCGGGGGCCAGTAATGGAGCACGAAGCCGGAAACTATAACTGCGGGGCGTGCCGTCGCGCGTACCCCGTGCGCTGTGTCTGCGGCGGACTCATTCATGCCGACAAGGGGCCTGAGCTGGCGTGGGAGTGTGACAGGTGCGACGAGCCGCGGGCGGCGGCCGCTGACGACGGGGTAGTCAAATTCCTCATCAGGCGGTCGGCCGGGGGCCGCGATGAGTTCCGCACGGAAGACGGCTGGACGGCTGACCGCGGAGCGGCGCGCAGGTTCACCCACCTGGAGGCCCCCGTCGAACTAGACCGGCTGGAGAGAGAGGAAGGCGCCGAGGGCTGCCACATCACATCGGAATGAGATTGATCTGACGGCGCGGAGCGCGGGTGCATTCGGGGACGGATGCGCCGCTCCCGGCAGACCTGGGCGGGACTGCCGAGCCGTCGGGCGCGTGGGGCTTGGGGGCAGGCCCCACGCGGTTATTTTCGGCCGCTCAGGGCGGCGTAATTCCTGCGCGCCCGGACGGCGGCGGCGGGTGGCTTCAGGGGCGCGCGGCGCCCTTGATTTGCTGGGATTTTCTCTCGTCTCAGGCGGGGCGGCGGATCGGTTACGAGAAGGGATTTTTTCATAACCGAAGGGGGAGGGCCGGGGCCGTGGCAGAGGTCACGCAAAAGGCGGTCGCTTTACAGCTCGTCCGCGGGGGCGGCCGGCTCCCCAGCGAGCGCGAACTCTCGCCCGTCCGCGTCTACCTCGCCTCGCTCAGCCAGCCCAAATCGAAGGAGTCCATGCTGGTCTGTCTCAGGCGCGCGGCCCGCCTGATGGGCGCGGACGAGCCCGAGCAGATCGTTTGGGGGGCGCTCCGCTACGCCCACGTCGAGCTGCTGAAAGAGAGGATGAAGGCGGCCGGCTACGAGCCCGCGACGATCAACGTCACCCTCTCGGCGCTGAAGGGCGTGGCTAAACAGGCGTGGCTGCTCGGCGGGCAGGGGATGACCGTCGACGACTATCAGCGGATCGCGGTCGTGAAGCCCGTCCGGGCCTCGCGCGACCGCCGGGGCCGGGCACTTACGGGAGACGAGCTGGCCGCGCTGCTGAGGGCGTGCGAGAGGGATAAGACGGCCGCCGGGCCGCGCGACGCCTGCCTCATCGCCCTGCTGTCCCGAGGCGGCCTGCGCCGTGAGGAGGCCGTCTCGCTCTCGCTCTCAGACTTCGACCGGCGCGATCACTCTCTCCTGGTGCACGGCAAAGGCGACCGCGAGCGCACAGTCTTCTTCCGCCGCGGCGGCGCCCGCCGCGCCTTGCTCGCGTGGCTGAGGGCGCGGGGCGACGCCGACGGCGCGCTGCTGTGCCCCGTGGATAAGGCGGGCCGCGTCGAGGTGCGAAGGATGAGCGCGCAGGCCGTCTACAAGGCGCTGCAGAAGAGAGCCCGGCAGGCGGACCTCTCGCGCGCCGTCACGCCTCACGATCTGCGCCGCACCT
>DATHBF010000557.1:0-15525 GCA_035296285.1 Pyrinomonadaceae bacterium | reverse complement strand
CTCGACGGCCTCTCCGAGCACGTGGCCGTGCTCGACGCGCGGGGCGTCATCATCGCCGTCAACCGGGCGTGGCGCGAGTTCGCCGACGCGAACTCGCCGGCCCCGGCCGGGCTGTGCGAGGGGGCGAACTATTTCGCCGTCTGCGCGAGCGCCACCGGCGAGGGCGCGGAATATGCCGCCCGCTTCGCCGCAGGCCTGCGCGCCGCCATCGCCGGCGAACTCAACGAGTTCACCCTCGAATACCCCTGCCACTCGCCCACTGAAAAACGTTGGTTCATCGCCCGCGCGAAGCGGTTCGAGTTCGAGGGCGAGGCCCGCGCGGTCGTCACGCACGCGAACATCACGGCGCGCAAGGAGGCCGAGGAGGAGCGCGAGCGCCTGATGCGCTCGCTTGAGGCGGAGAGGGCGCGGCTGGCCTACCTCTTCACGCACGCCCCGTCCTTCGTCGCCGTCCTCAGCGGCCCGGACCACGTCTTCGAGTTTGCCAACCCCCGCTACCTCGAACTGGTCGGCGGCCGCGACGTGCTCGGGAAGTCCGTGCGCGAGGCGCTGCCCGAGATCGAGCGGCAGGGCTACTTCGAGCTGCTGCGCGAGGTCTTCCGGACGGGCAGGCCGCACGCCGGCCGCGGCGTCCGCGTCCTGCTCAGGCGCGAGTCCGGGCGTGAGGAGGAGCACTTCCTCGACTTCGTCTACCAGCCTATGTTCGACGCCGACGGCGCCGTCTCCGGCATCTTCGTACACGGCGTAGATATCACCGATCACAAGCGCGCGGAGGCGAGGGCGCGCGCCTCCGAGGAGCGATACCGGACGCTCTTCACCTCCATCGACGAGGGCTTCTGCGTCGCCGAGGTGCTCTTCGACGACGCGGGGCGCGGCATAGACCACCGCATCATCGAGGTCAATCCATCGTTCGAGAAGCTGACCGGCATCCCCGTCGAGGCCGTGCTCTCGGGCAAGACCGTGCGCGAGCTGGTGCCGAACATCGAGGCGCACTGGTCCGAGGCATACGGGCGCGTCCTGACCACGGGCGAGCCCGAGCGGTTCGTCAGCGGGTCGGAGGCGCTCGGCCGCTGGTTCGACGTTTACGTCTTCCGCGTCGGGCGCGCGGAGGAGCGCAAGGTCGCCATCCTCTTCAACAACGTCACCGACCGCATGCTGGCCGAGGAGCGGCTGCGCGAGAGCGAGGAGCGGCTGCGCGCCATCTTCGAGGCGTCGCGCGACGGCATCCTCGTCGAGCACGACGAGCGCGCCGTCTACGTCAACAGCTCTTACGCGCGCATGTTCGGGTATGAGGGGCCGGAGGATTTGATCGGCGAAAACGTCTCCAACGTCGTCGCCCCCGAGGACGCGGAGCGTCTGCTGGACTACGGCCGGAGGCGGCTGCGCGGCGAGGCCGCGCCCGCGGCCTACGAGTTCAGGG
The DNA here is from genome assembly GCA_035296285.1 of Pyrinomonadaceae bacterium. Classification (GTDB taxonomy): domain Bacteria; phylum Acidobacteriota; class Blastocatellia; order Pyrinomonadales; family Pyrinomonadaceae; genus QHXN01. Next base: position 14,105 of record DATHBF010000557.1, on the reverse strand, counting down.
GGAGGCGCAGGGACGGGACGCCCGTCGAAGTCGAGGCCTCCGTCTCGACCCACGAGGCGGGGGGCAAGGTGTACATCACGACGGCCGCCCGCGACATCTCTGAGCGCAAGCGGGCCGAGGAGGCGCTCAGGCAGAGCGAGAGCAAGTATCGGCTGCTGATGGAGCAGGCCTCCGACGGCATCCACACCTACGACCTGCGCGGCCGTATCGTCGAGACGAACTCGAAGCTCTGCGAGATGCTCGGCTACGACCGCGAGGAGCTGCTGCGGCTGAACGTCGCCGACCTCATACCGCCCGAAGACCTGGCCGCCGCCCCCATCCGCTTCGACAGTTTGCAGGCCGGTGAGACCGTGCTGGCCGAGAGGCGGCTACTTTGCAAAGACGGGACGCTCCTCCCGGTGGAGATCAGCGGGAGGATGATAAGCGACGGCGTGCTGCAATCCATCGTCCGCGACGTGAGCGAGCGCAAGCGGGCCGAGGAGGCGCTGCGCGAAGCCTACGCCGATCTGGAGCGGCGCGTCGAGGAACGCACGGCCGAGCTCGCGAGCGCGAACGAGACGCTGCGGGCCGAGAACGCCGAGCGCCTGCGCGCCCAGGAGGCACGCCGCGAGCTGCTGCGCCTACTCGTCACCGCCCAGGAGGAGGAGCGCCGCCGCATCTCGCAGGAGCTGCACGACCAGATGGGGCAGCAACTGGCCGCGCTCATGATGGGCCTGAAAACTCTGAACGCGGAATCTTACGGCCGGCAGCCGGCGCTCTCCACCCTGCGCCAGCTCCAGGAGCTGACAGACCAGTTGTCGCGCGAGGTGCACACGCTCGCCTGGGGCCTGCGGCCGCCCGCGCTCGACGACCTGGGCCTGCGCACGGCCCTCTTCAACTACGTGGAGGAGTGGGCCGAGCGCTCACGCGTCGAGGTGGACTTCCACAGCTCGGGCTTCGAGGGCGGGCGCCTGCCCTTCGCGCACGAGACGGCGCTCTACCGCATCGCGCAGGAGGCGCTGACGAACATCCTCAAGCACTCGGGGGCCGACCGCGTGAGCGTCATCCTTGAGAGGCGCGCCGACCACGTCCTCGCCGTCGTCGAGGATAACGGCCGGGGTTTCGACGTGGATGCGCTCGCGGCGCCGACGGCCAGGGGGCGCAGGCTGGGCCTGCTCGGGATGCGCGAACGCGCGGAGCTGCTCGGCGGGACGCTCAACGTCGAGTCTACCCAGGGCATCGGGACGAGCATCTTCGTGCGCATCCCCGTCGCGGAGGGCGCGGAGGGGGGAGACCATCATCTCGGATAAGATTCGAGTATTATGATAAGAGACTTTACGTAACGGCGCTGAAGGAATGAAGAGCCCCGGCGCGCGGGGGCTGCCGGGGCTCTTTGCCGCTCTGCGACTCGGCTTACTGGCCGAAGCGTTGGCGGTATTCGGCGGACAGGATGAAAGCCTTGACGAGCTCGGCCTGGACGAAGTTGCCGTTGAACTTGTCGAGGTTCGTGAGCCAGAAGTCGTAGCCCGTGTAGTCGGAATCGGGTGCGTCGTTCGGGTTCCTCCTCAAATACCCGAAGTACTGCATGAGGACGAAGGCGCGGTTCTTCTCCGCCGCGTCGAGCGTCGCGTCCTCGGCGACCTTGCGCAGTACGGAGGCTCTGCCGGCCGTGGTGTTGTCGGCCGTTAGTTCGTCGATGAGGGCCTGCCTCTCGGCCGCGTCGAGCGGGTTGCCGGCCCTCTGGTCGAGCCGGTCGACGAACTCGGTCGGCGTCGTGGTCAGCGGGAAGTCATTTAAGAACCGCTGCCGCTGGACGAACTCCCGGAAGAAGGCGACCTTGTTGGCCTCCAGTTGGGCCTCCCAGCCGGGCTGTAGGACGACGACGCCGCGGCCGATGCGCTGGGTGTCGGGCATGAACTCTTCGAAGCGGATGACGGGCACGACGAGCGTGTGCGGCGTCCCGCCGAGTGTCGAAGTGCCCGTTGCGTCGCCGAAAGCGGCCTTGTACATCTTCTCGACGAGGAAGCCGGTTTCCCTGAACTCTATCGAGAGGAAGAAGGCGGCGGAGACGTTGATGCGGCAGACGAGCGGGTCGGGGTCGCCGCAGTTGTCGGCGACGCTCGTCCAGTGGGCGAGGCCCGAGGCGTCGGGCTCGCGGTTGAGGAAGTCGTGGTAGTGCTGGCGGACGAACTTCGCGGAGTCGTCATTCGGGTTGCCGGCGGTCTCGGGTGAGTCGTCGGTTATCTCAAGCGTCGCGGCCGTCCGCGGCCCCAGCGCCGCCACGCCGCCCGGGGCGCTGAGCCTGAGCGTGGCGGTCTCCGTCCCCTCGACGTAGGAGTCGTCGCCGACGAGGACGGTGAACGTCTGCTGCGGCTCGCCCGCGGCGAAGGTGAGGGTGCCCTGCGCCCTCGTGTAGTCGCAGCGGTCGAGCGCGCGGCCGGTGACGGTCGAGCAAGGCACGAAGACGGGGCTGACGCTGCCGTCGTCCGTGGCGTAGCTCACGGTCGCGGGCTGCGAGAGGTCGCCGGTACGCCTCACGGTCACGGTCACGCCGCCCCCGCCCTCCGCGACCGTGTAGGTCGCCTGGGCGAACTCGACGAGGCTACGCTCGACGGTGATGTTGACGGTGTCGGTGTCGGTCTTGGCGCCGCCCGCGCCGGTGTTGCCCTGGTCGTCGGTCGTGATCTGGAACGACGCCGCGCCGTCGAACCCCGCGCTCGGCTTGAATGTGAGCCCGTTCAGCGCCGCGTTGACGTTCGCGACGGTGCCGGTGAATGTCATCGCGGCGTCGTCCGCGCCGTCGCCGTTGACGAAGGTCAGGCCGGCGGTGCCGCCGAGTGTGAGCGTGCCGTTCGTGGCCGCGAGCGCCACGCGGACGGCGGCTCCGCCCGCGTCAACGTCCGCGACGGAGACGGCGTTGGAGCCGGCCGCGGAGAAGACCACGGGCACCCCCCGCGCCGTCAACTGCGCGCCGGGAACCGTGTTAACGGGCGCGTCGTTGACGGCCGTGACGTTGACCGTGACGGTCGCGACGGCCGACTCGGCGCCGTGGGCATCCACGACCTTGTAGGTGAAGCTGTCCGGGCCGTTGAAGTCGGCGGCGGGCGTGTAGGTGCGGCTCGCCCCCGTGCCGGAGAGGGCGCCGTTCGAGGGGCCGGAGACGATGACGAAGGTCAGCGCGTCGCCCTCCACGTCGGAGCCGGAGAGCGTAATGGCCCTCGGCGTGTCCTCGTCGGTGGTGACGGTCTGGTTACTGGCGGTCGGCGCGTCGTTGACGGCCGTGACGTTGATGACGAAGGTCTGCGCGGGCGAGGTGTCCTGCCCGCCGTTGGCAGTCCCGCCGTTGTCCTTGAGGACGATGGTGATGGTGGCGCTGCCGTTGGCGTTGGGCGCGGGCGTGTAGGTCAGAGTCCCCGCAGGGCTGACTGAAGGGCCGGCCGAGAAGAGCGAAGGGTTGGTGTTGTTCGTGACGACGAAGGTGACGGACTGCGTGGACTCGTTCGGCCCGGCGGTGACGGCCGTCGCCCAGTTCGTGACGAACCGCGGGCCGGCGTCCTCGGCGACGGTCTGGTCGGGTCCCTTCGTGAACGAGGGCGCGTCGTTGACGGCTCTGACGGTGAGCCGGAAGGTGCGGGCCACCGTGCCTTCGCTGGAGCCCGTCAGGTTGACGGTGATGTCGGCCGTGCCGTTCTGGTTGGGGGCCGGCGTGATGGTGACGGTGCGCTCGGGGCCGGTGCCGGAGATGACGATGCCGGCGTCGGGCACGAGCGTCTGGTTGCTCGAAGTCGCCGTGAGGGACGTGACCGTCTGGTCGCCGACGAAGAAGGAGAACGAGACGGGCGTGTCTTCATTCGTCTCCTTGTCGGCGATGGCCTCGGAGGCGGTCGTCAGCTCGAAGGCGCCGATGTCGGAGTTGTCGCCGCCCGTGGCCGGCGCGACGGAGGGGTGGTCGAAGGGGCGCGGCCGGCCGCGCTGGTCCCTGGGCAGGGTGTTGCCGCCGGAGTCGGCGGCGAAGTTGCGGCCCTTGTCGATGGCGGGGCTTCCGGCGGCCAGCGCGTGCGTCTGCGTGGGGCCGCCGTTCGAGGCGAGCGGGCCGAGGTTGGGGTTCTGCCCGATGATGTTGGTGCCGGGGTTCTCCGCCTCGTTGATGGTGGCCTCCTCGGGCGTCCTGATGAGGTTGTAGCCGCGGGAGATGAAGGCGCCGACGAGGTCGGTGCCGGAGGTGCCGGTGTTATCCGCGACGATGCTGCCGGCCAGAATGACCGTGCTCGACGCGCTGTTGAGGTTCCAGATGCCCCTCTGCGAGTTGTTGGCGACCGTGCTGTTCGTGACGTTCGTGGTGCCGACGAAGTTATAGATGCCGCCGCCGCCGAACCCGCCGGCGTTGCCGGAGATGGTGCTGTTGACGACGTTGACCTTGCCGCCCGAGTTGAAGATGCCGCCGCCGCCGCCGGACCCGGCGGTGTTGCCCGAGAGGGTGCTGTTCGTCAGGGTGAGGACGCCGGGGCCGGAGTTGAGGATGCCGGCGCCCGCGACTGCGTTGTTGCCGCTGACCGTGACGGCGTTCATGCCGAGCGTGCCGGTGTTGCTGACGCCGCCGCCGCCGGTGCCGAGGGCCGGGTCGCCGTTGGTGATGGTCAGGCCGTTGATGGCGGCCCGGACGCCGGCCGTGACGGTGAAGATGCGGAAGTTGTTGGACGAGTTACGCCTGACGGTGAGGACGTTGGCGCCGGGGCCGTCAATCGTCATGTCGGTGGCGACATCGGGCAGCGCGCTCGTCAGGTTGATGGTGCCGGCGACGGCGAAGTAGATGGCGTTGTAGTCGGCCGAGGAGTTCGCCGCGGCGAGCGCCTCGCGCAGTGTGCAACTCTGAGAGTCGCAGGCGCCGTCGGTGGTGTCGGCGAGCGAGTTGACGACGAGAAGCTCGGCCGACTGAATCTCGACGGCGCCGATGTCGGAGCCGTTACCGGCGGCGGCGTTGGCGACGCCGGGCAGGTCGGTGGGGCGCGCCTGTCCGCGCTGGTCGGCGGTGAGCGTGGTGTTGCCCTGGTCGATGGCGGGGCTGCCGGGGAGCGGCGCGTGCGTCAGCGTCGGCCCGCCGTTGTACTGCAAAGGGGTGAGCAGGGCGGGGACGCCCGTGACGTTGTGCGAGGTGGCGCCGGTCATGCTGCAGTTCGCCATGCTCTGGATCAGGTTGTAGTCCTGTGAGATGACGTTGAAGCCGTTGCAATCCGGCCCCCCGAGGCCGCCGAAGTTGCCGGCGACGATGGTGTTGGCGAGGGTCAGCGGGGCGATGCCGGGGTTGCTGATGCCGCCGCCGGCGTTCTGGGCGCTGTTGCGGTGGATGGTGCTGCTGCGCAGCGTGAGCCCCCCGACACTCTCGATGCCGGCCCCGACGGTGGCTGCATTGTTGGAAGAGATGGTCGTGTTCGTGATGATGGACACGCCGAAGTTGAAGATGCCGCCGCCCGAGTGGGCCGAGTTGCCGGAGACGGTGCTGTTGTCGAGGTTCAGCCTGCCGGCGCCGTTGTTGTTGATGCCGCCGCCGGAGTCGGTGGCCGTGTTGTTCGAGACGGTGCAGTTGTTGACGTTGAGCGTACCGGCATTACTGATGCCGGCCCCGCTGCTCGCCCTCCCGCCCGTAATCGTCAGGTCCGAGATAGTGACCACCCCACTGCCGGTGATGGTGAAGACGCGACTCGCGTTGTTGCCGCTGACGGCCAAGAGGCCCGCGCCGGGGCCGCTCAGCGTGATGCCGGAGGTGATGTCGGGGAGCGCGCTCGTCAGGGCGATGGTGCCCGTGACGGAGAAGGTGATGGTGTCGTCGCCGGCGGCGGCGTTGGCCTGCTGGATGGCGGCCCGCAGCGTGCAGTTACCCGCGCCGTCGTTGCACACGCCGTCGGCCGTGTTGCTGTCGGCGCCGTCCCCGGTCGAAGTGACCGCGAAGCTCGCCGCGGCGTGGGCGGTGCTCTGAAGGAAGGCGGGCGGGTTGTGGGCCAGCGAAGGCAGGCAGAGCGTCACTGCCAGCAGGGCGAGAATGGCCAACCCCCGGCGGGTGGCGGGGCGAGGTTTTTTGCGAGGCACGGATCTTCTCCTTTGCGAAGTATGGGGCAATTTACGCCTGTGTCGGCGGGCGCAGCGATAGGCTCGTGACAGTGGCTACTCCGGCGAGCCCGAACGCCGCGGTCATTCCGAAGGGCTTTCTGCGAATCATGTTACAGGATGAGGGTGCGCGTCCGCAGTACGCGCCACGCGGCCTGCCGGGGAAGGCTGCGATCACGGCTTACCTGAGCGTGGGATCAGCCGCCATGAGCGACCGTGAATTATACAAGTGCGGTAGGGACTGTCAAACACCAAAGATTCCGGGAGGTCGCGTCCTATAATGACCCTTATGTCTGCTGGATACGCATGCCGGGCGGCGATTTTAGTGCGTGGTAATACCGCTTAGCCCTGCGCAGGAGCCGGGTGTAGCTAGCCTTCAGGAGATACTTGCGGAAAGTGATTCCTCCGCTCATACCCCCCTTCCTGAGGAGGACCCCCAGCCCGTGTTCTTCTTCGAAATGGAAGAACTTGTACTCCTCCCTACGGTCGTTAAGAAAATCCTCGATGGCCGTCAGGACGCCGTTCCTGGGGCCGCCTTCATGCACGGCGTTACAGAGGCCCGAGTTGAAGGGGGAAGCGCCGGACAGCTCCGACTGCCCGCGCACTATGCCTTCCCTCCTGAACGGGTGAATGAACTCTTCCGGAATAAGTTCCGGCTGGTAGTACATGTCTCTTCTGCCGTAAGGCCAGGACACGTCGTGGAAGAATATCGTCCCCCCCGGTCTGAGTAAGCCCCTCTCTTCGATAGTCCTCAGCTCGTTATAGACCGTATACCAGTTATGGTCGCCGTCGATGAGTATGCAATCGAACGGCCCGGATAATCTTTGGAGGACCTTGAGGCTGATCCCTTTATGCACCCGAACCCTCTCGTGGCCCTCGTATTTCTCTCTGAGGTCCGCGTCCAGGCAGGGGTCGATGATGTCGATCGACACCGAATCGAGCTCTAGCAGTCTATCCGTAGTCAGACCGAAACTCGCCCCTATCTCGCACACGCGCCGGTACCCGCTGGCGGCGATGTAGGGCTTAACAACTGTGTCGGCGAAAAAAATCATTGGGCTTCCCGAGGCCGTTAACGGCCAGATGGTAAAGGTCGCCGGACTGTCGCGGGAGGATTAAAAGCCTCGTCTACCCGAGTAAAGAGCCCTCCGTCGCGTCGAAATGATGGGCGAGCCAGCTCGGACCCGCGCTGCGACCGATAAGAACATCTATGTAATCACGTAATCGGTAGAAATGAATAGCCCCGGCAGTCGAGCAAGCTGCCGGGGCTCATAGTCCCGCAGATGTCAGGCTCGTTTACAGCCCGAACCGCTGGCGGTACTCGATGGACTGGATGAAAGCCTTGACCAGCTCTGCCTGCTCGAAGTTGCCGTTGAACCGGTTCAGGTTCCCGAGCCAGAAGTTGTAGCCGGAGAAGTCCGTGTTGGGCGCGTCGTTCGGCGCGCGGCGCAGGTAGCCGAAGTACTGCATCAGGACGAAGACTTTCGACGACTGCCTGCGCTGGAACTCCGCGTTCTCCGCGACGGCCCTCAGCACCTGCGCGCGGGTCTTCGCGCCGGACGTGAGGTCGGCGACGAGTTGGTCGCGCTCCGCCGGCGGCTCGCTGACGCAGGCGGAGGGGCTGAGCGGGTCTCCCGTGTTCACGTTCAGGGCGTCAACGAACTGCGCGGGGACATCGCCTGCGGGTAGGCGTTGAGGAAGCCGGAGCGCCGGACGAAGTTGTCGATGAACGCCCGCTTGTTCGCCTGCAGCGCGGCCTCCCACCCCTCCGCATGCACGACCACGCCGCGGCCTATCTCCTGCGTGTCGCTCAGGAACCCGAGGTAGTTAATTTCGTTATCAGCCCCGGGCCGGTGCGCACCGCAGTTCCGGGCTTAGCGGTTACGAGCGGCGCGGTTCACGTACACCCTGCCCTCCCTCATCACGAAGGAGACGCGCTGCACCGCCCGCACGTCTGCCAGTGGGTCTCCATCCACCGCGATCAGGTCGGCAGACTTGCCCGGCTCGATTGCGCCCATTACTTCCCCCAGCCCCAGTCCGACTCGCGCGCTCTCTCCGAGAAGAGGGTAACCGCGCCGTGCGCCTGGCTCATCCAGTAGAAAAGTTTGGCGCGCCAGTCCTGCCCGGCGGGCAGTTGGGCTTCGCCGACGCTGAGCCGCTCCTGATAGACCAGCACTTTGAAGTCCGGTTCGAGGTCGTTGACGAGCCGGCTCAGGACTTCAGCGGCCTTCGGCTCTTTGGCGCTGCGGCTGATGAAGATTCGAGGCTTGGTCATCAGGCGTAAGGTCGCGGCCGTGTTCAGCCGCCCTTGGTGTCAGCGCCGAACGTCAACGTCCCAACGTCCCGGCACTTGCCCCGGGGATTCGTGGGGTTCGCGTCGTTCGCCGCGGCGCACGTGATAGCACCTCTCACGACCGCCGACGCATGGCCTTCGGCGGGGCGGGCATCAGCCCGGCGGGGGCCTCCCCCGCATCGCCTTCCTCGACGAGCGAGGCGGTGAACTCCCGCAGCCCCGCCGCCTCGGAGCAGTCCTTCCGCAAGTTCTCCGGCAACAGCCGCAGCGCTTCGCCGCTCCAGCGGTGCGCCTCCGGCAGCCCACCCTGCTCCCAGTAGACGCGCGCGATGCGCAGCGCCGTCCGCCCCTTCTGCTTGACGAAGGAGTCGCCGCCCTCGGACTCAAGCCTCCCGTAGGCGTGTTCCAGCAGGGCCAGGGCCTGCGCGCCGCGGCCGAGCTTGCTGGCGAGCTCGGCCATCTCCCAGATGCTCTCCGTCCAGCCGACGCGGTTACCGTTGCTGATGAAGATCGACGCCGCGGCGCGCAGATCGGCTTCGGCCGCGGCCCAACGCTCGCGCGTCCGCTGGAGCTTGCCGCGCGTGCGCAGCGCCGCGGCCAACTGGTTCAGCCGGTCGTCGATGGCGTGGATGACCATCGCGCGGTCGAGGAGTTGCTCGGCCTCCTTGAGGCGCTCGCTCTGCACGGCCAGCAGGTCCGCGTAGTCGCGCAACACCCGGCCGAGGGCCGAGCGCCAGCGGTCGTCCTTCAACGCAACCTCCTTCACGCTCTCCAGAAGGCCGACGGCGTCTTTGTAGAACTCCTCGGCCAGCAGGCGGTCACCGGACTCGCCGGAGAGGTACGCCAGTTCAAGCCGCGCGCGGGCCTTGTCGCGCCCGTTCCCGGACGCGTGTAACGCTTTGGTGTAGGCTTCGCGCGCTTTGTCGTAGAGCCCGAGGCGGTGGTCGAAGTTGCCGCGCATCATCAGCGCCTCGAACCCGGCCTCCGAGTGACGCATCGCCTCGACCACCTTGATACGTGCCTCGGCCTCCTCACGCCTCTCCTGCCTGATGTAGACCCAGTAGCCCCGCACCTGGAAGTCGAGTTGCCGAGCCTCGTCCCAGCCGCCGTAATCCTTCTCGCTCAGCTTCTCCCAGCGGCGCGACGCTTGCTCGTAACGCTCGGACTCATCGAGTCCCTCGAAGCTCTCCTCCGTCACGCCTGACGTGAGCTTGACGAAGGTCGTCTCGGCCTTGCCGCGTGCCGCGCCGCCGCCGACGGCGATTATGCCGGGCCCGGTCCTGATCTCCTTCTTCGAGACGAGGACGATGGCGAGGTTCTTCGGCACTGACGCGAGCGCCTCGACGGTCTGAACCTCGACGCGTGTCACGTCTGACCAGATGAGCAGCGAGCGCGGGTAGTCGCCGAAAGCTTCGAGAAGTTGGAGTAGCCGGTCGCCGGCGTGGCTCTTGAGCTTCGTGGGGGCGACGCCGAGGCCGGCGAAGATGGCCGGGTCGGACAGTTCCTTCCTCCCGCGCATGTGGACGACAGCGCCGCGGTAGTCCGTGGCGAGGCCATAAGGCAGCTTGTTAGGGAGTCGCTCCCCGGTGATGAGCAGAACGCGGCCGGGCACGACCCTCTCCTTGAGGAGTTCCGCGAGCCGGCCGAACTCATCGCCGGCGCCCGGGTCGGGAGACCAGCGAACGTGCGGGAGCCGCGGGCCGCTCAGTACCGCCTCGCTCAGGTCTACCGGCTGGCGGAGCCACAGCGTCATGCTCACCCACTCGCACGCCTCCTTGTGCTTTTCATAGAGGCGCTTCCGTAGCCCGACGACGGCCGTCTCGGGGTCAACGGCCTCGCGCGCGTTGAAGACGGCATCGTAGAAGTGTTGGGCGATGTCGGCGCCGGAGTCGTAGTGCAGCTCGGTCGAGAAGGAGAGGACGAACTTGGTGCCGCTCTGGTGTAGGAGCATGGCCGGCGACTCCCCCCAAGGCTGGATGCTGGCCGAGTAGCAGCTCCACAGGAGCATCATCGCGCCGCCGCTGATGCGCTCGGCAAGCGCGCGGGCGTTGTCGGCCCCGACCCACTCGTCGAGACGAATGTCCCCCTCGATGCGCCCGCCGTGCCCCTCGATCTGCAAGACATCCGCTCGCAGGTCTTCGGGCCTTCCCTCTTCGGGCATGACGGACACGTCCAGCGAGCGGTCTATCTGCGCGCGCGCAGCGGCCTCCAAACTCTGGAAGGCCGCGAGTGTCGAGCGCTCCACGTCGGGGCCGAAGAGGGCCCTGACGCTTAACTTTTCACCGCTGTCGAAGGGCTTCGGGTCGAAGGGTCTGGCGTCGGGCGGCCTCGTGCCGAAGTGCACCACCGAGACGCCCCGCTCGAACAGCGGCCGCGCGGCCTCGTCGAGCATCGCCTCCCAGGGGAGTTGGTGAATCTCAGGACAGTCGCTCTCGATGACCAGGCGCCGCGGGCCAGTGCCTTGAACGATGAAGGCTTGCAGTGCCGGGCTGGCCTGACAGACAGCCTGGTAGAGCCGGAGCCCTGCGTCGTAGAGCCTCGCGTAGTCGTGGCGGTTCGTGTCGCGCGGCTTCGAGGTGAGGGAGTTGAGCGACTCCATCAGGTCGCGCCACTGCACGTCGCCGATGGGGCTGTTGAAGACCCCACCCGGCTGCGTCACACCGTCAATCGTGAGCGAGAGCCTGTACCTGCGTTGCACGTCAAGCGACTGTGGAGCCCTCCCCCCCGCCGCGTCCGACCGCAGGCTGAGGATTGCCGTCTTACGTTCGAGATACATCGTGAGTTAACTCCGCGGTCAACGCACCGTCACGGTCACCGACACAGGGTAGTGATCCGAGGCCGCGGCGGCCTGCGGGTGGTCGCGGTGAATCTTGTAGTCCGCAACCTTGATGGTGCGCGTGGCGAGGATGTAGTCGAGCCTCGTCCGCTTGCGCTTCCTGTGCGTCGGGTAGGTGTAGTCGTCGGGGTGCGCGGCGGCCAGAATGTCCTTGAGGGCTTTGGGCCCTTGGCCGCAGAGGGTCTTGATCGGGTCCGTGCCCGGGTCGTCGTTCATGTCACCTGCCAGCAGCAGCGGCTGCTTGATGTAGCCCAGTTGCTTGTCCTCCAGGATTGCGCGAATCTCAGCCGCCTCCAGCCCACGCTTCCGCGTGGCCCTGCGCCCCTCCTCCTCCGACCTCGCCAGCTTCGACTTCAGGTGAGTGACGAAGAGAAAGAAGGTGTAGGTCGGCGTCGCGGCGATCTGTACCCCGAACAGGTCGCGGGAGAACTTCATGGTCTCGTCGATCCCGTCGAATTCCCTATCCTGGAAGGTGAACCGGCCGCGCTCGGAAAATCTCGTTGCCACCGCTACGTTTATTCCCCGCGGATCGTGTGAGGGGGTAAGGGCGACGGTGAAGCCGTCTGCCTTCTTAAGCCTGCGGTTGACGCGCTTCAGGATATTGACCAGCGGCTCCCTGTCCCCGACCTCTTGGAACGCCAGCACGTCGGCGTCCAGCTCGGTGATGACCTCGACTAGGGCGTCGAGCTGTTCGGACGAGGCAGGCTTGTTTTTAGGGTTCTCCTTGCCAAAAAGGTTGTGCAGGTTGTAGGAGGCGACTCTGAAGCTGTCCCTCTCCAGTAAATCTTCTGGCTTCACTAAGGTGTCAGACAACAACTCGACGTGAGCTTCGCCCTCGACCAATTTGAGCCTTTGCTGTGACATGGCTCTCCTCCTGAGGTGGGAGTTCGTGATTACGACGCCGTCGGCCCGTCGGAAAATGGGGTTGGGGCGGCGGGCCTAAATTAACATTCAGGACGTGTTACACGGAGATAATTTATTGTGGGCTGTAAGGGGTGGTCTGGGAGCATGGAGTTACGCGTTATGCGCCCGCCAGAATCGTGAGGCTAAGGGCATGAAGAGTGTGTTCTTGAATTCTATCATCGCAACTCAGCCCTTCCTGCTCGCAGAGCGCGCCTGATACGCTGCGACCTTTTGGTGCCTCTTTTGGCCGAGAAGTGGAAGCAAGAGAAAAGATTAATTAAGTTCTTACCATTTCACGGGAATTTTCTTACGGCGCTCATGTTTCACAGCCAAGCCTCTCTGCGCTACCCATTCCTCTGCCGAGCAGGTTGACACTCAGACTTCCCACCCGCGGTTTCAGGCCTCGCCGCGCGTAAGTTCTCTTCCCTGTTCATTAAAGACTAGCACGAAGGAGTATGGAATTCAGGGCGGGAGTGCAGAGGTTAACCGGCCCACCATTCTCTGCGGTCTGAGGTGTAGCGCCTCCTGCGGTAACGGCGGTAGAGGCGCAGGGCTACAGCCGCCGCGAGGAGGCAGGCGAGAGGCCAGAAGAGCGAAGATAGAAGCTGGTGCACCCGAGCAGTCTAGCAGAGGCTCTCAGCTGCTTCTCATATCAATTTGCCCGGCAGCTAAGTTATTGTGACCGCTGGTGTTTCCATTATCGGAATTAACATGAGTGAGAGTGTTACTACGCCAATCACACTTCAGATCTTTACTCCTCATTAAGGTAGCAGTCGATATAGATATCCTTGGCGAGTATGGAATAAGGCTTAATTCTTGCCCTGCTGAGTATTTTTGGTATTGAAATCATATTCATTTAATGATACAAGCCAGTAAATATGGCTACAGAACTGACATCAGTTGATACTCCTTTCTTTATAAGTCCGAGCCCAACCTCCCTTTATTTGACCCCAAGCCTCCAGGCGACAATCGCCAAGGTGAGGTTTGCCCTGAATAAGCGGCAGGGTCTCTCGACCATCCTCGGCGACGTGGGGCTCGGTAAGTCTTCTATTTTACGTTACTTATACGCCGAGTACGCGTCCCACGAGACCGTCACCACCACGCTCGTACCGACCCCGACGTTCCCTTCGGAGTTCGCGATGCTGAAGTCAATCTGCCTCGACTTCGGCCTCGCCCCGCGTCGGTCACTTACCGCCCAGCTTGAGGAACTCAATTCCTTCCTCGTTGAGCAGTATCAAGCAGGGCGACTTGTCGTACTCTTTATTGACGAAGCCCAGAAGCTGAAATTCAAGGAATTGGAGCTCGTGCGGGCCTTCTTAAATTTCGAGACCGACCGACACAAGTTGTTGCAGCTCGTATTGGCCGGGCAGCTCGAACTGAAGGAGAGGCTTCAGTTAGACAGCTACAAGGCGATTAAGAGCAGGGTCTTTACTTCAAGTCTGCTTTCGCCCCTGACGCTCCAAGAAACCGCAGAGATGCTCGCCTACCGCTGCAATTATGCACAGATTCCGAACCCCTTCCCTCACCCGACCGTGGAGCGTATATACGAACTGACCGGGGGCGTGCCTCGTGCGGTGCTGACACTGGCCGCCCTCTGCTACGAAATGATGGGTATGATGGGAGTCGCGGAGGTGGACGTGGATCTCGTTGAATCCGCGGCCTCGGAGGGCTTATGAGCGGCGGTCAACGGAAGCGCGTAACGTTCGCCGATCTCGTGTCGGCTCGCCTCCCCGCTGACGTGCAGCAGCCTTCCACAGCTAGTCTGCCTGAATCCGATACCGACCGAGTACCTGCCCCTACTCCAAGAGATACGCCTCTTCCGACGGAAGCTATTCAAACGGAGACGGATAGCGGTCTTGACGGGTCGGCGGCGGATGGGGGTGCGGATGATGGTACGCGTGCAACCTATAAAGTTGAGCCGATTTCACTGCCTCTTACACAAATCCAAATAAGGGAAAACATACCCAGTCAGTCGCCAGACGACAGGCAGTCGTT
>DATHBF010000556.1:0-14375 GCA_035296285.1 Pyrinomonadaceae bacterium | reverse complement strand
CAGCCGCCCGCCTACCGCGAGTGGGAGCAGGCCAGTGAAGACTTCCAGACGAAGATACCGGAGTTCGGGCAGGCGCTCGCCTCGCTCATCGAGCGCGAGCGGAGGGCTAACCGGCGCTTCCGCGAGGCGTTCACGGACTTCTACGAGCTGTGCCGCCAGTCCGTCAACCCTAACCTCTCGGAGAAGGCCGTCGAGGAGATGCTCATCCAGCACCTCCTGACCGAGCGCATCTTCCGCACCGTCTTCCAGAACTCGGACTTCCGCAGCCGCAACGTCATCGCCCGCGAGATCGAGCGCGTCATCGAGGCGCTCACGTCGCAGGCGTTCAGCCGCGAGGAGTTCCTGCGCCGCTTCGACTTCTTCTACCGCGCCGTCGAGGAGACGGCCCGCACCATCGAGGACTTCGCGCAGAAGCAGGAGTTTCTGAACGCCGTCTACGAGCGATTCTTCCGCGGCTTCTCGGTGAAGGTGGCCGACACGCACGGCATCGTCTACACGCCGCCGTCAATCGTGAGCTTCATGGTGCGCAGCGTCGAGCACGTGCTGGCGAAAGAGTTCGGCAAGTCGCTCGGCTCCGCGGGCGTCCACATCCTCGACCCCTTCGTCGGCACGGGCAACTTCATCGTCCACTGCATGGAGGAGATAAAGAAGTCCGCGCTCGAACACAAGTACCGGCACGAGCTGCACTGCAACGAGGTGATGCTTCTGCCCTACTACGTGGCCTCGATGAACATCGAGCACGAGTTCTACGAGCGCACCGGGCGTTACGAGTCGTTCGAGGGCATCTGCCTCGTTGACACCTTCGAGCTGGCCGAGAAGCGCCAGGCCGAACTCTCCTTCATGACGCCGGAGAACACCGAGCGCATCCGGCGGCAGAAGGAGAGCCCCATCATGGTCGTCATCGGGAACCCGCCGTACAACGCGTGGCAGTTGAACGAGAACGACAACAACAAGAACCGCAAGTACCCGACCATTGACGGGCGGGTGGCCGAGACTTACGCGCGCGACTCACGCGCGACGAACAAGAACGCGCTTTCCGACCCGTACATCAAGGCGATTCGGTGGGCGTCGGACCGCATCATCGCTAACGGCGAGGGCATCGTCGCGTTCGTGACGAACAACAGCTTCGTTGAAAACCTCGGGTCTGAGGGTGTGCGCAAACATCTCGAACAGGACTTCGACAGCATCTATGTGCTTGACCTCGGCGGCAACGTCCGCAAGAACCCGAAACTTTCAGGCACGACGCACAACGTCTTCGGCATACAAGTCGGCGTCAGCGTCAACATCTTCGCGCGGAAGCGGGAGAGGGAAGGGAGGGCGAAAATCTTCTACGCGCGCACGGACGAGTTCTGGCGTAGGGGACAAAAGTACGCCTTCCTGGACGAGAAGCAGCACGTCGAAGGCGTCGAGTGGCAGGACTTACAGCCGGACGAGAAACACAATTGGATTACGAAAGACATGAAGGATGAATTTGAAACCTTCATGTCTATCGGAAACAAAGAAGCTAAGACGGCAGAGAAAACCGACGGTGAATCAATCTTTATCAAATACGGGAGGGGAGTCGCAACGAGTAGGGATGCGTGGGCATATAACTTCAGTCAGAGCGAACTGGAATCCAATATCAAACGAACCATAGACGTATACAACGAACAAGTTATTAAGTGGAGTAATTTAAAAAACAAGAGTGAAGGTATAGATGCGTTCGTGCTTTATGAGGCGGACAAACTATCTTGGAGTAGAGATCTGAAACTCGATCTTAAGCGGGGACGACTCGCTGAATTTTCAGAATCTAAAATAAGGAATACACTATACCGCCCGTTCACTAAACAGTATCTCTTCTTTGATCGAATATTGAATGAAGAAGTTTATCTTTTCCCTTCAATCTTCCCGACACCGAGCACAGAAGAAGAGAATCTAGCAGTGTGGCTTAAAGTCGGCAGTGATTGGCCGATGTTTGGTTTGATGGTCAATCACATTCCTGACTTATTACCGCAGGGTGGCTCGCAATGCTTTCCCTTCTATATCTACGACGAAGACGGCACGAACAGGCGTGAGAACGTCACGGATTGGGCGCTTGGGCGGTTTAGAGAGCAGTACGGCGACAAGAAGATTTCCAAGTGGGATATCTTCCATTACGTCTACGCCGTGTTGCATCATCCCGTCTACCGCGAGCGTTACGCGGCGAACTTGAAGAGGGAATTGCCCCGCATCCCCTTCGCGCCGGACTTCCGCGCCTTCGCCGCCGCGGGCGCAAAGCTCGCCGACCTGCACGTCAACTACGAACGGCAGCCCGAATACCCCCTCGAAAGAGTCGAAAACCCCGCCGCCGCGCTCGACTGGCGCGTCGAGCGGATGCGTCTGTCGAAAGACCGCCGCACGGTCGTCTATAACGACTTCCTGACCCTCTCGGGCGTCCCCGAAGAGGTCTTCGACTACCGGCTCGGCAACCGCTCCGCCCTCGAATGGGTCATCGACCAGTATCAAGTCACGACCGACCGGCGCAGCCAGATCACAAACGACCCCAACCGCCCCGACGACCCGCAATACATCCTCCGCCTCGTCGGTCAGGTCGTTCAAGTCAGCCTCGAAACCGTCAAAATCGTGCGCCAACTTCCGGAACTCGGCGTCGAGACGCCCGCCGCAGTGTGAAAACGTCCGCCCGCAGCCTGAAAATCCACCTCTACACCGCTAAAATCGGCTTTTTCAGCGGTGCAAGCTAAAACTGCAACGTGAAATCGGACTTCTACATAAATAAATTCTATTGGTACGACGTGAATTATTAACGCTGCATTGGCAAAACCTATTAGTACAGCGTGAAAGTTTATTAGTTCAGTGTGCAAATCTATTAATTCAACGTGCAAGTCTATTAGTTCAGCGTGGGAACTTATTAGTGCGACGTGAAAGTCTACTACTGCAAGACGAAATTCTTTTACTGCGAAGTGAAAACGGACTATTGCAAGGTGAAAACCTCCGTGTGCAGAGTGAAAATGTTTGTGCGCGGCGCGAAAAGTTCCAAATTGCGGGGTTGAAATCCGGCTTCCCGGCCGTCAGGGGCAAAAAAATGAGCGAGGGGTTCCAAACTCTTATCCTGCGCTTCGACTCGCTGCCTTCGACGAACACGGAGGCGGCGCGGCAGGCGTCGCAGGGGGCGGCCGAGGGGTTGTGCGTCGTGGCGCGCGAGCAGACGGCGGGGCGCGGGCGGCGCGAGCGCGCGTGGGCCTCGCCGAAAGACGCGGGGCTCTACCTGAGCGTCGTCCTGCGGCCCCGGTTGGAGGCGCGGCTGTGGCCGCTTTTGACGCTGGCCGCGGCCCTCGCCGTCTCCGACGCGCTCGGCGAGGCTTGCGGGCTCGAAACCGACATCAAGTGGCCGAACGACGTGCTGGCCGGCGGGCGCAAGCTCTGCGGCATCCTCGCCGAGACGGCCGACGGCGTCGGCGGGCGGGCCTGCGTCCTCGGCGTCGGCGTCAACATCTCCGAACGCGCCTTCCCGCCCGAGATAAGCGACGCCGCCACCTCCGTCGAGGGGCAGACGGGCGTCGCGCCCGACGCCGAAACGCTGCTCGCCGCGCTCCTCCGCGCGCTCGCCCGCCGCTACGCGACGCTGCACGACGAAGGAGGCGCCGCGCGCGTCGTCGGGGACTGGGAGGCGCGCTCCACTTATGCGCGCGGCCGGCGCGTCGGCGTCCGCCTCGCCGAAGAGACTTTCCAGGGCACCACCCGCGGCCTCGAACCCGACGGCGCCCTCCGCGTCGAAACGGACGGCGGCGCGACGAGAATCGTCCGCGCGGGAGACGTGACGGCGGTCAGGCCGGCAACCGTTTGAAGTATCCCCTCCGGGGATACATTCGCTTATACTCCGACCTGATGCGCATCGTCATCTCCACCTTCGGCTCCTTCGGCGACCTGCACCCATACGTCGCCATCGCGCTTGAGCTGAAGCGGCGCGGCCACCGGCCCGTCATCGCCACCTCGGAAGCCTACAGGGAGAAGACCGACGCCGTCGGGCTTGAGCTGCATCCGGTCAGGCCCGTCCTGCCTTCGTGGGAAGATACCGACGCGGTCAGCCGCATGGTGACGGACTTCATGGACGAGCGGAAGGGCACCGAGAGGATTCTGCGATTCCTGTCGGGGAGCCTCCGCGACTCCTACGAAGACCTGCTCGCGGCGACGAGCGGCGCCGACCTTCTCTTCACGCACCCGCTCCCGCTCGCCAACCCCGTCGTCGCCGCGAAGACCGGCCTGCCCTGGGTCTCGTCCGTGCTCTCGCCCATCTCACTCTTCTCGGCCTACGACCCGCCGGTCCCGCCGCAGATGCCCTCGCTCTACCGCCTGCTCAAACTCCATCCCGCGTTCGTCCGCGCGCTCGTGCCCATCGGCAACCTGCAACTGCGGCCCATCACGGAGCCCGTCCACAGGCTCCGCGCGAGCCTCGGACTGCCGCGCGGCGGCAATCCCGTCTTCGACGCGCAGCACTCGCCCGCGCTCGTCCTCGCGCTCTTCTCGCGCGTGTTGGCCTCCCCGCAGCCCGACTGGCCGCGGAACACGCACGTCACCGGCTTCGCCTTCTACGACCGCCGCGACCGCTCCGGCGACGCGCGCGAGGCCGACCCCGCGCTGCTCAGATTCCTCGACGCCGGGCCGCCCCCCGTCGTCTTCACGCTCGGCTCCTCCGCCATCTGGGCCGCGGGCGACTTCTACGCCGAATCAATCAGGGCCGCCCGCGCACTCGGCCTGCGCGCCCTGCTCCTCATCGGCGACGAGAGGAACCGACCCCCGGGGACGCTGCCCGAAGGCGTCGCCGCCTTCGACTACGCGCCCTACTCGGAGCTGCTGCCGCGCGCCGCGGCCGTCGTCCACCACGGCGGCGTCGGCACGACGGGCCAGGCGCTCGCGGCCGGCGTCCCCTCGCTCATCGTCCCCTTCAGCCACGACCAGTTCGACAACGCCGCCCGCGTCGAGCGCCGGGGCGCGGGCCGCACGCTCCCCCGCAAACGCTACAACGCCGCCGCGGCCGAGCGTGAGCTGCGCCCCCTCGTCAACGACCCCGCTTACGCCGCCCGCGCCGCCGACATCGGCCGCCTCGTCCGCTCGGAAGACGGCACGCAGACGGCCTGCGACTTAATCGAATCCTTGTTTGAAGGGCGGGGCCGTTAATAACCGGAGAACAGAATGCTTCTTGTCATGGACGTGGGAAACACGAACACGGCGCTGGGCGTGTTCGAGGGCGAGCGGCTGGTGACTCACTGGCGGCTGACGACCGAGCGCGCGCGGACCGTTGACGAGTACGGCGTCCACGCCCGCACCCTGTTCGCCTTCGCCGGCCTCGACTTCCAGGCCATCGACGCCGTCGCCATCGCCTCGGTCGTCCCGCAGCTCGACCACACGCTGCGCCGCATGTGCGAGGTCTACTTCCGCCTGACCCCGCTCTTCATCGACAACACGACCGACACCGGCCTCACCATCCTCTACGACCCGCCTTCGGACGTGGGCGCCGACCGGCTGGTGGACGCCGTCGCCGCCGTCCACAAGTACGGCGCCCCCTGCATCGTCGTGGACTTCGGCACCGCCACCAACTTCGAGGTCATCGCCGAGGGCGGCCGCTACCTCGGCGGCGTCATCACGCCCGGCATCTCCATCTCGACCGACGCGCTGTTCGCCAGGGCCGCGCGCCTGCCCCGCGTCGCCATCGAGCGCCCGCAGCGCGTCATCGGCACCTCGACCCTCTCGGCCATCCAGTCCGGCCTCTACTACGGCTACGCCGGCCTCGTTGACGGCATCCTCCGCCGCATGATCGAAGAGCTCGGCCGCGCGCCCCGCGTCGTCGCCACCGGCGGCCTCGCCCCACTCATCGCCACCGCCTCGGACCTGATAGAAGTCGTGGACCTGACCCTCACGCTCGACGGCCTCCGCCTCGTCTACGAAAGAAACAAGCCCCAATCTTGACTATTAAACGCCGGCTGTTATGCTGGCTGCGCCATGTCGTCCCCGCACTCTTCCACCCGCGACGAACAAGCCATCACCGACGCGGAAGCACACGCCCCGGCGCGGGCCGCCGCCGCGCGCCCGCGCCTGAACTACTTCAACTACTACACCGAGATCGAGGACGCCTTCATCCGCCGCCGCGGCAAGCACCTGCTGCTGAGCCCCATGGACTGGGCGCTCATCGAGAGCTGGAAGCGGATGGGCGTGCCCCTGCACGTCGCGCTGCGCGGCATCGAGAAGGCGTTCGACTCCTACGAGTCGCGCCCCCGTAATCGCAGCGTCAAGTCTCTCTTTTACTGCCAGGAGGAGGTCGAGGCGCAGTTCGCCGAATGGACCGAGACGCAGCTCGGCGCGCACGCGTCTGCGGGCGATGACGCACAGGAGGCGGCGCAAACTCCCGGCGAGCCCGGCGCGCTCCCGTTCCCGCGCGAGGTCATCGCCGCGCACCTCTCCGACTGCCGCGCGGCTTTAGAGCGGGCGCGCGACGACGCGGCGGGCGGCATCTCCGAAGCCCTCGGCCGCGCGGCCTCGCGCCTCGCGGCGCTGGAGGAGGACTTCCGTGCGGCCGCGCGCCCCGACGCCGAGCTTCTGGAGGCCGCGCTCGCGGACCTCGAAGCCCTGCTCGACCGCGCGCTGCTCGCCTCGCTCCCGCCCGAGACAATCGAGGCGGCGCGCTCCGAGGCCGCCGCCCAGCTCAAGCCCTACCGCTCGCGCATGGAGCGCGCCACCTACGAACAGACTTTGGAGAACCTCGTGTCGAAGAGTTTGCGCGAAGGGCGCGCCCTGCCGCGCCTCAGCCTGTTCCACCTCTGACACCCGGCTCGCCAGTTCCAAAACCCCCGTCGGTCTAAGGAGACTCTCAAGAAATGGCAAAGATGACAATCAAGCGCGTCGGCGTGCTCTCCGTCGCGAAAATCATGGCGATCATCATGGCGGCCTTCGGGCTCGTCGTCGGCGTCATCTACGGGCTCATCCTGATGACGGTCGGCGCGGCGATGATGTCCGCTTCGCGCAGCAACGGCGGACCCGGCGCCGGCTTCGGCATCGTCGGCGGGCTGCTGATGATAATCATCGTCCCCGTCTTCTACGGCGTCCTCGGCTTCATCATCGGCCTCGTCTACGGCGCCGTCTACAACCTCGCCACCGGCGTCGTCGGCGGCATCGAGCTTGAGCTGGAAAACGTGGACGCCGGCTACGCCGCGCCGCCCCCGCCGCAGTGGAACGACGCCGGCCAGCACCCCGGCCAGTCGGGCCAGCAGTACCCTTACTAAACACGTGAATCGTAAATCGAGGCAACGGCGCCCGCCGCGCGCGGGCGGTGAGAGTTCGCGCGGCGGCGACGAGTTCGAGGTCACGGTCGAGCGCATCCTGCCGGGCGGCGTCGGGCTCGCGCACGCCGAAGGGAAGACCGTCTTCGTCGCCCTCTCGGCGCCGGGCGACCGCGCGCGCGTCCGCGTCGAGTCGTCGCGGGGCCGCGCGCTGTTCGCCTCGGTCGTCGAAATCCTTGAGCCCTCGCCCGCGCGCGTCGAGCCGCCCTGCCCCTACTTCGGGCGCTGCGGCGGCTGCGACTTCCAGCAGCTCGACTACGAGGCGCAGCTCGCCGCCAAGGCCGACATCATCCGCGACTGCCTGCGCCGCGTGGCCCGCGTCGAGCCGCCCGCCGACATCGCCGTCACGCCCTCGCCCGCCCGCTGGCACTACCGCTCGCGCGCCCGCTGGCAGCTCGACCCGGTCCGCCGCCACCTCGGCTACTACGAGCGCGGCACGCACCGCGTCTGCGACGTGGTCGAGTGCCCCGTCGCCGCCCCGCCCGTGCAGGCGAGGCTCACGGCCCTGCGCGCCTCTTTGAACGAGGGGCTGCTCGACGAGGGAGCGCGCGAGTACGAGGCCGTGGCCGGCGACGGCGGCGTGTCGCTGACGCCGCCCGTCGCGCCCGGCGACGACAGCGAGCAGGCGCGCACGATTGCCGGCGAGCACTACCGCTTCGGCGCAGGCTGCTTCTTCCAGATCAACCACACGCTGCTCGAAGCCCTGGTCGAAGAGGGCTTGCGCGGCGCCGCGGGCGACACGGCGCTCGACCTCTACGCGGGCGTCGGCCTCTTCACCCTCCCGCTCGCGCGCCGCTTCCGGAGCGTTGTCGCCGTCGAGGGCCACGCCGCCGCGGCGGAGTACGCGCGCCTCAACCTCTCCGACGCCGGCCTCACGAACGCCCGCGTCGAGACCTCCTCGGTCGGCCCCTGGCTCGCCGCCCACGCCGCCGCCCTCGGCCGCGCCGACTTCGTCCTCCTCGACCCGCCGCGCACCGGCGCCGAGCCCGAAACGCTCTGCGGCATCATCTCCCTCCGCCCCGCCCACGTCTCCTACGTCTCCTGCGACCCGGCCACCCTCGCCCGCGACCTCCGCGCCCTCCTCGACGCGGGCTTCCGCCTCGACACCGTCCGCGCCTTCGACATGTTCCCGCAGACGCACCACGTCGAGACGGTCGTCCACCTGCTCGGCTCTTAACGTGAATAATGAAGACCGCTCTCGGCGGGTTAGAGGTGGGCCTTGAGGGCGGCGGCGATGAGCTGGTCGAGGGAGGGGTGTGTCTCTATCAGGTTGCCGGGCGTGCGGTCTATGACCTGGTAGTCGCCGGTGGGGAGGTGGCGGACGTAGAGGTCCATGTTGCCCTCGCCGAAGACGAGATAGGAGTTAAAGTGCTCGTCGTCGCGCCAGCCGAGGTTCGCCTCGACGAGTCCCTCGATGGTGGCGTCGGGCGCACCGGCGACCGGCGAGGTCTCGCTCGCGTAGATGAACAGGCCGTTGTGATTGAGGCCGTCCTGGGCGCGCAGGAAGGCGGCATACTCTTCCGGCACTTCGACGCCGAGTTCCCGCCGCGCCCTCTGCCGCAGCCGCTCCAGACGCTCTTCCGTGCATGGCGGCTGGGCCTGCTCGCCGTACTTGGCCTGTTCCGCCCCGACCTGGGTCAATAGCTGCTCGTACATTCGTCTCGGCCCCTCCAGCGGCCTTGCCATGATAATCCGACGCCACGCTTTCGCGCTATGGGGTCGGCGGGTAGACGAAGCCGGGCGGGATGGGCCACTGCTCGATGAGCCGCGTCTGGCCTTCGGTCATGCCGCGCGTCGCCGAGTTCTGCGCGTTGGTGATGACCTTGTGGTACGGCTCGTTCTTGATGAGGACGAGGTTCGAGTAGTCGTTCGTCCCGCCGTCGTCTAGCGGCAGTTTGTGGTGGACCTGCCAGCCCTGTGGGATTTTGCCGTCCGCCAGCATCCTTATCTGGTCGTCGTTCAGTCCCGCCCGCCTGAGCTGGGCGACCTTGGCCGGGTCGTTCGCCAGACTCCTGACGAAGCCCGCGCGCTCCGTGCTGTTGAAGGCGTTTCTCAGTGTCGCTAGTTCGTCGGCCGAACGCTTGGTGTAGCTGATGCTTCGCACCGTCACGCCGGGCAGCTCGACCCGCGCCCCGCGCAGCGTGCCGGTGAAGGTGTCGCCGCCGGACGTGGGCGTGGCGCTGAAGAAGTCGTCAACCTTGCCCTTCAGGGCTTGCAGCGGTTCGCGCGCCGCGTCCGGCAGCTTGTCGAAGGGAATCTGGTCGAGCGCGCCCCTGATCTGATTAAGGACCGGGCGCACCTCGTCCGCGAAACGGGCGTCCACGCGGGCGATGTCAACGACGCGCTCCATGGTCTTGACGAACTTGCCCAGCTTGCCCACCTTCGCCAGGTCGCCGACGTAGGGAATCATGCCGAGGGCCGAGATGCCCGCGCCGAAGAAGTCGCCGCGGAAGAGCGAGACGATGCCGTTCGACCCGTCCGAGATGGGCGTCGGGTCAACGAGCCCGACGATGTCGAGGGCCATCTGGGTGAGGTCTAACGCCAGCTCGCGCTTCTGACGCGCGAGTTCGGCCGGGTCGGGCTGGTTCGCGGGCAGTTGCGATTCCAGCTGGCTGCGCCGGGTCTGCCCCTGCAATTGCACTTCGCCCGCCCGGCTCGCGGCGCCGTCACACGTCGGCGCGACCCGCACGTCGGCCTGCCTGACGGGTATCGGCGGCGGCGGGCTCAAGTCAATCCGCGGTAAATCGTCCGGTATCCTACCCATCTCTCGGCCTCCCCCTCCTGTCGCGTGTTCGACGGCCGGGCGCGCGTCCCGCCCTCCGGTCCTGTTCAAAATAATTATCGGGGGTGGCGGGAAAAAGTTTCCCCGGCGAACCACGTGACGACGGTGTAGCGGTCGCCGTGCGTGACGGGCGTGACTTCGTGGAGGGTGTCGGAGGGGAAGGCGACGAGCAGGCCCGGCTCGGCTTCGAGCGGGAAGCCGAGCCCCGCGGCGCGCGCGTCCTTAACCAGGCCGTAGAAGACGAGCGAGCCGCCGCAGAAGGAGCCGGGCGCGGGCTCTTCCCGCTGGCCGTTGAGGAAGAGGACGGCCGAGACGCTGCGCCGCTTGAGGTATTCGTGGACCTGACCGTGCGGCGCGGCGTCCTGATGCGGGCGGAAGAAGTCGCCCGGCCCGTAGGCCAGAAATTCCGGCTCCTCGCAGTCGCCGAGCGCGAGCCCGAAGCTCTCTTCGAGCGCCGCCCTCAGCCCCGACAGCCGCGCCCTCAACTCCGACGTGACGGCCGCCGGGGCGGCGACGCGGACGGTCCTGCGCGCACGCTCGTCAACCTCTCTCGCGTAGTGGTCCTTATAAACCTGCGCGGGGGCGCGCCCCCCGCCTTCGAGCCCGGCGACGAGCCGCGCGCAGGTCTCGCCGTCGAGGAAGTTCGGCTCGGCGTAGATTCCGAAGTTCTTGAAGAAGTCGGCTTTCGGCATACGGGAAAGGATGTCTTCTGACGCCGAACCGTGTCAAATGCGTCGGCGGAAGGGGCTTGCCGTCGCCGACGCGCTGTAATAAAGTCCTGGCCGCCACCCAACGTCCCGCGAAATCAATAAATCCCGGAGGTCTCATGCGTCCAACCCGCCCGCGCCCGCTCGCCGCGCTCCTTCTGCTCTGCTCGCTCCTCTCGGCGCACGCCGCGCCGCTTCAGGAGAAGGGCCTGACCGGCTTCACGCCCGAGCGCGCCGCCCGTCAGCGACAGCTCGAAGCCCGCTTCGACGCGTCGTTGAAGAAGGAGAACCTGCGCGAGTGGATGAAGCGACTCTCGGCGCGGCCGCACCACGTCGGCTCGCCCTACGGCAAGGAGAACGCCGAGTTCATGGCCGGCCTCTTCCGCTCGTGGGGCTACGAGGCCCAGCTCGAACGCTTCGACGTGCTCTTTCCCACCCCGCGCACGCGCATGCTTGAGATGACCGCCCCCGAGCGTTTCACCGCGCGCCTCGCCGAGCCCCGGCTCAAGGAGGACGCGACCTCGGGCCAGGCCGACGAACAGCTCCCGACCTACAACGCCTACTCGATTGACGGCGACGTGACCGCGCCGCTCGTCTACGTCAACTACGGCGTGCCCAGAGACTACGAAGAGCTTGAGAGGCGCGGCGTGGACGTGAAAGGCAAAATCGTCATCGCGCGCTACGGCGGCTCGTGGCGCGGCATCAAGCCGAAGGTCGCGGCCGAGCGCGGCGCCGTCGGCTGCCTCATCTATTCCGACCCGCGCGACGACGGCTACTACCAGGGCGACGTTTACCCGAAAGGGGCGTGGCGCAACGAGCACGGCGCGCAGCGCGGCTCGGTCGCGGACATGCCGCTCTTCCCCGGCGACCCGCTCACGCCCGGCGTCGGCTCCACCCCTTCGGCCAAACGGCTCGACGTGAAGAACGCGCCGACGCTCACGAAGATTCCCGTCCTCCCCATCTCCTACGCCGACGCGCTGCCGCTCCTTCGCAACCTCGGCGGCCCCGTCGCGCCCCCCGCGTGGCGCGGCGCGCTGCCCGTCACCTATCACACCGGCCCCGGCCCGGCGGTCGTCCGCCTCAAGCTCGGATTCAACTGGGACATCAAGCCCATCTACAACGTCATCGCGCGCCTGAAGGGCTCGGACCTCGCCGACCAGTGGATCGTCCGCGGCAACCACCACGACGCCTGGGTCAACGGCGCGGACGACCCCATCAGCGGCATGGTCGCGCTGCTCGAAGAGGCGCGCGCCGTCGGCGAGCTGGCGAAGACGGGCTGGCGGCCCCGGCGCTCCATCGTCTACGCCGCGTGGGACGGCGAGGAGCCGGGCCTGCTCGGCTCGACCGAGTGGGTCGAGACGCACCTTGAGGAGTTGAGGCGGCACGCCGTCCTCTACGTCAACTCCGACTCGAACGGGCGCGGCTTCCTCGGCATGAGCGGCTCGCACACGCTGGAGAAGTTCGTCAACGAGGTGGCGCGCGATGTCGTCGACCCGCAGAAGAAGGTCTCCGTCTGGGAGCGCACGCGCGCCCTGCGCGTCAGCGAGGGCGGCCCCGAAGAGCGCAGGGAGGCGCGCGAGCGCGCGGACCTGAGAATCGGCGCGCTCGGCTCCGGCTCCGACTACACGCCCTTCCTCCAGCACCTCGGCGTCGCCACCCTCAACCTCGGCTTCGGCGGCGAGGACGGCGGCGGCTCCTACCACTCCGTCTACGACTCGTTCGACCACTACACGCGCTTCGGCGACCCCAATTTTGACTACGGCGTGGCGCTAGCGCAGGTCGCCGGCCGCGTCGTCCTGCGCTTCGCGGAGGCCGACCACCTGCCGCTCTCCTTCGCCAACTACACCGACACCGTCGGCCGCTACGTCCGCGAGGTCGCCAAGCTCGCCGAAGACACGCGCGACGAGATCGCCGAGAAGAATCGGCGCATCACGGAGGGCACCTACTCCGCCGTCTCCGACCCGACGGAGAATTACGTGATGCCGAAGGCCGAAGCGCCCGCGCCCTTCATCAACTTCGCGCCCTTGCAGAACGCGCTGGCCCGCTTGCAGTCGAGCGCGCAGAAGTATCAGGCCGCCGCCGTCTCGCCTTCGGGGCGCGCGGCGCTCGCGCGCAAGGAGACGCAGGCCGCCCTGGACCGCGTCCTGATGGGCGTCGAGCGGGCGATGACGCGCGACGAAGGCTTGCCGCGCCGGCCCTGGTTCAAGCATCAGGTCTACGCGCCGGGCTTCTACACCGGCTACGGCGTCAAGACGCTGCCCGGCGTCCGCGAGGCCGTCGAGCAACACGACTGGAAGGAGGCCGAGGCGCAGGTCACGATTGCCGCCGCCACGCTCGAACGCGTCGCAGCCGAAATCGAGCGGGCAGCCGCCCTCTTACAATGAGACGGCCCGTGCGATGAGCGACGCGCCCGACAGCGCCCCCTTCAACCCCTTCCCGCTCGTGGGCTTGGCCGCGGCCTTCGCGGCGGGCGTGCTCCTCGCCCGCTTGAGTTCGGCAACCCCCGCAACCTGCATCGCCGCCGCGGCCGTCTTCACCGTCGCGGCGGCCATCTCGACTTTCAAGAATCGACTTCGCGCCGCGTCCCTCCTCGTCTTACCGGCGTTCGTGCTGGCGGGCGCGAGCCTCGCGCTGATAGAAGAGAGGGGCGGCGGCGCGCGCCTGCGCGGCCTGTACAGGCAAGGCGTCATCGAGCCGGGGTGGCCGGCGGAGCTGACCGGCGTGCTGGAGCGCGCGCCCGAAGTCGCGCCCGACGGCCTCGTGCTCTCGCTGCGCGCGGAATCCTTAGGACTCAAGGGCGGGGAGCGGGCGTGCGCGGGGCGTGTCGAGCTGTTCGCGCCGGTAAGGGATGCGCGGGCGGCGGCCCTGTATGAATCGCTTGAGTTGCGGCGCGGCGCACGCGTGCGCGTGATGACTAATCTCGGGCGGGCCGACAGGTATCGCAACCCCGGCGTCACCGCCTCGGGCGAATACCTTGAGCGGCGCGACCTCGACGCGACCGGCTCGGTCAAGAGCCCTCTGCTTTTTGAAAGGCTCGACGACGAGCGGGTCTTCCTCCCGTCCGTCTGGCTCGACGAGTGGCGCGGCCGCCTCGTTGAAGCCTTCGACCGGACCTTCTCGGCCGACACCTCCGGCGTGCTCAAGGCCGCGCTCCTCGGCAACCGCCAGGGACTCTCGCGCGAGACGGCCGAACGCTTCCGCGAAGGCGGCACCTTTCACGTCCTCGTCATCAGCGGCCTTCACATAACCTTCCTCGGCGGGCTGGTGTGGGCCGTGGCGCGGCGCGTGACGCGGCGGCGCGCCCTGCAATGGGCGGCGGCCGTCGCGTGCGTGTGGGCCTACGCCCTTTGCGTCGGCGCGGAGAGTTCGGTCGTGCGCGCGGCCCTGATGTTCACGGTCGCCGCGCTCGCCCCCGTGCTCGGCCGGCGGTCGCACGCGCTCAACGCGCTCGGGGCCGCGGCCCTCCTGCTGCTCGTCTGGAGGCCGCAGAACCTTTTCGACCCTTCGTTCCAACTGACCTTCCTCTCGGTCTTAGGGATCGTCGCCTTCTCGCTGCCGCTGCTCTCGAATTTGAAG
>DATHBF010000555.1:0-6305 GCA_035296285.1 Pyrinomonadaceae bacterium | reverse complement strand
CGACGACACGCTCGCCTCGGCGTCTTCGAGCCCGGCTTCGTCGCCGCCCTCGCCGCCCGCCTTCTTGCTGCCGCGCTTCTTGCTCGCGCCCTTCGAGGCGGCCTTCTTCGACGCGGCCGGCTCCTTCGAGGCGGCCTTCTTCGACGCGGGGGCCTTCGAGGCGGCCTTCTTCGAGCCGCGCTTCGAGGCGGCGGCCGGCTCCTCGGCGCTCTCCTCGGCGGCCGGTGTCTCGGCCTCGGTTGCGGCGCCCTTCCTGGCGGCCTTCTTTGAACCCTTCCTGGCGGCCTTCTTCGAGGCGGCGGCCTCGGCGGCCCCCTCGTCGTCGCTCACGCGCTCGAAGCTGGCGGGGGCGGCGAAGGCGTCCTCGCCGGTCTCGACCTCGATCAACTCGCCGACGGAGGCGGCCACCTCGGGCTGCACCGACTGGAGCGTGGACGGGGCCGACTCGTCCTCGTCGTCGCTCACGCGCTCGAAGCCGGCGGCAGCGTCGGCGCCGCCGCCGAGGAGCGAGCCGACCTCGGCGGGCGTCGTCGGCTCCATGTCGAACTCGACGGCGCGGGTCTGGTCCGTGAGGCGCTCCTGCAAGCGCGCGTCCTTGAGCATCGTGCCCACGTCGTCGCCGCCTTCGTCGTCCACGATGCGCTCGAAGGAGTCGGCGGCGGCGACGAACGGCGTGGCCTCGCCCTCCTCGAAGGTGACGCCCGGCGGGACTTCGCCGGTCGAAGACGGGGGAGCCGCCTCTTCGCCTCCGCGCTCGCCGCGGCGCTTGCGGCGACGGTCGCGGCCTCGGCGTCCGCCCGCCTCGGCCTCGGCCTCCGGCGCCGGGGCGGCGGCCTGCGGGGCGGGGAACTCCTCCTCTTCCTCTTCGACGCCGGCCTCGGGCTCGACGACGGCGGGCTCGCCCTCTTCCGGCTCGACCCCGGTCGTCGCCTCTTCCTGCGCCTCCTCCATCCGGCGCTCGCGCTCGATGCGTGCGCGCTCGATGCGCTCGGCGGCGGCGCGGGCGGCCGTGTCGTCGTCGGCGCCGTCGGTCTTCTTCTTATCGACGACGATGCGCTCGAACTCCTCCTCCTCGTCGAAGAAGTCGGTGACGTAGAGGAAGGCGTCGCGTTCGAGCCCGATGTCCACGAAGGCCGACTGCATGCCGGGCAGGACGCGCATGACGCGGCCCTTGTAGATGTTCCCGACGATGCCCTGTCCGCCCTCGCCGCGTTCGATGTAAAACTCCGTGACGCGCCCGTCCTCGACGATGGCGATCTTCTTCTCGCGCCCGTTGACGCTGACAATCATCTCTTTCGGCATGTGTGTGAAATCCGTCTCCCTGTAGGTTGGGGGCCGGCTGAAGCGGGAAGCGTGCCGGCGCGGGTGTGTGGGCGGAGTGTGAGCGAAAGCGTTGCGGGACGTGCTCGCGGGACCGCGGGTGTGGCGGCCGGCTCGCGCCGCGCGGGGGTGAAGGTGGACATCACCCGCTGCGCGCGGAAGAGTTCCGAACTGTTCACCTTGTTGGACTCCGTCCGGAGCGGGGCCGCGGGCGCGTCCGTGTCGCGGTGCTTCCGGCCGCCTTCCGGGCGGCGGCTCGACTCGCGGCACTCGCTGCCGGCGGCTGCGCCGGGGGTGGCCCTGCGCGCCGCCCTTGCGGCCTCGACGAAAAATGATTCAAACGTGGGCGGTCGTGCCGAGTCGTTCGGCGCGCCCGTGACCGCGAAACTTTTGCGCTGTCTGCTCGAAGGGCTGCGCGCTCCTCCCCGTCCGCCTTGCTCTGGATTGGGTTTCGGCGCGCGCCGTGCCGGAAGGATTAATTTCAGGCACCGAAAGGACAGGCGCCGACAGTATAGACGAGGGCGCGGCGAAAAGGCGAGCGGGCGGCGCGCGCGGCGTGCTAATTTAAAAGGCGGCCCGGAAGGGGCACGAACGACAGAGGGGGGAGAGGATGGCGAAGAAAAAGGGGGGCGGGCGGCGGCAGCACCCGGCAGAGCGCCTGCTCGGGCGTTTCCTTAAAGAGGCGCGCGAGCAGTCCAGGCGAGAGAGGGGTTCGCTCAAGCGGTTCCGGCTGTTCGTCTGGCGGGGCTGGCTGCGGGTGCTGGCGTGGATGGCCGCCGCCGACTGGAAGAAACTCCTTGGCCTGTTCCTGCTCGCCGTCTTCGCGGGCATCGTCGCCTTCCTGCTGCCGCAGACGAAGAGCCCGAAGTACGGGCTGGCGCACGATGTCTCGATAGACTCGCCCGACTTCATCTCGACGCTCGGCGGCGCGACCGGCGCCCCCATGACCCACGGCAACAAGATTGACATCTTCCCCAACGGCGGGCGCTTCTACCCCGCCATGCTCGAAGCCGTCCGCGCCGCCCAGCACTCCGTCACGCTTGAGATGTACATGTTCGAGGACGGCGAGGTGGCGCAGCAGTTCGCCGACGCGATGGTGGAGAAGGCGCGCGCCGGCGTCGAGGTGAAGCTGCTGCTCGACTCGGTCGGCTCGTCGGGCCACAACGAGGACGTGCTCCGGCGGATGGAGGAGGGCGGCTGCCAGGTCGCCTGGTATCACCCGATAAAGCTCCTGCTCCTGAACCGCTTCGACAACCGCACCCACCGCGAGCTGTTGATAATAGACGGCCGCGTCGGCTTCACGGGCGGGGCCGGCATCTCCGACCACTGGATCGGCGACGCCGAGGCGCCCGGCCGCTGGCGCGACACGCACGTCCGCATCGAGGGGCCGGCCGTCATCACGCTCCAGACCGGCTTCTCCCTGAAGTGGCTGGAGACGACGGGCGAGATTGTCTCGGGGCCGAGGTTCTTCCCGTCGCCCGTCGAGGCCGGCCCGTTCTCGGTCCAGACCGTGCTGAGCGAGCCCGAGACGCGCTCCTCGCCCGCGCGCCTCCTCTACTTCCTCTCCATCATGTCGGCGAGGAAGTCCATCTTCATCGCCAACCCCTACTTCGTCCCCGACGAGCGGGCGATTGAGCTTCTGGTGGCGGCGCGCAAGCGGGGCGTCGAGGTGAAGATCATGACGCCGGGCGAGCACACAGACCACCAGATCGTGCGCCGCAACAGCTCGCGCCTGTGGGGGCCGCTGCTCGAAGCGGGCGTCGAGATTTACGAGTACAACCGCACGATGATGCACCACAAGTACATGGTCTGCGACGGCGTCTTCACGACCATCGGCACCATCAACTTCGACAACCTCTCCTTCGCCCTCAACGACGAGGACAACGTCTGCGTCCACGACCCCGGCCTCGCCGCGCAGTTCGAGGAGATGTACCGCAAGGACTTGGAAGCCTGCGACCGGATTACACTTGAGGAGTGGCAGAACCGCGGCCTCGGCGTGAGGGTGATGGAGGCGCTGTCTTCCATCCTGCGGCGGGTGGTTTAAGGCTTACGGGTCTGGAATAGCGGGCAAGGGGTTCTAACACAGGGGGCACGGAGAAAAGCAGACCGTCTTTCTCCGTGCCCCCTTGTGTTGAAAACCCGCGCGCGTCAGTTGACGAAGCGGCGGAGGCGGATGCTGATGGCGAAGCCGATGGCGACGAAGGTGGTGAGCAGGGCCGAGATGCCCGCGCTCATCAGCGGCAGCGGCACCCCGATGACCGGGAGGAGTCCGAGCGCCATCCCGACGTTGATGAATATCTGGAAGGCCAGGCCGCCCACGATGGCCATGATGACGAGCATCCCCGTGCGGTCGGGCGCGCGGCGCGCGCCGTGGATGAGCTTGGTCAGAAGCACCGAGTAGGCGACGAGGAGCAGCACGCAGCCGATGAAGCCGGTGTTCTCGGCCGCGACGGCGAAGATGAAGTCGGTGTGTGGCTCGGGCAGGAACTTGAGCTTGCTCTGCGAGGCGTCGCCCTTCGTCGCCGAGCCCGTGATGCGGCCCTTGCCGACGGTGACGATGGACTGCCAGGTGTGGTAGCCGAAGCCGCGGCGGTCGGCGTTCTCGGGGTCGAGGATGACGTTGATGCGCTCCTGTTGGTAGGGCTTGATGAGGCCGGTCTGCGTGCCGGCGACCCACGCCGCGGGCACCACGAACGTCATCAGGACGAGCGCCGCGACGACGAGCCACATCCGGACGGCCGAGAGGAAGAGGACGACGGCGAGGAGCGGGAAGTAGGTGAGCGCCTGCCCCGCGTCCGGCTCCAGCATGATGAGGCCGACGGGGACGGCCAGGATGACGCCGCCCATCAGCATCTCGCGGAAGGCGAGGGCGGAGTGGCGCGGCCGGCCGAAGTAGCGGGCCAGCATCAGCACCGTCGGAATCTTCATGAACTCGGACGGCTGGAACTGGCCGAGGCCGGGGACGCCTATCCAGCACCGCTGGCCGTTGATCTTCAGGCCGATGCCCGGGATGAGCACGATGATGAGGAGGAAGAGGCCGAAGGCGTAGAAGGCCGGCGCGTAGAAGACCAGCTTGCGGTAGTCGGTGAAGGAGACCGCCAGCATCACGACGAGCGAGACGCCGATGCCGATGAGCTGCTTCCTCCAGTAAGACGCCTCGGGCTGCGCGTGCAGGATCATCCACGTCCCGAAGACGGCAATCGCCACCGCCAGCAGCGTCAGCAGCCAGTCGAAGTCGCGGAACTTTCGGTTCTCGATGATTGCGGCCATTGGAGTCTTAAGTCTTTAACGCCACGCCTTCCTACTGGTGGTTCCCGGTCGACAGCGCGCGGTTCTTCGCCGCCTCCGCCTGCTCGGCCGGCGCGGCCAGCTCCGGGTGCGCTTTGGCGAGGTATGCCTGGTAGACCTTGTTGGTGGACGGGGCGGCGAACTTGCCGCCGAAGCCGACGTTCTCGATGAGCGCGATGGAGGCTATCTCGGGGTCGCGGGCCGGCGCGAAGGCGACGAACCAGGAGTGGTCCTTGTTCTTGCCCACGTCCTTGCCGAGGCCGACGACCTGGGCCGTGCCGGTCTTGCCGGCCACCTCGAAGCCCTCGATGCGGGCCGCGCCGCCGGTGCCGCCCGGCTCGTTGATGACGGCCCACATGCCCTCGACGACCATGTCGTGCTGCTCGGCCGGGATGGGGATGAGCTTCGGGTCGGGGCGGTCGAAGGTCTGCCTGGGCCGCGCGGCGAAGGGGCCGATCTCGGGGACGGGGCGGGCCTCTTTGAGTAAGTGCGGGACGTAGAGGCGGCCGCCGTTGGCGATGGCGACCTGCGCGCGCAGCATGGCGAGCGGCGTCACGAAGTCGTAGACCTGGCCGAAGGAGGCGTAGACGGTGTCAATGTCCTTCCAGACGGGGTCGCGCGGGTTGAAGCGGGCCTTGAACTCGCGCGAGGGCGTCCAGCTCACCAGCTCGTGCGGCAGGTCAACGCCCGTCTTCTTGTTCAGGTCGAACTCGTCAACCATCTGCATGATGCCTTCGAGACCCATCTTGAGGCCGAGGCGGTAGAAGTAGCCGTCGCACGAGTGCTTGATGGCGGTCCGCAGCGGCGGGCTCCCGTGGCTGCCCATGCAGCGCGTGAACTTGTTGCCGATCTGGATGCCGGCGCCGCACACCAGGTTCGACTTCTGGGTCGTGATGGCGCCCTGCTTGAGGCCCGAGACGGCCATCGGAATCTTCCAGGTCGAGCCCGGCGGGTAGCGGCCGCGGATGGCGCGGTTGAAGAGCGGCGTGAGCGGGTCGCGCAGGAGGGCGTTGGCCTCCTTGCGCCCCTCGGGCGTGCCGATGCGCTGCGAGAAGAGGTTCGGGTCGAAGGTCGGGTAGGAGGCCATGGCGAAAATCTCGCCGTTGCGCGGGTCCATGGCGACGATGACGCCGCGCTTGTTGGGCGAGTTCCTCAACTGGTCCTCGGCCGCGAGCTGCATGTCGAGGTCGATGCTGGTGACGAGGTCCTGGCCGGGCTGCGGGGCGACCGTCTCAAGCTCGCGCTGGATGCGGCCGCGGCTGTCCACCTCGACCTTGCGGTAGCCGTCCTTGCCGCGCAGGTAGCGGTCGTAGGTTGACTCCAGCCCCTCCAGCCCGATGATGGCCCCGGGGTAATAAGGATTCTCGGCATAGTCCTTGAACTTGGGCTGCTTGAGCTGCTGCGAGCTGATCTCGCCGACGTAGCCGAGGACGTGGGCCAGCACGCCGTTCTCGGGGTAGCGGCGCTGCGGCTGCTCGCGCACGAGCAGCATGGGGAACTCCAGCGTGTGCGCCTCGACCCAGGCGAGGTCGGCGCGGTCGGCTCCCTCCTTGATCGTCGCCTCCTCGAAGGCGGGCTGGCGGGCCATCTCGTCCAGCCGCTCGCGCAGAAGCTCGGGGTCCACGCTCAGGCCCTCGGCGAGCGGCCCCACCAGCTCGCCCCAGTCCTTGCCCTTCATGTCCTCGCGCGCGAGGATG
>DATHBF010000554.1:0-1644 GCA_035296285.1 Pyrinomonadaceae bacterium | reverse complement strand
TGCAGTTCAAGCTCTGGACAGGCGCCGAGCCGCCGGCCGGGGCGATGCGCGCCGCCGCCGAGAAACAACTCGAAGGCGTCGGGTGACATCTCCGCTTTATGGAACGTTACAGCCGGCAAATTCTGTTCGGGGGGATTGGCGAGGAAGGGCAGCGGCGACTGCGCGCGTCGCGCGTTCTGGTCGTCGGGTGCGGCGCGCTCGGGTCGGCGCAGGTGGAGATGCTTGCGCGCGCGGGCGTCGGCCGGCTGCGCGTCGTTGACAGAGATTTCGTTGAGGAGTCGAACCTCCAGCGGCAGTCTCTTTTCACCGAGCGCGACGCGCGCGAGCGCGAGCCGAAGGCGGCGGCGGCCGCGCGCCGCGTCGCCGAGATCAACTCGGACGTGGAGTGCGAGCCGGTAGTCGCCGACTTCAACCACTCGAACGCCGAGCGGCTCGTCGAAGGCTGCGACGTGGTCCTCGACGGCACGGACAACTTCTCGACGCGCTACCTGATAAACGACGCCTGCGTGAAGGCTGAGAAGCCCTGGGTCTACGGCGCGGCGGTCGCGTCCTACGGCGTGACGATGGCGGTCAGGCCCCGCGAGACGCCCTGCCTGCGCTGCGTCTTCCCCGAAGTGCCCGCGGCCGGCTCCGCCGAGACGTGCGACACGGCGGGCGTCATCATGCCCGTCATCGCCGTCGTCGCCGCCGCGCAGGTGGCGGAGGCTTTCAAGCTCCTCGTCGGGCGCGTCGAAGACCTCAACGGCGGGCTGATGCAGTTCGACGTGTGGCGCAACGAGTGGCGGCGCGTCGGGCTCGGAGAACGAGACCCCGGGTGCCCGGCGTGCGCGCTCGGCCGCTTCGACACGCTCGCGGCCGAGACGGCGGAGATGGCGACCATCCTCTGCGGCCGCGACGCCGTCCAGGTCTCGCCCGCGCGCCCCGCCGAACTCGACCTCGGCGCGCTGGCCGAACGGCTCAGGGCGGCCGGCGAAGTGAAGTCGAACGCCTACCTCGTCCGCCTCCGCGCGGGCGCTTACGAGCTGACCATCTTCCGCGACGCCCGCGCCATCATCCGCGGCACCGACGACCCGGCCGCCGCCCGCACGCTCTACGCCCGCTACGTCGGGACCTGAGTTTCGGGTTATGATTCCCAGACGGCCCGAAGGCACTTTGAAAGGGACATCTCCGGCTTAATGACGAATAGAACAATTCTCTTGCGCTTCCTCTCCAGACTGACTCTGCCAATCGCCCTCCTTCTCATCGTTCCGACATCGACGCTCGCGGGCGGCCCCGTCGTCTGGGAGACGGGCTCGCGCGCCGAGCTTCTGAACGGCGAGGCGCGCGGCGTCTCCGTCACCGACACCGGCGCGCTCGTGCTCGCGCCGCGCTTCACGCAGGTCTTCGACACCGAGCAGGCTTACGTCTGGTCAACGGCCGCCGACACGGCCGGCAACGTCTACCTCGGCACCGGCCACGACGGGAAGATCTTCCGCGTCGGCGCGGACGGCCGCGGCGCGCTCCTCCACGACGCGGCCGAGCTCGACGTGACCGCCCTCGTCGTCGGCACGGACGGCGCGCTCTACGCGGGCACCTCGCCGGACGGCAAGGTCTACCGCGTCACGGCCGACGGCAAGGCCGAAGTCTTCTTCGACCCGCCGGACA
>DATHBF010000553.1:0-28240 GCA_035296285.1 Pyrinomonadaceae bacterium | reverse complement strand
GGGGCCGACCTCCGACCCGTAAGCGCCCGCGTCGCGCCCCGCGACCGTCTCCTCCAGCTCTTCAATCATGAGGGAAGGGAGGCCGAGGGCGGAGCCGGCCCGGCGCGTCTCGGAGCCGAGGAGGACGAGCCGCGCGCGCGTCTGCGCGGCGACACGGGCGACGAAGTCGGGCGCGCTCTCCACGTCTAAGGGGACGACGACGGCGCCGCGCAGCGTACAGCCGAAGAAGGCCGCCACCCACTCGGGGCCGTTCGCCGCCCAGACGATGACGCGGTCGCCTTTTTCGAGGCCACGCGCCTCAAGCTCGCGCGCGAAGCGCCGGGCGGCAGCAGCCACGCGCGCGTAACTCCAGCGCGACAGACGCAAGCCCCGCCTGTGCGCGTAAGCGGCCTCGCCGCCCCGGCGGGCGAAATCCTCAAGATAGCTGTTGATGTCGGAACGCATAACCCCTTGTTCAGATTTTGCAGCCCGGCCGCCGGCTTGTCGAGCCCCCGTCCCCCGCGCCGCCGCGGCCACCCTGTTCGTGCTTATCCGCAAAGGTAAACTCATACGCACGCATCTTCGCACGCCCCGGCCCGAGGGGGCGCGGCCCATTGTGGCAGTCTGTAAAGTGTGAGGTCGGGCTCCGGACGGGGCGCGGGGGAAAGGCGGGAAAAGGCGTGAATCTATCTTTAAAGGGGCGGGAAGCGAGCCCACCCCCGCGGGCTTGAGGCGGCCTTCGTGCCGGCGGCTAGACGGGGCGGGCGGGGGGACGCCGGGCCGTAAAGATGACCGCCCCCGAGTTATCCGTCGAGACCTCCACGACGAGGCCGCCGGCCCTGTGCGAGAGCGCGGGCGTGCCCCCGCCCGCCGCTTCGGCCGCTCGCGGCCGGACGAAGGCCGACAGCGGCGCTATCACTTCGATGGCGCCGCCCTCGATGCTCAGCATGTGGGTGCCCGGCTCCTTCGAGTCCTTCCGCGCCATCCTCTCGAAGAGGTCGAACGACAGCCCCTCGGCCAGCGCCCTGTCGCAGGCAGAGCCGAGCGGCCGCAGCGCGTAGGTCTCGTCGTCGAGCCAGAGGGTAGAGGCGGCGCCCCAACTGACGGCGCCCGCGGCCGGGCGCCCGTCGCCCGCGAGGGCCTCCGGGGCGAAGACCGACTCGCGCACGATGGCGACCTCCTCCCTGCAGACGGGGCAGATCCTCAGGTGGGTCTCGACCTGTTGCAGCTCCTGGCCCCGCAGGGTCCCCGCGATGAGCGCCTCGAACTCCTCCGGGCCGAGGTGCGACAGGTGGCGCAGGAGCGTGTAAAGCTTGGCCCGCATCCTCCCGCCGCGGCTGCTGAAGTGGATTTTGGAGATGAGCATGTGCGTGACGGGGACCGCGACGGCGAGGGCACAGAAGATGACCGACGCGTACAGAAGGCGCCGGTGCTTGACGGCCGCGCCGCCGCGCAGGAACCCAAGCGGAAGTCGGGGCCGGGTGGGTAGTAGGTGACGCTCAGTGTCGTTCGTAGAAGCCATATCGCCCCCTTCGAGTGTTGCGCGGAAGATTCAATGGATGGGTCCGTACTTGCTGACGAACAGGTTCTTGAATTTCTCAAGCGCCTTGTGGCGGCGCTTCCTCGCCATCGTCTCGCTGATGCTGAGACTGCGGGCTATCTCGGCGTCCGTCATGTCGGAGTGGAATTTGAGCACCAGAATTTTCCGGTCGTGCGGGGGCAGTCTCGCGTAGGTGTCGTAGACGGCCCGCTTCAGCTCCCTGTCGAAGAACTCCTCCTCCTGAAGCTGCACGACGAAGGCGTGCGGCGAGTCGAAGCCGCCGTCGGCGTCGCCCTCCGGCAGCGGGTCGGTCTGAATCTGCCCGATGCGGCTGACATCGACGAGGAAGTTGCGCGCGCACACGAGGCAGAAGCGGAAGAAACTGCCCTTGGGGTTTTCGAGCCACCGCTGGACGGGCGGGGCGCTGGAGAGCGACCACCCGTCGCTGTTCTGGCGCACGCCCAACTTCAGGTGCAGGAGGGCGTAATCGACGCGGTCGTCGTACTCGTAGGTGGGGCGCCCGCGGTGCAGCCGGGCGATGCGGCCGATGCGCGGACGCAGGATGTCGTCGAACTCCTTGTTGGCCTTCGCGTCGCCGGCCAACACGCCGCGGGCCAAACGTCTTTCATCGTCGTCGGGTGCTGGCACGGCTTGGACTTGCATGGGCACAGCCTCCAGGGTTGAAAAATCAGAACTGCCCCGCGGTCGGGGAGCAAGCCGCCTCCCTTACTTCTGGCTGAAATGCCTGCTCAATATATAAATAGACGCAGATTTCTCGATCCTCCGCACCGAAATTTTAGAACAATTCTTTCGCGCCGCGCCCCCGAAAATTTCTGTGCGGGCGCGCGCCGGCTTCAGCGTCTTTACGGTCGAAGTCGGGAGGGCAAGACGGACGGGCGGACCGGGGCCGACTTCGCGCGACGAGCGCCAACCCGGCCCGCACGGGGAACCAACGAAAGGAGAGTCAGACATGTCGAGCATCAGGAAGTTGAGACGGGCCTTCGTCGCCCTCAGCCTCGTGCTGGCCCTTGGGGCCACGCCGTCGCTGGCGGTGTGGGCGCAGCAGCCGGCGCAGAAGCAGCAGGCGCCGAAGGCGGAGAGGACGGCGCCGGCCGTCAAGGCCGTGAAGGTTGAGAAGGCTTCGGCCGAGGAGCAGGACGCGCCCCTGTCCGACGCCGAGATGGAGAAGGTCGAAGGCGGCTTCCCCTGGCTGGGCGCCGTGGCAGTGGCCGGCCTCGGCGTGGGCCTCTACAGCGCCTACAGCAGCTACCGCCACGACCGCAGGATGCGGAACGTCTGCCGCCGCTAGGCGCGGAGGCTTCCCGCAAAACCGAGCAAGGCGGGCCAGAGGGGCGAGGCGCCACCCCTCTGGCCCGTCTCGCCGCTTTCGTCGGAGGCGTGAGGAAGAAGGAGGGGAGCGTTGAAGTTGAAAGGCCGCACATCGTATTGGTCCGCACGCCTGCCGGCCGTCGCCGCCGCCGCGCTGGCGGCGGTCTACTGTGTCGGCGCGGCCGCGGCGCGCGGCGGGACGGTCGTCCGGCAGACGAGCCGCGCCACGTGCGGACCGGCCGCGCTCGCCACGCTCTTCACCTTCTACTTCAACGACCCGGTCACGGAGGAGGAGGCCGTGAGGCTGGCGGGCGCCGACAGGAAGACCATGACGAACCTGCGGCAGCTCGGCGAAGCCTGCCGCGCGAAGGGCTACGGCGCGGAAGGCCGGCGCTGGAACCTTGCGCGGCTCGCGCGCGAGGCCGACGCGGGAGGCGTGCCCGTCCTCGTCCACCTTAAAAGGCCGACTGAGCACTTCGTCCTCGTCGTCGGCAGGGCGGGCGAGTTCTTCCTCGTCGCCGACCCGGAGCGCGGCGACATGTCAATTCACCAGACCGACTTAGTGCGCCGCTGGGACGGCAACGTTCTGGTCGTCAGGTCGGCGCGGCCCGTGAACGCGGCGCTGATCGAGTCGAAGAGGCGCGCGGCCGAGGCGCGGCTGCGCACGCTCGGCGCGGCCGGCTCGCTCATGTCGGCGGCGCGCTTTTGAGGGCGGGGGTTCTCAGGATGTGCAGGACGTTAATCTTGACTGCGTTGTTTCTGGCGTGTGCCGCCGCGGAGTGCCGCGCGCAGACGCCCGACGAACTCTTTACCATCCCGCGGGGGCAGGCGCGCACGCTGCCGTCCGAACGGCTGGCGGCCGCCTCGGTCGGCGACATCAACGTCATCTACATACAGGGCATGAAGCCGGGCGGGGTGTCGCTCTACGCGGCCGGCGTCGGCGAGACCACTCTGGAGCTGACGCGGCGAGACGGGCGGAAGACGAGGCTGACGGTCAGGGTAGTGCCCTCCGAGCGGGCCGCGCCGCCGCCGACGCTTCCGGCCGCACACGCGACCGGGGCCGCGACGCCGCCGCCCGCCGCGACCGCGACGCCCGCCGCCGAACGCGTTGAGCCCGCGCGACCGGCCCCCGACGAAGTCGCCGCGCAGACGGCGCCGCCCGCGCCGAAGCCCGCCCCCGCCAGTACGGCCGCGGTCAGGCGTGAGCGCCGCTCGCCCCTGTCGAGGCTGGAGCTGACGGTTGACACGACCTATCTGTCGGACAGGGAGCGCGTGCGCGTGGTCAGCGCAGAGCTTCTCGACGTGAAGAAGTTGCAGGAGGTGGTGACCGCCGACGCCGAGGACAAACTCGCCGCCAGCCCGACCCGCGAGCAGACGCTGACGCTGCGGCGCTCGTCCGCCGTGACCTCCTTCGCCCTGTCTTACGACATCAACGGCCGCGACTCGCTGACGGTAATCGTCCCTTACGTCAGGCGCAAGGACGAGATTCTGGTCGGCGACGAGGCCGTCAAGACCGAGGGGCGGGGCCTGGGCGACGTGCAGTTCCGTTTCGAGAGGTCGTTCCGGCGGCTCTTCAAGACGGCGTGGGACGGGACGGCCGAGTTCAACCTCGCCCTGCCGACGGGGAAGAGCATCTACGACGCGGGCGAGGGCCGGTCGCCGCTCGGCATCGGCCACTACGAGGTCGGCGGGGTGTGGGGCGGGCGCCGGCTCTTCGACCCGTTCCTGTTCGACGCGGCCTTCGGAATCAGCTACACCGTGCCGCGCACGGTCGGCGGCGCGCGCGTCGCGCCCGGCCTCGGCTACTCGGCACAGACCGGCTTCGGCTACGCGCTGAGCGACAGGTGGGTGCTCTCCGAGCAGTTGGGCTATACGCGCCGCCCTAACGTCTTCCTCAGCTCGGCGGCCGACGCGCGGACCGTCGCCGTTGACCAGTCCTCCCTCAGCCACGGCCTCGCCTACAGGCCGCGCGGCGGGCACGTCCTGCACATGAAGTTCAACGTCGGCCTCAACACCGCCAGCCCCGACCGCGGCTTCACCTTCTCCTACGCCTACCGCCGCGCGGCGCGGGGGCCGGAGTAGCCGCGGGTGCCCGGGCGGCCCAGCGCCGCAGCAGGGGTTTGAGTTCGGGGAAGCTGAGGCCGCGGGCGCGCGGGGCGTAGGGCCGCAGGCCGTCGAGGGCCGTCCAGGTCGAGTGATAGCGCGCGTAAACGTCGCCGTCCGTCGGACCCCAGCTCCCGTCCGCGTTCTGCGCCGCGAGCAGATACTCCACGCCCTCGCTTATTAAAGGGTGCGCCTCCGTCAGCCCGAACGCCTTCAGCGAGTCAACGATCTCGCCCAGCATCTCCGGGTCGTGCGCGCCTATCGCCTCCCGCACCTGCGCCTTCAGGAAGGCGAACTCGTCGGGCAGCCAGCGCGGCGAAAGCTCGAAGAGGTTGTAATGGTTCAGCGTGTAAACGACGTGCGTGACGGCGTAGACGGTGTCGTAGAAATCCGGGTTCGACCCGCCCTCGGCCCCGCGGTAAGGCCGCATCGCAGGCAGCCACCCCAGCACGTCCGCGTAAGAGGCGCCGCACGCGAAGCCGCAACAGTCGTAGTTGTAAGCCCGCATCAGGGCCATGTACCAGACGAGGTAACGGCTCGTCATCTCAAGCCGCGCCCGACACTCCCGGCAACTCTTCCGCCCGCGCGCGTTCCACTCCCCGCAAGCGCACCGGGCCGGCACGTCCGAGGGCGGCGCCTCCGCCAGCGGGTCGAAACCGAAAACGTCCCGCGGCCCCAAAGACTTTGCCCTCCGCACGATCTGTTCACGCAAGGCCGCGTCGGGCGGGACGAGCCGGTCGGCGGCGTAGCTGCCGTGAATCAGGAAAGACAGCGTGTCGGCGTCCGCCCCGGGCGGAACGGTCGAGAACTCGCGGCGCCACGCCCGCGCCCGCTCCACCCCCATCCGCCGCGCCGCCCGCCGCACCCGACCTCCGGGCCAGGTCGAAGAAGTGAAGT
The DNA here is from genome assembly GCA_035296285.1 of Pyrinomonadaceae bacterium. Taxonomy (GTDB): domain Bacteria; phylum Acidobacteriota; class Blastocatellia; order Pyrinomonadales; family Pyrinomonadaceae; genus QHXN01. The sequence goes on along the minus strand of DATHBF010000553.1, from coordinate 22,392 downwards.
AGAAACAGTTCACCAGGTCGCTTCCGTGCTCGGCGAACACCTCCGGCGCGCACGCCAAACGGTAGATGAACTCCAGCCCGCGCATCACGACGCGCTCGCGTTCCTGGGGCCGGGACTCACGCATCGGCGCTCCTCCTTTCAGAAGGCTTTCGCGTCAATTGCTATCCAATTGGCAGGAAAGATAATCGTTGACAGGGGACCTGCTTGACCATAAGATGCAGTCGTTTCACCGCTTCACTACCTTGGGACGTTGGGCTCTGGATTTATCTTCATCAGTCTAGAGAAGTTACCCGAAAAAGAATTCTGCTTACGTTAACGCGGCTGGAGGGTTGCCGAAACCCCCCAAGCCGTCCTTCATTTCCGAACGTTATAGCCAGTCGCCCTCCCGAATTATAATTTAAGAATCCGCCTCTTTAACGCCTCTTCATATTTCGGGGCGAGTAAAAGTAAGAAGCCTCAACTCGAAACAACCCCCGACGTGGCGGTCTCCACTGCCATCGTCGAGCGGCGGGCGAAGCCCTTTGGCGCCCGCGCGCTCACACCAGTTCACAGGAGGACCAAGCGGTGAGAACATTGTTGCGAACGGCGATTCTAATCGGTCTGCTCGTCACGCCCCTCAACTTTTCACTGGGTCAGGACCGGCCCGGCCAGAGCGTCGAGGGCATTAGAGAGAAGATCAAGCAGTTGGAAGGCGTCGAGGCCGCGTCGGGTTCGCAGGCCATTCTGCTGATAGCGAAGCGGAAGATGCTAAGGCGATACAGCGAGCTGGCCGCCAGGATTGAGGGGGAGATCGAAAATCTCAACAAACTCCGGTCCCCCGACGATGCCGACATGGAGCCTGAAATTAAGGCGAGCACCGACGAGTTCCGGCGGGAGCTAGCGAGGGTGTCGGAGAAGATACGCGAGCTTCGCGGCGACCTGGCGAGGCTGGCGTCCGAGCCGGTGGCGACCGCCCCGGCCGCGGCTGCCGCCAGCCCCGCCTCCGACCGTCCCGCTCCCGGCACCGCCCAGGTGGCCAGTTTGACGGTCGTGCCCGCCAGCCTCGACCAGGGCTACGTTGACACCTACACCACCAACGCTTCGCAGAAGCTCCCGGCCCCGAGCGCCGCCCTGAGGCCCCGGACGACGGAACAGCCGGACATCTTCCGCGGCTCGCTCACGCCCGGGGCTCAGAGACAAGAAACGGACTCGGGGGATAAGAAGGACACGACGAAAACCACGGCGGCAGCCGACCAGAAACCCACCACCGTGCCGGATCACTTCAGCAGCATCTACACGCGCGCCATCGTCGGATTCGAACAGACGGGGGCGAGCGCCGCGGGCAGCGAGCAGAAGCCCTTCCTAGAATTCGCCTGGAACCCGCCCCTCTTGTTGAGGGCGGCTCGCAGGACGAGGAAAGGTGAGACGACGCCTACGCAGAGGTCAGCGACGGAGGCTCACATCTATCCTACGATGTCGCTCTGGAGCTCCTTGAGGTTCCCGAGCGCGCCGAGGCAGATTGCTACCCCGCTGGCGACTTTCGCGACCAGCTTCCTGACACCGATAGCCGAAGGCAAGGTCAACGAGATGGTCCAGTCGTTCGACTTCCTGGTGGGCGTGGAGAAGGGGCTCTACCGAAAGGGCGAAACCGGCGACATCAACATTGAGTACCTGCCGACCGGCCGGGAGAATGTTGTCCAGCGGCACTCGACCTATTTTATCGCCGGGATCGGGGCCATCAATCCCCTGAACCCCAGGAGTACGATCCAAATCTTCGCCAGGCCGACGAACGCAGCCGACCTCAAGCGCATCACCGACCAGACCCTCCCGGACACGATAAAGTACATCGCTTTCGTCTCCCCGGACAGGCAGAGCTTCTTCCGCCAGTATTACGCCGGAATCAGGCTCAAAACACACTTCTTCGAAGATTTGGGTGAGGCCAAAAAAGACCAGCGTTACAAAGTGGTCAACCGCCCGGGGGCGGTGTTCGACGTGACCGTCGGGCAGAACGAGGCCGTGACGGGCGGGCGCCTGAGGGGGACGGTCCTCCGCATGGAAGGCTTCTACCCGTTCCCCATCCTCGACTCCAGCTCCCTCTACCTGTACGGGACCGGGATATTCAACCTCCGCCGCAACCCCCAAATCAGCGACCCGCTGATCCTCGCGACGGCCCCCTCGACCGTGACGGTCCCGAACCCGGAGGTCTTCATAGTCACCAGCCCCCTGTCGAACCGCGATTACTACCGGATTGGCATCGGCGTCAACTTCATCGAGTTGTTCAACAAAATCCGCGGCGGAGCCGGGAGGAGTCAGGCTGCCCCGGCCAACCAGCCAACCACCAAAAACAACCAGCCGGCTAATCAGGGTAACACGCCGGCTAACCCGTGAAAGGTCAGCGGTGAAGCGTCCCCGGCGGGAGCCGGAAGGTGCCCCGTGGCGCCGGCCCCGCCGGGAGCATGGACGGTGGACTTAAGCATGACACACCTACGCATCCTCATCATGCTCGGCGTCACTCTCCTGGCGCCGCTCGTCGCCCGCGCGCAGGACAAGGCCGCGCCGGGTGTCACCATGTTCGACCTGCTCAGAGAAAGGGTAGTGCTCAGGCAAAGCATCAGGGCGGCCGAGGACGATGGCGCGGCCGTCGGCACCTCCAGCGCGCCGCTCATGCGCAAGCTGCTTCTGTACAAGCTTAACAAGCAGCTCCTCGCCAAGGACGATGAGATACTGGCCCACTACCGCCAGGGGAAGCATCTGGAGAAGGGCGACATCAAGGGCGACCTGGAGGACGTGGTTACGAACAAGACGAGGGAGATGGAGGCGGAGCTGCGGAACATAATGAAAGAGCTGGAGGCCGAGCGCGCGGCCGTCGCCAAGGTTGTTGAGGGGCTCGGCGAGGCGGTGAAAGAATTGGCCTCGGCCGGCGAACTTCTGAAGGGGGAGGAGACCGTCAAAGAATCCGTCCCGGTCGTCCCCTCCACGTGCGACAAGTTCGCCGAGATCGTGCGCGCCGGGGACCCGAAGAAGCTGATTCCCACGGGCCTCCTCTGGTGCGGCAAGGACCAACCGGGCATGAACCTGGATGACCTGGCGAAGCTCGCGGCCCCCATCCTGTGGTTCTCGCCCCGCGAGCCTTTGATAGTCGGCAAGCAGGGGGGCGTAGAGATTCCGTCGAAGCTCAGCCCCAAGGACGACACGGCGGGGAACGTCCCCGTGGTTTATTACCGCGTGTCCAAGGTCGAGAGGGACCCATCAAATCCGCGCCGCGACAAGGAGATCGAGAAGGAGTTCGTTCATGACAAGAAGGTGGTGTTCGGTCACGTCAGGGGCCTCACGCTGAGGTACTATTTCTATTACCCCGAAGACGTGGGCTTCAACAGGCACCCCCACGACCTTGAGTTCATCAAGCTCTACATCCGCTTCAGTCAGGTGGACGACTCGGGCGCCCCCGTGCCGGACGGCGCGGCGGGGGAGGGTAGGCCGAAGCACACACTGATTCATATACAGGATGTGTACGGCGCGGCCCACGGCGTGACGTGGTACTACAACCGGCTCGACCTGACGCGCACGGAAGACGTGTCGCTGCCCATCACAATCCTGGTGGAAGAGGGCAAACACGCCAGCAGCCCGGACCGTGACGGCGACGGCTACTACAGCCCCGGCTACGACGTGAACCGGAGGCTCAACGACGCCTGGGGCGTCCGCGACATGGTCGGGTCGGGCGAGCTGGGCGGCTCCCGGTATCAGGGCCACATGACGAAGCGGCGTGACACCGACCACCGGATGATGGTGAAGGTGGCGCCGGGCGAGGCGCCGTACCTGGAGAAGGGCGCGCTCCTGAGACTGTACAAAGGCCCCGACAAGAGGAAGCTGGAGACGCAGGGGCTGGGCTACGAGCTGAAGAGGATTGACCCCGATAACCACGGCGAGAAGACTCTCTACCCTGACACGGCGGCAAAGAAGGAGGAGTGTGAGAGGCTTAAAGATCTTAAGAAACGCGGGGAGGCGGAGCCGGAAATCTGCAAAGAGGTGAAAGGTAGAAAACACATCCTCGACCTGGTCGATAGGGAGGAGTTCGACAAGGCGGAGCCTACCGTGTCCGAGGAGTACAGTCTTATTCAAAAGGCGGCCATCAAGAGCTTCGGCGCGAACCGCGGCTCCGAGATACCCGACGCCATGTCCTTCAGCTACCGCTTCGACAGCGGCTCCGGAATATCCCTGCTCCCCCCGCTCGGGCGCTACCGCGTCCCCGCCATCGGGGGTTACGCGGTGCCGAAGATGAACCTCATTTTCGGTGAGGGCCGGCGGGTCAGTCTTGAGGCCATGTATACCCCTTCGGCGGCCCGGCTCGTGGACTGGTACGTTTCGGTCGGGGGCGAGTGGGTGCGCCAGGAGGAGAGCCACGACTACCAGCAGAGGTTCGTGTCGGAGGGAGGCGTCAAATTCAGGTTCAAGCCCCCAAGGATACGGCTCATCCCTGGCGTCCCGAGGGTGAAATTACCCTTCCTCGGCGGGCGGCTCGGGCTACGCGCCAACGGCCGAGACTTTAACGACCCGCGCATCGTGGTCGAGATGGGCACCGGGGCTTTCTGAGTACGGGAGGTGGAATGTCAGCGGCCCCGCCCTGAAGTGAAAGCTTCCGGGCGGGGCCGAGGCGCGCCGGGAACCTTCCAACGGGTCGGGGCTCTGTGCTAGTATCCGCGGCGATGGATTTCGTCGAAAAAGCTCGCATTATGGACAGCATGCGGATTAACCGCGCGCTGGCCCGGCTGGCCTCGGAGATCGTGGAGGAGAACCACGGGGCGGGGCACCTCTACATGGTCGGCGTCCAGCGCCGCGGCGTCCCGCTCGCGCACCGGCTGGCCGACAAGATCGCCGACCTCGAAGGCGAGCGCCCGCCGGTCGGCGTCGTTGACATCACGCTCTACCGCGACGACCTCTCGACCGTCGGCGCCAACCCCGTCGTCAACCGCACCGACCTGCCCGTGGACGTGGAGGGCAAAAACGTCCTCCTGATAGACGACGTGCTCTACACGGGCCGCACGGTGCGGGCCGCGCTCGACCAGCTCATAGACTTCGGCCGCCCCCGCCGCGTCCAGCTCGCCGTCCTCATCGACCGCGGCAAGGAGCACCGCGAGCTTCCCATCCAGGCCGACTTCGTCGGCAAGTTCGTGCCGACCAAGCGGAGCGAGATCATCAAGGTCATGCTCCAGGACATCGACGGCGAGGAGGGCGTCTCCATCGTGGAGCGACCCCCGGCGCAGGAGGGGTCTTAAGCCAGTTGCGGCGGCCGGCAGCGGCCGCCCTTTTCGTATGGGTCGCACGTCCCTCGGATGAACACCGGCCTCAAACACCTGCTCGGCATCCGCGGCCTCTCGGCCGAAGAGATCACGCACTTCCTCGACACGGCCGAGTCGTTCCGCGAAATCTCCGGGCGCGAGATCAAGAAGGTGCCGGCGCTTCGCGGCCGCACCGTCATCAACCTCTTCTTCGAGCCCTCGACGCGCACGCGCACCTCCTTCGAGATCGCCGGCAAGCGCCTCTCGGCCGATGTCATCAACATCAGCTCCTCTTCATCCTCCGTCACGAAGGGCGAGACGCTGCTCGACACGGCGCGCAACCTCGAAGCGATGGCGCCCGACCTGATAGTCGTCCGCCACCCTTCGGCCGGCGCCCCGCACCAGCTCGCGCGCGTCTGCCGCGCCGCCATCGTCAACGCCGGGGACGGCGCCCACGAGCACCCGACGCAGGCCCTTCTCGACGCGCTCACCATCCGCCAGCACAAGGGGACTTTCCGCGGCCTGAGAGTCGCCATCCTCGGCGACCTCCTGCACTCGCGCGTCGCGCGCTCGAACGCGCACCTGCTGACGACGCTCGGGGCCTCGGTCACACTGGCCGGGCCGGGCACGCTGGCGCCGCCCGAGTTCGCCTCTGTCGTCGCGGGAGGGGGGCTGCGCGTCGTGAACCGTGTCGAGGAGGCGATAGAGGGGGCCGACGTGGTGATGGTCCTCCGCATCCAGCGCGAGCGGCAGGACAAGGCGTTCCTCCCTAGCTTGCGCGAGTACGCCGTCCACTTCGGCCTGAACCGGAAGCGGCTGGAGCTTGCGGCGCCCGACGCCATCGTCATGCACCCGGGGCCGATGAACCGCGGCATCGAGATAGCCTCGGACGTGGCCGACGGCACGCGCTCGCTCATCCTCGACCAGGTCTCGAACGGCCTCGCCCTCCGCATGGCCGTCCTTTACCTGCTCGGGGGCGCCGCCGGCACGACGAACGCCAACATCAACCCGCCTTCCCAAATCAAGGCCGAGCCGGAGCCCGAGCCGCTCAGGGCCGCTGTCACGGCCGGCCATTCAGACCAATCAAACTGAATAACGGATGAGACTGCTGATAGCGAACGGCTACTGTATAGACCCGACGCAGGGCGTCAACGGCGGCAGGGACCTGCTCATCGAGGACGGGCGAGTCGCCGCCCTGCTCGGCCGCGGCGAGTCGCGGCCCGAGGGCGCCGAGGTGTTCGACGCCACCGGCCTCGTCGTCGCGCCCGGCTTCATCGACCTGCACACGCACCTGCGCGAGCCGGGGCAGGAGTACAAAGAGACCATCGCGTCGGGCTGCGAGGCGGCCGTCGCGGGCGGCTGGGCGAGCGTCTGCGCCATGCCGAACACCGACCCCGTCAACGACAACCCGGCCGTCACCAGTTTCATCGTCGAGCAGGCCGCGGCCGTCCGTTTAGCCAACGTCTTCCCCGTCGGCGCCATCACGAAGGGCTCGAAGGGCGAGGAGCTGGCCGAGATGGGCGAGATGAAGCGGGCCGGCATCGTCGCCGTCACCGACGACGGGCGTCCCGTCCCCTCGCCGGGCCTGATGCGCCGCGCCCTGGAGTACGCGCGCGGGTTTGATTTGACGGTGATGGACCACTGCGACGACCCCTCGCTCGCGGCTGGCGGAGTGATGCACGAAGGCGAGTGGTCTTTGCGGCTCGGTCTGCGCGGCCGGCCGGCGCTGGCCGAAGAGTCGGACGCGGCGCGCGACTGCGCGCTGGCCGAGTTGACGGGCGCGCGCGTCCACCTCGCTCACGTCTCGACGCGCGGGGCCGTCGAAGCTGTCAGGCGCGCGAAGGAGCGCGGCGCGCTGGTGACTTGCGAGGTCACGCCGCACCACTTCACTCTGACGGACGCGGCCTGCGAGGCTTTCGACACGAACACGAAGATGAACCCGCCGCTCCGCAGCCCCGAACACCTCGAAGCCGTCCTGGAAGCCGTCGCCGACGGCACCGTTGACGCCATCGGCACCGACCACGCGCCGCACCACCGCGACGAGAAGGAGCTGGAGTTCGACCACGCCGCCTTCGGCATCACCGGCCTTGAGACGGCCGTCGGCCTCGCCCTCGAACGCTTGGTGCGGCCCGGCCTCATCGGCCTCGAACGCCTCGTCGAGCTCTGCTCGGTCAATCCCGCCCGCATCTTCAAACTCGAAGGGCGCGGCACGCTCCGCCCCGGCGCCTTCGGCGACGTGACCATCCTCGACCCCGACCTGCGCTGGGCCTTCGACGCCTCCGACTCAAAATCCAGAAGCCGCAATACCCCCTTCGACGGCTGGACCTTCCACGGCGCCGCGGTCGCCACCGTCGTCGCCGGCCGCGTCGTCTACAGGAAGGAAGGCGCCCGCCCCTCCGCATGACAGAGACGCTTTTAGAAAGACCGCGCGCCGTAATATTCGACGTGGGGAACACGCTGGCGCTGCCCGACTGGCCGCGGGTGATGTCAGTGTCGGGGCGCGTGGCCGCCCTCCGCATTAAGGCGGACGAGCTTCAGAGGCGCATGTGCGAAGTGCTGATCGAGGCCGACCGGACGACGGACTTCCTCGGCGACTCCGAACCGCTCGGCCCCGGGTGGGAGTTCCGCCGGCTCTTCCGAGGGCTGGGGCTGGACGACTCCGAAGTCGAAGAGCTGGCCGCGGCCCTCGCCGTCGAGCACGGGAAGAAGCATCTGTGGTGTGTGCTCAATCACGACGCCGCGCACGCCCTCGAAGGGCTGAAGGGGGAGGGGATAAGGCTCGCGGCCGTCTCGAACTCGCCCGACGGGAGCGTCGAGAATATGGTGCGCGATTCGGGCGTCGAGGGCTATCTGGAGTTCGCCCTCGACTCGCAAAGGGTCGGGTATTCCAAGCCGGACCCGCGGATATTCGCCGAGGCCGTCGGGCGGCTGGGCGTCGAACCGCGCGAAGCCGTCTACGTCGGCGACTCTTACTCGCAGGACGTGGCGGGCGCACGGGGCGCGGGGCTGAAGGCGGTCTTGTATGACCCTCTGGACCTACAGCCCGGACTAAAGGTTGTAAGGATACGAAGCCTAAGGGAGTTAACGAACACATGGGGAGAAGGAACGGGCCGTGGACGGTAGAAGAGAGCACGCTGAAGTATAAGAACGAGTTTATGGAGGTCTACGAGGACAAGGTCACGAGGCCGGACGGGGAGCCCGGCACCTACTCGACCGTCAAGATAAAGCCGGGCGTTTCCGTCATCGCCGTGGACGAGGCCGGCGACGCGTACCTCACCAGGCAGTTCCGCTACGTCCTGGGGGCGGAGAGCGTCGAGGCCGTCTGCGGCGCGGTCGAGGAAGACGAAAGCCCCCTCGATGCGGCGCGGAGGGAGGCGCGGGAGGAGGCCGGGATACTGGCCGACGACTGGCAGGAAATCGGCTACGTGGACATGGACACTTCCATCGTCGGCTGCCGCTCGACACTCTTTCTGGCGAGGGGCTTGAGGCTGACCGAGCCGAACCCCGAAGGCGTCGAGACCTTAAGCGTGGTGAAGGTGCCGCTGGCCGAGGCCGTGCGGATGGTGATGGACGGCCGCATCACCCACTCGCCGAGCTGCGCCCTCATCCTCAAGGCCCACATGATACTGGGCGCAGGCGCGGGCCTCTAACAATCGCCCCCGCGAGTCCGCGAAAACGAAGAAGCACGGTGCGCTCTCCCCTTCGCACCGTGCCTCTTCTGTGCGGCCGCTCACTTACGTCCTGACAGGGGCGGCCGAACCTTTTAGAACCTATACGAGAGTTGACCCGTCTCTGGTTTTTGTAGGCGGCCCGAGCGCGCTCTCCCCTTCGCGCTCGGACCACCTACGCACCGGCGACTGCCCCGTGGGGAGGCGCCGATACTCTTGAAAGCTTAGCGGGACCTGAACTCGGGGAGCGAGACGGCGCGGTTCAGAATGACGCCGAACTCCGTGCCCGACCTGACCTCGGCGTCCTGCTCGCGCTCGTAGACGCGGGCGCCCGTGCCGAGGCCGCCGCCGAGGATGGCGCCGATGGCCGCGCCCTTGCCGCCGCCCGCGATGGCGCCGATGAGCGCGCCCGTCGCGGCGCCGCCGCCGATGAAGACCGCGTCGCGCTTACGGTTGCCGCGGCCGCGGACCGAGCCCTCGTTGTCGGAGTTCACGTCGTCGGCCTGGAGCGACGAGAGCGAGCCGTTGATGGCGTAGCGCGCCTGGGTCGGAAGCTCCACCGTGTTGAAGGCGACCGTGATGTGGCCCGGCGTGCGCCGCCCGGCCCGCCTCACTTCGGTCACGCGGCCCCAGACCTTGCTGCCCACGGGAATCACGTCAACGCCGCTGCCGCCGCCGTAGACCGGCTCGGTCACGCTCGCCGAGAAGCGTTCGCCGACGCGCGCCGTCCTCGAATTCAGCTCCGAGTCCATGCGGACGCGGATGACCGTGTCGGCCGGCACCGTGTAGTAGCGGACGGGCGGCGGGGTCGGCGTCGTCCTCCTCACGGGCGTCGAGCGGCGCAGGCGGGGCCGGCGGCGCGTCGTCTGGGCGAAAGTCGGGACGACGGTCGTCAGAACGATTGCGAATAAAACGAGAGCGCCCGTCAATCGCGCCGCGAGTCTGTTGCTGTTCCTGGTCATCTTTTCAAGCCCTCCTTGGCCGACGTGTCGCGGGCGCCTTCGGGCGGCGCGGGGCGACAGTCACCGGATGATTGAGCAACGTGCGTGCCACTCGCGCGCGCGGCGCGGATGGCGTTGTCAGACGTGTGTTTAAGTGAATATAGCACGGAAAGCCGGGGGAAAAATCCTCGCGCGGCCGAGCGCCCCTGGCGGGCCGCGCGGGCGGTTGCACTAAATCGTGTGCGTCTCCGTCGCCGCGGAATCAAACGGTGCCTCATTTCGCCGCGGCACAATTCCGCAGCCCCGCGCAGTTGAAATGCTGCCGAATTGGTGTAAGCTTGGGCCAATAATAAACACCCCGAAAGAGGAGTAGATTTTTATGAGCACAGCCGCACAGACGCAGGAGGCCACGCCGTCCCTGCCGCGCATCAACGACCCGGCCCCCGACTTCGAGGCGAAGTCCACGCTGGGGCCCTTGAAGCTCTCCGACTACAAGGGGCGCTGGGTCGTCCTCTTCTCGCACCCGGCCGACTTCACGCCCGTCTGCACGACCGAGTTCGTCGAGTTCGCGCGCCGCTCCGAAGAGTTCAAGCAGCGCAACACGCAGCTCATCGGCCTCTCGGTTGACTCCGTCCCCGCGCACATCGCCTGGGTCCGCAACATCGAGCAGCACTTCGGCGTCAAGATAGACTTCCCCGTCGTCGCCGACCTCGACACGAAGGTCGCGCAGAAGTACGGCCTCATCCACCCTTCGGCCTCCGAGACGGCCACGGTGCGCGCCGTCTTCATCATCGACACGCAGCAGAAGGTCCGCGCCCTCATCTACTACCCGATGTCGTGCGGGCGCAACATAGACGAGATCGTCCGCGCGCTCGACGCGCTCCAGACCGCCGACGAGAACGCCTGCGCCACGCCGGCCAACTGGCAGAAGGGCGATAAGGTGGTCGTGCCGCCGCCGCAGACCATTGCCGACGCGCAGAAGCGGATGGAGCCCGAGTTCCAGTCGGCCAACGAGGTCACGGACTGGTATCTCTCGAAAAGGGAACTGTGAGCGTTGCCAGAGAGAGTGAGCGGCTCGCGTGCGGCCTCGTCGAGACGGTCGGCCGCACGCCGCTCCTCGCGCTCCCGGCGCTCGCGCGCGAGCTGCCCCGCGGCGTCGAGCTTTACGCCAAGGCCGAGCACCTGAACCCCGGCGGCTCGGTCAAGGACCGGCCCGCCCTCTCGATGATTCTCGAAGGCGAGCGCACGGGCGCGCTCACGCCCGACAAAATCATCCTCGACGCGACGAGCGGCAACACCGGCATCGCCTACGCGATGATCGGCGCGGCGCGCGGCTACCGCGTCACGCTCTGTCTCCCCGGAAACGCCAACTTCGAGCGCAAGCGGATGCTCCGCATCTACGGCGCCGGGCTGATAGAGACCGACCCGCTCGAAGGCGCCGACGGCTCGCAGCGCCACGCGCGAAGGCTCGCGGCGGAAGAGCCCGAGAAGTATTTCTACCCGAACCAGTACGACAACCCGGCCAACTGGCGCGCGCACTACGAGACGACGGGGCCGGAAATCTGGGAGCAGACCGCGGGCCGGGTCACGCACTTCCTCGCGGGGATGGGCACGGCCGGCACGTTCACGGGGACGGTGCGCCGCCTGCGCGAGCTTAGGCCGAACTTGAGGGCCGTGCTGATGCAGCCCGACTCGGCGCTGCACGGACTGGAAGGGATGCGCCACGTCGAGACGAGCATCGTGCCCGGCATCTATGACCCGACGCTCGCCGACGAGCGCGTCGAAGTCTCGACCGAAGGGGCTTACGAGATGGCCCGCCGGCTCGCGCGCGAAGAAGGGTTGTTCGTCGGCGTCAGTTCCGGCGCCAACGTCCTCGCCGCGCTCCGCTACGCGCAGGGCCTCGAAGCCGGCTCGGTCGTCGTCACCGTCCTCTGCGACGGCGGCGCGCGCTACCTGAGCGACGAGTTCTGGGAAGGGGGCTGATGACCGTCCGTCTGAGCGCCAGGCACCTCGAAGAGATTCGGGCGCACGCCGAGAGGTCGCACCCGCACGAGTGCTGCGGCCTGCTCGTCGGCCGCATCGAGGACGGAGGGCGGACGCGCGTGGTCGAAGAGTTGGTCGCCGTCGAGAACACCTTCGAGGAGGGCGAGCGCCACCGGCGGATGCTCATCACGCCGCTCGAATACGCCCGCGCCGAGCGCCTGCACGCGGCGCGTGGCCTCGGCGTCGTCGGCAACTACCACTCGCACCCGAACCACCCGGCCGCGCCCTCGCAGTTCGACCTCGAACACCTCGCGCCCTGGCCCACGATGTCCTACGTCATCGTCTCCGTCCGCGAAGGCCGCACCGCGGACCTGCGCTCCTGGGAACTGGCCGCGGACCGCTCGCGCTTCAACGAGGAAGAGGTCTTGAGTGAGGTAGAGCCATGAGAGAAAGACTTGTAACCGCCCGCCCGGGATTTCTACTGCTCGCGCTCCTGGGCCTTTGCACCTGGCCCGCGATGCGGGCGGACGCGCAGGAGGGGCCGGCGGCCGACGCGCCCGGCCCGCAGGCCGGCACGACGCGGAAGATTGACGAGTACGGGAAGATCGGCCACTGCGACGAGAGCGCGCGCCTCGACAACTTCGCCATCGAGCTACAGAACGAGCCGGGCTCTAAGGGCTACCTGCTGGTCTACGTCGGCAAGGATGACCTCCCGGCCTGGACGCCCGGCATCCTCGGACGCGCCGCCAACTACCTCGTCAGCTCGCGCGGCATAGCGCTGGGGCGCGTCGAGGTCGTTAACGCGGGCTACCGCGAGAAGCGTACGACCGAGCTCTGGCTCGTGCCAGAGAACGACTCGCCGCCGCAACCGTCGAACACCATCGACTTCAAACTCGACCGCACGAAGACCTACCAGTGGAACGAGCACAACTTCGACCTTGCGTTCACACCCGACGACACGGAGTCCGCGGGCGGGGAGGACGCCGACCCGGAAGGGGCCGAGGCCGAGGCGGTAGCCTCTTCGGAGGCGGCGGAAGCCTCCGCCGGCGAAGGCGAAGAGGCGGCCGAGAACCCCGAGGAGGCGGAGTGGGAGAAGGAGGCCGAGAAGTACGAGGTCTCGGTCGTCGCACGCGGCGTGATGGAGGACGAGCCCCGGCCCGAAGGGGCCGCCCCCTCCGCGCCGGACCCTTCGGCCGAGGGCGCCGAAGCGGCAGCGTGGCCGGAAGAGCCGCCCGCGGTCGGCGAGATCAAAATTAGCCTCTGGTGGAACGTCAAGGCGCTGGCCGACGAGTTGGAGGCCGCGCCGGACACGCGCCTCTCCATCGTCTACTACTGGGGCGTGAAGACCGCGACGCAGGAGAGGGTGAAGGAGATCGTCGAGCAGGCGCTCACCAAGACCGAGGAGCAACTGGGGGTGAAGCGCGACCGCATCATCGTCATTGACGGCGGCCGCAGCGCAGACCCCGGCCTGGAACTCTGGGTCGTCCCCCCCGGCGGCCAGCGGCCCACGCCCAGGCCCGGGCAGGAAAGGAGCTTCGGCTTCTACTCCGCCCCGGGCGAGGAGTGACCCGGCGGCGCCCGCCGGCCGTAACTTCGAATGATTTTTAGAAGGCGGGTATAGAAGGAGTCATCATAATGGCAGTTACGGTTTTAATCCCGACGGCGCTCAGGCAGTTCACGGGCGGCAAGTCGGAGGTGGCGGTCGAGGCCGCGACCGTCGGCGAGGCGCTCGACAAGGTGACGGGCGAGCACGCGGGGCTGCGCCAGAACCTCTACGGCGAGCAGAACTCGCTGCGCAGCTTCGTCAACGTCTACGTCAACGACGACGACATACGCCACTCGGGCCGGCTCGACACGCCCGTCAAGGACGGCGACACCGTCTCCATCATCCCGGCCATCGCGGGCGGCGCCGCGACTGAGCAGGACGTGAAGCCGCAAGGCGACTCTCTGCCTTCGCTCTCGAACGAGGAGGTCGCCCGCTACAGCCGCCACCTCATCATGCCCGAGGTGGGCGTCGGGGGGCAGAAGAAGCTGAAGGCGGCGCGCGTGCTCATGATAGGGACGGGGGGGTTGGGCGCGCCGCTCGGGATGTACCTGGCGGCGGCCGGCGTCGGCACGCTCGGGCTCGTGGACTTCGACGTGGTTGACGCCTCGAACCTCCAGAGGCAGATAGTTCACGGCACGAAGGACGTGGGCCGGCCGAAGATCGAGTCGGCGCGCGACAGGCTTTCAGACATCAACCCGCACATCCGTATCGAAGGCTTCGAGACGCGGCTGACGAGCGAGAACGCGCTGGGGCTGTTCCGCGAGTTCGACATCGTGGTGGACGGGACCGACAACTTCCCGACGCGCTACCTCGTCAACGACGCGTGCGTCCTGACGGGGAAGCCGAACGTCTACGGCTCCATCTTCCGCTTCGAGGGGCAGGCCAGCGTCTTCTGGGCCGAGCGCGGCGCGTGCTACCGCTGCCTCTACCCGGAGCCGCCGCCGCCGGGCCTCGTCCCCTCGTGCGCCGAGGGCGGCGTGCTCGGCGTGCTGCCCGGCATCGTCGGCGCCATCCAGGCCAACGAGACGATTAAGATCATCCTCGGCGGGGGCGAGCCTCTCATCAACCGCCTGCTGCTCTTCGACGCGTGGAAGATGCGCTTCCGCGAGCTGAAGCTGAGGAAAGACCCGGAGTGCCCGGTCTGCGGCGAGCGGGCGACCATCAAAGAGCTGATTGACTACGAGGAGTTCTGCGGCCTTCGACCCCGGCCGGCCGCCGAGACCAAACCCATCGAGGAGACACGGCAAATGGAAGAGATCACGGCCACCGACCTGAAGCAACGGCTCGACCGCGGCGACGACATCCAGATCATAGACGTGCGCGAGCCGAACGAGTACGACGTGGCGCGCATCCCCGGCGCGAAGCTCATCCCGCTCGGCCAGGTCGTCGGCCGGCAGGAGGAGATCGACCCCGAGCGCGAGACGGTCGTCCACTGCAAGGGCGGCGTCCGCAGCGCCCGCGCCATCGAGGCCCTGACGGGCGCCGGCTTCCGCGGCAAGCTCGTCAACCTCAAGGGCGGCATCACCGCCTGGTCGAACGACGTGGACCCGAGTGTCCCGAAGTATTAAAGGGGCGCGCGATGGCCGACGAAGTCAAAGACGCCGACAGGGAGGGCGCGGTCGAGCGCCGGGACGAGCGCGGCGACGCGGCCGAGCCGGACGCGCCGACCACGGCGGAGGAGAACGAGGGCATGAGCACCGTCCTCGACGTTGGGCCACTGGACGGCGTCCAACAATCGTCGGGCGAGGGGTGAGGTGCCGCGCACAAAAGTTAAGGACGCCCGGCGCCTAACGCGGCGGGCGTCCTTAACTGTTGACCTGTGCGGACCCGCTTTAGCCGTTGCCGCCGCCCGAGGCGCCGCGGCCCTGGCCCGTCCCGAGGTGCGCGGTCAGGAGTTGCTTCGCGCGCTCGGCGCGGCGCTGGTACTCCTCCTTCGTCTCGGTGAAGAACTGGACGAGTTCTTGGTTGCCCTCCTGCTCGGCGTCGGCTATGTAGAGCGCGACCGTTTCGGCGCCCTGGAGCAGGTGGTAGCTGGTGCTGATGAGGTCGTAGGTGATGTCGCGGGTTCCGGTATCGCCCTGGCTGTTATCGCTCTTCTGTGCGGACATAGTTCTCCCCTTTGTAAACTATCGGATGGCCTGAAACGTCGGGGGCGGAATGTTCGTTGGGGAACTCGCAGGCAATTGTAGGGAGACGGGCGGGCCGGGTCAAGACACGGGAGGATGTGCTGATGAAACCCGAGCGCGCGCAGTAAAAATTATTTACAGGTCAGTAGAAAGCGACGGTGTTATCATCCCGGCTCCCTCGCCCCGTCCTCACCGGATGGGTACTTCTCACAGGAGGGGCTTATGCATCTCACGCGCTCACTTACGGCGGGGCGGCTGTTAACGCTCGTCTGCCTCCTCGTCTCACTCCACATTCCCCACGCGTCCGCGACGGCCGCCGGCCGCAACCCCTCGAAGGCCCGCGAGCCGCGCGCCTCGACTTCGCGCGCGCGCGGCGCCCAGGACGTGGAGGTCTTGGAGACTAAGACCTATAACCTGACCGCGGGCGACTACGAGCGGGCCAGGAAGTTCAGGGTGGTACTGCTCATGCGGGCCTACGCCGTCATCACCACCCCGTACTACGAGCTGGCCGCGAGCGCCGCCGACTGGGACACCGTCTCCGGCATCTTCGTGGAGCTGGCCGCCATCTCTCAGAGGTTCAAGCAGCACACCGAGCCGCCGGACGACCCGCAACTCACCGAGTTCTTCTCAGCCTGCGCCGACTATCTGAAGCGGCAGGCCGAACTCTGCGACTACATCAAGGGCAGGCTGGCGGAAGGAAGCCTGAGCCCCGAGCAGAGC
Organism: Pyrinomonadaceae bacterium; assembly: GCA_035296285.1. Lineage (GTDB taxonomy): Bacteria > Acidobacteriota > Blastocatellia > Pyrinomonadales > Pyrinomonadaceae > QHXN01. The sequence continues at coordinate 6,153 of DATHBF010000553.1, read as the reverse complement.
GCCGTGCTGTTCGGCAGACTCGTGTCGAAGCGCCCGCCGCGAGGTCAGCAACGATTCACGATGGTGGACGTGCTCGCCATCGAGTTCATCGTGGACCTCGCGAAGGCTAACGAGAAGGGGAGGGTGGACAGGGTCGTCCCCATCATGGACGACTTCCGCCGACGCTACGGCGTCGAAGTCCCGTCGCTCGCCGCCGCCGGGTTGAAGCTGCCTTTCAGGCTACCCTTCGAGGAGTTCGAGGGCGCACACGACTACCTCTACGAGACGCTCGTGCGGGGCGCGGGCGTGTCGGACTTCCTGAAGCTGCACTACCAGAACGACCTGGTCAGGATCGCCGGCAAGGTCGGCATCGAGACCGCCTTCAACACGTTGGAAGTCGGGACGTTCTTTCTGGAGTTGGCGAGCCCCGGCCGGAAGATGGGCAGGTTCGCCGACACCGTCATGGGCACCGTGCTCGACTGCGCGGGCTACAACCGCCGCGTGGCGAAGCGCGCCTACTACTCCGACGCCTACGACCTTCACACGCAGGTCCGCGCGAGGGTCGCCGGGGAGACGGCCTACGTTAAGGAGGCGGTCGAGTTCGTCCGTAAAGAGCTGGGCGACTCGGTGGGCGCCGGCCAGCTCCGGAAGGGCGACGGGGGGGCACTGCTCGCCTTCGCGGAGGAGTACCTGAAGCAGCGCGCCGAGCTGGAAGCCTACGTCAAGAAGCAGCAGAACTTAGCGGCGGCGGCGCTCAAGCGGTTTGACAAGGACGGGGGCGACCTGCTGGTGGAAGGGCTGACGAAGCCCGTTCTGGCCGGCGTCTCCGGCCGCGTGCGCGAACTGCTGCCCGGACCCTGCCGCACGTACGAGATAATTAAGAAGAAACAGTGACGGCGGGCTCAGGCTCGCAGGCTCCTGAGGTCGTTCGTCTCTTCCAGCCTTCGCGTGAAGTAGTCGTTGCCGTTGCGGGCGTCGAAGCGGGCGGCGAGGTCGAAGGCGTCGCGCTTGAAGTGGGCGGCGAGGCGGCGTGCGTCGTAGAGGCCGCCTTCGTCGAAGAGGGGGAAGGTGGAGGGCATGCGGAGGCGCACGCCGCGCCCGCCCCGCTCGGCGGCCGTCTCGGAGAAGAGCCAGGCCGCGCGCTGGAAGAGGTAGCGGTGGTATACGTCGGTCGTCCTCTCGGCGAAGTGGTAGTGGGAGCCGAGCACGCCGGCCGCCTTCTCGTCTTCGCCCGCGAGCGAGAGGTAGATGAGGTGGTCGCAGACGTACGTGAGCAGCCCCTTGTCGCCCTCGACCAGCGGGTAGCCGCGCAGGTGGAACTCGCGCGCCTCGTCGCGCCGGCCCATTCGCAGCAGCGGGACGAGGAAGCGCGAGAGCGTGCGGTGCGGCACCGTGCGGCACTGCATCCCGCCTTCCAGAATCGGCCGCGCCTCTTCGAGCCCGCGCTCGTAGTGCTCAAGGTAGACGTGGAAGGAGACGCGCTCGTCCACCTCGCAGGCCGGGCAGTTGCTCAGGTCGTCCGGGGGCAGCAGCGCGGCCGCGTGGTAGAGGCGGACGGCCTCCTCGCGGTTCCCCCAGAAGCGTTCGGCGCGGTAGCGGTGCTGCTCGACGACGCGCAGGCCGCGCCCGGCCTCGACGTAGCGCCGCGCCATGTCGTCCAGCATCTCGTAAATCTTCGCCTTCGAGATTTGCGGGAAGTCGCAGACCGAGTTGACTATCCACTTGTAGGTCCAGAGGAGCGAGCTCTCCTCGAACATGCCGGGGTTGCGGTCGAACTGCGCGAGCAGCCACGAGTAGGTGACGAGCGCCTTCTCCGGCGAGCCGCCCCAGAAGGCCGCCTCCACCAACTCCTGCCGCGCCAGAAAGGAGACCTTCAACGCGCCGAGCCTGTCGGCCTGGCGCACGGCCTCCTCGGCGGCGGCCACGCGCTCGTCGCCCTCCATGTTGCGCGCCCTGACGAGCATCATGTAGATGTCCATCACCGGGTCGCCTTCCAACTCTTCGCTCACTGTATCCACCCCTCGACGGCGTCGGCCCCCCACTCGACCAGGCCGAGCATCCCCTCGTTCAAGAGCCTCATCTCCTCGGCGCTCAGCGCCCGGTGGCCGAGCAGGAGCGCCTGCACGTAGAGCACTTGGACGGAGAGGCGGCGGAGCGTCTCGTCCTGCACGCGGCAGACCTTGCGGACGACGGGGTTGCGGTAGTTGAAGCAGAGGAGCCCGGCCTCCTCGTCGGCCGCGGCGCCGGCCACCTCGTCCAGCACCGACGACCAGAAGGCGTCCGTCACCTCCTTCGTCTTCTCGACCGTGCGGCGGAACTGCGCGTCGCCCGTCTCCGTGTAGAGCGCGGGGATGTCGCCCGGCGTGAACTTGCGCACCTCGGCCGCGCACCTGAAGGGGCGGAGCAGGCGGGCGGCGAACTCAAGGAAGTCGGCGGCCTCCTCCTCCTCTTCGAGCGTCAGGTACTCGAAGGCGCGCGACAGGCTCTCGCCGTCCACCTGCGCGAGGCGGACGCCGGGGAAGACCTCGTAGAGCTTCAGGAGGAGCTGGGCGTCGTAGCTGTAGCCGGCGTTGATGACGCAGAGCGACTGCGAGGCGGCGACGCGCGCGATCTGCCGGAACTGGTCCATGTCCGGCGTGTAGCGCACCACGTCGTGCTCTCGCCTGTACTCGGTCAGGGTCATCGTGCCCATGTTCGTCTCGAAGGGGAGCCACTTGACGAAGATGCGGAAGAACTCCTCGTCGGCGGCGGCGAGCGCCTTGATGGAGAGGAAGTGGAGCGCGATGAGTTTCTTGAGGCGCACCACGTCGGCCGAGGCCAGGCCGACGAGGTATTCGCGCAGGCAGCGGCCGAGCGCCTCGCGCGTCTGAGAGAGCGCCTCGTCCTCGTAGAAGGATTCGCGCGAGGCCGTCGGCCGCAACTCCTGCGCGTTGACGACGCACTTGACGAAGAAGGCCCAGTCGGGCAGCAACCCCTCGGCCGTCTCCGAGAGCAGCATGTTCTTGAGGTAGACGCGGTGCGTCTTGCGCGCGGCGAGGCTCGGCGAGTAGGGGAGCACGTAGGCGGCCCCGCGCACGTCGCCGACGCGCGAGGCGAGCGGCACGTAGTCGAGGAAGTCCGCGCCGAACATGCGCCGGCCGTATTCGAGGTAAGCCTCGCGCTCCACGTCCGCGTCGTCAAACTTCTGCTCCCAGGGCGGCCGCTCGTCGTTGACCCGCTCCGAGCCCGAGGGCGTGACGAGGCGGATGGGGTAGGGCAGCAGCCCGCCGTAGTGGCGCGCGAGGCGGCGGACGGCGTCCGCGTCGAAGTGCTCCTCGCTCCCGGGCTTGCACGTCAGGCGCACCTCCGTGCCCTGCTCCGCGTCCACGCCGAGCGCCTTCAGCGTGTAGGTGCCGTCCGAGCGGCCGCGCCACTCGACGGCCGGCCCGCCCGCGGACGAGCGCGTCAAGACGACGATCTCCTCGCTCACGACGAAGCAGGAGAGCAGCCCGATGCCGAACTGCCCGATGAAGTCGGCGCGTCGCTCCGCAAGCTCGTCGCGCTTCGAGGTCTGTCCGATGGTGGCGAGGAAGCGGTGCACCTCCTCTTCCGTCAAGCCCACCCCGTTGTCGCGGAAGACGAGCGAGGGGCGGCCCCCCGCGCCGGCTCTGGGCAGCTCAATCGTCACCTCGCCCCGGAAGCCCGGCTCGCGGTGCGCGCGCGCGACGATGGCGTCCACGGCGTTCTGCAACAGCTCGCGGACGAAGACCTGCGGGCTGCTGTAGATGTGGTTCGACAGAAGGTCTATGACGCCGCCGAGGTTGACCTGGAATTTGTAGTCCGTCATGCGAGTAAGTGAGCGCGCTGAGACTTCGGCCGGGCGGGGCCGAACGTATGGCGGGACGAAGAGTGCCTCGATGATGAAGGCGATTCCCGACGGGATTCTGAAATTACCCGAAGACCTGCGGGTAACAATTTTTGGTGCCGGGGGCGGGACTCGAACCCGCACGACCTTACGGCCAGCGGATTTTCTTACCACTACGGCTTTCGCCGCCCGCCCTCACAGGCAGTTTGTGGTCTGGACTATACCTTCACCTTTTATTACGCTTCCGCGCAACAGTCAGGTGGGAGCCGTCTAGTCTCTACACTTTTTTGGAGGTCGTATGAAGCTCCGAAAGTATACTGAACGTCAGTTAGCGGAAGCGGTCAAAAACTCCACCTCGCTCGCCCAGACGCTAAGTAAACTCCACGTCGCTCCGTACGGCGGGAACTATCACGTCTTGAAAAGAGCCCTCAAGCACTTCAAGATTGACACTTCCCATTTCACCGGCCAGCTTTGGAATAAAGGCAAGAGCATTGGGCCAAAACAACCGCTACGAAGGTATCTGAGCAATGAGCTGCAAATCCAATCTTGCAAGTTAAAGGATAGGCTCATATCGGAGGGCGTTTTCGTCAGAATGTGTGCCAGCTGTAGGAACACGGAATGGCTCGGGAAGCCGATTCCCCTCGAACTGGATCACGTCAACGGCGACCGCACCGACAACCGCCTCTCTAACTTACGGCTGCTCTGCCCCAACTGCCATGCATTCACGCCAACTTACCGCGGCCGGAAAAAATCCTCCAAACTTAGCTCGGTATTGCCATCAGCCTAACTGCTAAGGTTCCACCGAGTTTGACTCCATTCACGCCGGAGATTTCGCTCCGGGTGCTCAGATGGCAAGTCCGCTGCGTCTGCCATTTCGCCACCCCGGCACCGTGGGGGAAAGATAGCACGCGGGCGCGGGCGGCTTCAAACAATGCTTTCCTGGGGTGGCGGGGGCGTGTGTTAAAATGCGGGTAAAGTTTAGAGACCTCGCGGGCGGCGGAAGGCTTTTCAGGAGCGGGCGGGAGCGTATGGCCGAAGAGATGAACGAGGAGAAGGAGATTTTCCACCAGCACATCCAGCGCGCGGGCCTCAAGCGCACGGCCCAGCGCGACCTCATCCTCGAAGTCTTCCTGCGGACAGAGAAGCACCTGTCGAGCGAAGACCTCTACCAGCTCGTCAAGGAGGCGGACCCGAACGTCGGCCACACGACCGTCTACCGCACGCTCAAGCTTCTGGTGGACGCGGGACTGGCCCGCGAGGTGCGCTTCGGCGACGGCCGCACGCGCTACGAGCACAACTACAAGCACCCGCACCACGACCACATGATCTGCACCGAGTGCGGCCGCACCATCGAGTTCTTCTCGGCCGAGCTGGAGGCCATTCAGGACGCCATCGTCGCCCGCCACAAGTTCCGCCCCACGCAGCATAGCTTGCGCATCTTCGGCGTCTGCGCCGACTGCCAGCGCCGCAAAGACCTCGCCCCGGCCGACGACTCGGCCGCCGAGCCCCGCGTCCGCTTCGCCACCGCCCCGAACACACACTGAGAGGGTGCCGGGTGCCGGTAAAGAGATTGTCTTACCCGTCACCCGTCACCCTTCTTTTGCTTTTGCCCTCCGCGTTGGTGTACTTTCGACACGTCTCCCCTTGAACATTCTGGTGGCCCGATTGAGAGGTCTGTGTATGGGCGTGAACGTGGAGTGGAAGGCCGGCGAGGAGAGTCGCGGCGGGATCGTTGCCGAGGGCACGTACCTTCTGGACGCGGCCCGGCGCCTGGGCGTGCCCGTGCCGACGGAGTGCGGCGGGCGCGGCGAGTGCGACACCTGCGCCGTCGTCGTCGAGGAGGGCGCCACGCTGCTCTCTTCGCTCACGGACGCGGAGCGGACGCGTCTGTCGCCGGGGCGGCTCGCCTCGGGCGAGAGGCTCGCCTGTCAGGCGAAGGCCGAGCACCCCGGCGACCTGCGCCTGCGCAACGTCCCCGCCACCGTGCGCGAGGAGACGACCGAAGAGACGAGCAACGTCTTCCGCGACGAGTTTAGAAAGCTCCCGCTCCGCAAGAAGCTCGCCACCCTCGCCGAGCTGGAGGCGACGGCCGCCTACGACACCCTCGTCGCGGTCGCCGACGTGCCCGTCGGCTTCCTCCGCAAAGGGCTCGAACTGCTCGCCGGGCGCGGCCGCAAGCTCGACGCGCACAAGCGCGAGAGTCGCCGCCCGGCCGAGCACGTCGCGAAAGAGCCCGCCGCGCCCGGAGGCGGGGCGACCGGCGGGGGCGCTCAGTAGGCGACGCCGCCGCTCGCCCCCGCGTCGAAAACCCGTGTCCGTCAGCACCCAAC
>DATHBF010000552.1:0-12051 GCA_035296285.1 Pyrinomonadaceae bacterium | reverse complement strand
CCGACTTCGGCATCTCGGTGCTGTTCGTGGCGATGGGCGTCGGCGGGTTGTCGGGCGCGACGCTCGCGAAGCGTTTCAACAGCGCGGGCGGCGCGGGGCTGGGGACTCGCATGGGCCGCTCGCTCTTCCTCGACGGCTGCGGCCTGGCCGCCTTCAGCCTGATGCCGAGCCTCTGGACGGCGGCGGCCGTGCTGCTGGCGCGCGAGATGAACTACGCCATCTGGTGGACCGCGCAACAGACCATCGTCATGCGCCGGACCGACGACGCCTTCGCCGGCCGCGTCTTCGCCTCCTTCGAGACCATAACGACGCTGACGATGATCGGCTCCATGCTCCTCTGCGGCGCCGTCGCCGACGCCGTCGGCATCCGCCCCGTCGCGGCCGGCGGCGGGGCCGTGGTTATACTCTCCGGCGTGCTCTGGTTCGTGCTGCGGAAGAGGAATGCACATGGGTGGGCAGGGTAAGGGAATAAAGCTCTACTGCGCGCGTTGGGTGCTGCCCATGGCGTCGGGGGCGATTGAGGGCGGGGCGGTGGCCGTCGAGGGGTCGCGCGTCGCGGGCGTCAGCGCGCGCGAAGAGTTGGCGGCGAGGTTCCCCGCGGCCGGAGTCGAGGAGTTGGGCGAGGCCGTCATCCTGCCCGGCTTCGTCAACTGCCACACGCACCTTGAGCTGACGGCGATGCGCGGCTTCCTTGAGCCGGAGGAGGGCGACTTCTTCGCGTGGCTCAAGAAGCTGACGGTCGCGCGCGGCGAGAGGATGACGGCCGAAGACCTCTGCGCGTCGGCGGCGTGGGGCGCCGTCGAGGCCGCGCGCGCGGGCGTGACCTGCGTGGGCGACGCGAGCGCGGCCGGCGTGACGACGATGCGCGCGCTCTCCGACGTGGGCTTGCGCGGCGTCGTCTTTCAGGAGGCGTTCGGGCCGGACGAGCGCGAGGCGCGTGAGAGGTTCGACGAGGCGCGTCGGAAGATCGAGAGCCTGCGCTCGCTCGAAACTCCGCTCGTCGCGCTCGGCCTCTCGCCGCACGCGCCCTACACGGTGAGCCGCCCGCTGCTCGGCCTGCTCGCCGACTACGCGACCGCCGAAGGGCTGCCCGTCATGATGCACGCGGCCGAGTCCGAGGCCGAACAGCTCTTCGTCACGGAAGGCCGCGGCCCCTTCGCCGACGGCTACAACTTCCGCGGCCTCCCCTGGAGCGCGCCCGGCGTCTCGCCCGTCAAGTATCTCGCGGAGACGGGCATCCTCGACACGCGCCCACTCCTCGCCCACTGCGTCCGCGCCGACGACGCGGACATCGCGCTGCTCGCCCGACGCGGCGCCGCGGTCGCCCACTGCCCGAAGTCGAACGCCAAGCTCGGCCACGGCCGCGCGCCCTTCGCGGACTTTATAAACGGCGGCGTGGCCGTCGGACTCGGCAGCGATTCCGTGGCGAGCAACAACACCTGCGACCTGCTCGAAGAGGCCCGCTTCGCCCTCCTCGCGTCTCGCGCGGCGGGCGACACGCTCGAAGCGGGGGGCGCGCTCCGGGCCGAAGACGTTCTGCGCGTCGCCACGTCGGGCGGCGCCCGCGCGCTCCGCCTCGAACACCTGACGGGCGCGCTCGCCGAAGGACTGGAGGCCGACCTCGTCGCCGTCCGCCTCGACGCGCCGCACCAGCTCCCCGTCTACGACCCGGCGGCCGCCCTCGTCTTCGCCTCCTCGGGGCGCGACGTGCTGCTCACCGTGGTCGCCGGCCGCGAAGTCTTCCGCGACGGCCGCGTCAGGACGGTCAACGAAGAAGAACTCGCGGCGCGCGTCCGCGACATCGCGCGCCGCCTCTCGGCACCGTAGCGGGATGAAATATGATTCACTTACGCTCCATCGGCATCAAGCCCGCGGCGAAGAGGCTCGACTCCTTCCCGTTCAGCATCCCCGTCGTCAAAAAATTCCGCGAGCTTAAGTTCAACGCGCCCGTCACGTTCCTCGTCGGCGAGAACGGGTCGGGGAAGTCCACGCTCATAGAGGCGATGGCGGCGGGCGTCGGCTCGGTGGTGGTGGGCGGCGAGGACGTGCGCGCCGACAAGACGCTGGGCCACGCGCGGGCGCTCGCCGCGCAGCTCAAGTTCGTGTGGCAGCACCGGACGCACCGCGGGTTCTTCCTGCGCGCCGAGGACTTCTTCAACTTCGCGAAGCGCGTCAACCAGACGAGCGCGGAGCTGGAGGAGATGGCCGGGGAGTTCGAGCGCGAGGGCTTGAAGGGTTACGGGCTGCGGCTGGCGCAGGGCGTCGTGCGCGGCCAGAGGAGTGAGCTGACGAGCCGCTACGGCGAGGACGCCGACGCCCGCTCGCACGGCGAGGGCTTCCTCAACCTCTTCCAGTCGCGCTTCGTGCCCGGCGGCCTCTACCTGCTGGACGAGCCCGAGGCGCCGCTCTCGCCGCAGCGCCAGCTCGCCCTGCTCGCGATGCTCAAAGAGATGGCCGCGCAGGACTCGCAGTTCATCGTCGCCACCCACTCGCCCATCCTCATGGCGCTGCCCGGGGCCGACATCCTCAGCTTCGACCACGCACCCGTCCGCCGCGTACCCTACGAAGAGGTCGAGCACGTCACGCTCACGCGCAACTTCCTCAACAACCCGGAAGCCTTCCTCAAACACCTGTGAGGACCGCGCCGCTTTTGGCGATTAACGGTTCACGATTTACGATTGATGGCATGAACGTACTCGTCCTTAACTGCGGGAGTTCGACCGTCAAGTTTCAACTCATCGCGACCGACCTCGACCTGATCGCGCAGGGAGCCGACCGAAGGCTCGCGGGCGGCCAGATTGAGCGCATCGGCGGCGAAGCCCTTATCACTTTCCGCGCCGAGGGGCGCGAAGCCGTGCGCTCGACGGCGCCCGTGCGCGACACGCGCGCCGCGGTCGCGGCCGTGCTGCGCTGGGTCACTTCCGCGGACTCCGGCATTGACGAGGTGACGAGCGTCGGCGACATCCACGCCGTCGGCCACCGCGTCGTCCACGGCGGCGAGCGTTTCACGCACTCGGTCCTCATCACGGAAGAGGTCTTGCGCGGCATCGAGGACTGCATCGAGCTGGCGCCCCTGCACAACCCCGCCAACATCCGCGGCATCCAGGCCGCGCGCGAGGTCTTCGGGCCGGGGCTCGCGCAGGCCGCCGTCTTCGACACGGCGTTCCACCAGACGCTCCCCGATCACGCCTACCTCTACGCCGTTCCGTATCAGTGGTACAGGCGCCACCGCGTCCGCCGCTACGGCTTCCACGGCACTTCGCACCGCTACGTCGCCTACCGCTACCGCCAGCTCAGCGGCGTCGAGCGCGACCGGACCAACGTCATCACGCTCCACCTCGGCAACGGCTGCTCGGCGGCGGCCATCCGCGCGGGCGACTCGGTTGACACCTCGATGGGGATGACGCCGCTCGAAGGGCTGGTGATGGGCACGCGCTCGGGCGACCTGGACCCGGCCATCACGGAGTTCATAGGGGAGAAGGAGGGGCTGTCGGCGCAGGAGGTGGACTCGATACTGAACAAGCAGTCGGGGCTGCTCGGCATCTCGGGGCTGACGAACGACATGCGGGAGCTGCTGGACGAGGCGCGCGAGTCGGGCGACCGTCGGGCGCGGCTCGCCATCGAGATCTTCTGCTACCGCGCGCGCAAGTACGTCGGCGCTTACCTGGCGGCGCTCGGCGGGGCCGACGCGCTCGTCTTCACCGGCGGCGTGGGCGAGAACTCGGCCGAGGTGCGCGCGCGCGTCTGCGAGGGGCTGGCGTGGATGGGCGTACACCTTGACGCCGCGCTCAACGAGAAGATGACGGCACGCCGCGAGGGCGTCATCAGCCGGGCGGATTCGCGCCTCGCCGTCTACGTCATCCCGACCGACGAGGAGCTGCTCATAGCGCGCGACACGGTGCGCTGCGTCCGCGGCGTCGCGCAAAGATATTAAAAAGCCGTGAGTCGTGAATAGAAGTTGAGAGCCCGGCCGCTTGAGCTTTAACAGTTCAGGCGGCCGGGCTCTCAAGTACGATTTACTGATTCACGATTTACGATTCACGACAGGCGGCGGCGATGGCTTCATCGAAAATCTCAAGGGCCACGTCGGCGTTCTCACGCGTGAGCACGAGAGGCGGCGACCAGCGGATGGTGTTGTAGCCGGCGCCGAGGAGGATGAGGCCGCGGTTGTAGCACTCCATCTCGACGCGGTCGCGCAGCTCGGGCGCGGCGGCGTTCGACTCGCTGTCCTTGACCATCTCGACGCCGAGCATCAGCCCGAAGCCGCGCACGTCGCCGATGCAGTCGTGCTTCTGCTGGAGGCGCCGCAGCCCGGCTTCCAGGTGCGCGCCCACCTCGGCGCTGTTCCTGACGAGCCCGCCTTCCAACAGCTCGATGGTCTTGAGCGCGGCGGCCAGCGCCACGGGGTTGCCGCCGAAGGTCGAGGCGTGCGCGCCCGGCTTCCAGTCCATCAGCTCGGCACGCGCCACGCACGCGCCCATCGGCATCCCCGAGGCGATGCCCTTGGCGAGCGTGATGATGTCGGGCTTCAACCCGTAGTGCTCGCACGCGAACATCCGCCCCGTCCGTCCCATCCCCGACTGCACCTCGTCAACGACGAGCAGGATGCCGTGCTCGTCACAGATGCGGCGCAGGCCGTCCAGAAACTCCTTCGGCGCGGGGACGTAGCCGCCCTCGCCCTGCACGGCCTCGACGACGATGGCCGCGACCTCGTCGGGCGGCGTCGTCGTCATGAACAGGCGGTCCTCAATCCACGCGAGGCAGTCGCGGCTGACGGTCGCGGCGTCGCTGCGCTCGCCCGTGAAGGGGTGGCGGAAGGCGTTCGGGTAGGGGACGTGCGTCACGTCGAGCGCCTGGCGCTTGAAGCCGCGGCGCTGCGCGGCCCTGGATGAAGTCAGAGAAAGGCTCCCGAGCGTGCGGCCGTGGAAGCTGTTGAAGAAGGCGATGAACTTCTCGCGCCCCGTCGCGTGCATGGCGAGCTTGAGCGCGGTCTCGACGGCCTCGGTGCCGCTGTTGGCGAAGTGGACTTTGGTCGGCCCTTCGATGGGCACTATCTCTTCGAGCTTGCGGCCGAGGTCCGGCATGTGTCGGTAGTAGTAATCGGTGCCGCACATGTGGATGAGGCTGGCGGCCTGCTCCTGTATGGCGCGGACGACTTCGGGGTGGCAGTGGCCGGTCGAGCAGACGGCGACGCCGGCGTTGCAGTCGAGGAACGTGTTGCCGTCAACGTCCTCGACCCAGACGCCGGAGGCGCGCTCCGCGACGAGCTTGTAGGCGGGGCGCGGGTAAGAGGGCGTGACCCAGCGGGCGTCGGCCTCGACTATCTCGCGGCCCTTCGGCCCCGGCAACTCGGTCCTGATCTCGGGCCTCTGCGGCGGGGCGATGGTGTTTGCGGACATGGCGAATTCTCCTTCGGTAATGAAGCGAGGGTTTCAACTGGCGGGCGGGTTAGAGGGGGCGCGCTTGAGGGGAGGGAGGCGGGCTAGTCCGCGAAGAGGTTCGCGCGCGAGTCGAGCGGCCGGAAGTGGAGTGTCGAAGAATCGAACATGGCGAAAGTGGTGGCGGGCGATAGGGAGGAAGCGATGCCCCTACCGCCCGTCACGGATATTAGCACTACGTCCCGCGGCGCTTCCAGCGGACGCCGTCGCGGGTGTCTTCGAGGACGATGCCGCGCGAGGCGAGCTGGTCGCGTATCTCGTCGGCGCGGCGGAAGTCGCGGCGGTGGCGGGCCTCCTGGCGCTCGTCTATGAGGCGCTGCACGTCTTCATCCAGCAGGGCCGGCCCGTCGCCGGGGAAGATGTTGAGCACGGAGTTGAAGCGTTCGACGAGTGAGAGGACTTCCGCCCGGTCGTCTTCGCGCAGGGCACCCTCGTCGAGCGCGGTGTTCACCTCGCGCTTGAGGTCGTGGATGGCGGCGAGCGCGACCGAGGTGTTGAGGTCGTCGTCCATCCCGTCCTCGAACTCGCGGAGCGCGCGGGCGATGCCTGCCTGTATCTGCTCGTTCGAGCCGGGCTCGGGCCGCGCGTCGCGGACGCGGGCGTGGAAGTCGCGTAAGGATTCGACCGTCTTCTCGGCGCCGCGCAGGCCCTCGAAGGTGAAGTTGAGCTGCTTGCGGTAGGGGACGCTCAAGAGCAGGTAGCGGACGGCCGTCGGGTCGTAGCCGCGCTCGCGCAGGTCGCGGAACGTGTAGTAGTTGCCGCGCGACTTCGACATGGACTCGCCCTCGACCTTCAGGTGCTCGGCGTGCATCCAGTAGCGCGCGAACTGCCTGCCCGTGGCGCCTTCGCTTTGCGCGATCTCGTTCTCGTGGTGCGGGAAGACGAGGTCGATGCCCCCGGCGTGGATGTCGAAGGTCTCGCCGAGGTACTTCATGGACATGGCCGAGCACTCGATGTGCCAGCCGGGCCGTCCCGCGCCGAGTTCGGTCTCCCACGCCGGCTCGTTCGGCTCCTCGCGCGCCTTCCAGAGCGCGAAGTCGCGGGCGTCCTCCTTCTCGTACTTGTCGGTGTCCACGCGCTCGCTGCCGCCGACGATGTTGCCGGCGAAGTTGATCTTGGAGAGCTTGCCGTAGCCGTCGAAGGAGTTGATGCGGTAGTAGTAGGAGCCCTCGGACTCGTAGGCGTGGCCGGCTTCGCGGAGGCGGCGGATGATGTCCACCATCTCCTCGATGTGGCGCGTGGCCTGCGGCATCACCTCGGGGCGCTCGGCGCCGAGCGCGTCGTAGTCCTCGACGAAGGCGGCGATGTACTTGGCCGTGTACTCGTCAATGGTCTTGCCCTGCTCGTGCGAGAACTTGATGATGCGGTCCTCCACGTCCGTGATGTTCATGACGTGGCGGACGCGGTAGCCCTTGTACTTGAGGTAGCGGCGCAGCGTGTCGCCGAAGACGGCCATCGTGCGGAAGTTGCCGATGTGCGCGTAGTCCCAGACCGTGGGGCCGCAGATGTAGAGCCGCGCCTCGCCCTCGTGCATCGGGCTGAACTCTTCGAGCTGGCCGGAGAGAGTGTTGAAGAATTTGAGCATCGGGAGTCGGCTGGTGTCCTGAAATAAAAACGCGCCGCCCCGCGGTCAGACGCTTCGACTCGGGGCGGCGCGCTCGGGTTACTGGAGCACGAAGTTGTAGGTGATGACGCCCGAAACCTTCACCGGCTGCCCCGAAAGGTAGGTCGGCGAGAAGCGCGCACCGCGCGCTGCCACGACGGACGCCTGCTGCAAGAGCGGATGGCCGGAGACGGCAGAAGCCGACTCGACCTTGCCCTCCTCGTCCACGATGATCTGGACGACGACGGTGCCGGACGCCCTCGCCGCCTTGGCGATGGGCGGGTAGGCGGGCGTCGGCTTGCTGATGGCCTTGCCGTTCAGGACGCCGCCCTTGACGAGCATACGCCTGCTCGGCTGCTCCACCTGCGGCGGCATCTGCGGCGCGATGAGCGCCGTCGGCGGGGCCGGCGCGACGACGACCTCGACCTCTTCCTTTTCCGAGAAGGGCGAGTACCAGAGCGCGGCGAGTGTGACGCCGACGAAGAACGTCAGCAGTGCTGCTGAGAGACGCAGGGCGAAGGGTCGCATAAGGCTTGCTCCTTTCTAAGACGGTGCCGGGCCGGGGAGCTTCTTTCGGGAGAGTCTAGGCAAGGACGGGCGGCGAGTCAAACTTCTTGTCGAAAGGCGATGCCCCCGTCCGCCTCTCAACGGCGCGAGAAGTGCTCGAAGCCGCCGGGCCTGAGCGGGCGGGCGCGGCCCGCGCCGACGAGCCGGACGCGGGGCGGGCCGGCCGTCACCTCGCCGATGCGAGTCGCGCGGACGCCGCCGACTTCGGCCGGCACGCGCGCGGCGCGACGCGGCGGCACGGTGAACAGCAGCTCGAAGTCCTCGCCGCCGTCGAGCGCGAGCGAAAGAACCTCGGCCTCCGTCAGCGCGAGGGACTTCAACGAAGGGTCAACCGGCAGAAGCCCTCCTTCAATCCGCGCGCCGACGCCGCTCTCGCGGCACAGGTGCGCGAGGTCCGACGAGAGCCCGTCGCTCAGGTCGATCAACGCGGAGGCGAGCTTGCTCTCGCCCAGCAGCCGTCCCCACTCGACGCGCGGCTCCGGCCTCGTCTGCCTGCGGACGAGCCGCCGCCCGGCGACGTTCCGCTTCCCCCCGGCCGGCCCCTGCAAGAGGCGCAGGCCGGCGGCGGCGGCCCCGAGCGAGCCGGTCACGAAAATCTGGTCGCCGGGCCGCGCGCCCGAACGCAGGACCGCCCGCCCTCTTCGGACCTCGCCGAGCACGACCGAGTCAACGACGACCCGCTCCGGCGTCCGCGACACGTCGCCGCCGATGACCGAGACGCCGTGGCGGCGTGCGAGCGCGCGGACGCCCACGTAAAAATCGTCCAGGAAGCCTGCCTCCCATCTTCCGCGAGGGACGCCCACCGACAGCAGACACATCGTCGGCCGCGCGCCCATCGCCGCCACGTCCGACAGCGACACGGCCAAAGCCTTGTGCCCGACATCACGCGCGCTCACGCCGAAGCGTTCGAGCTCGAAATCCACGCCTTCCACTAAGAGGTCTGCCGTGATGACGGTGTCGAAGCCCGCGCGCTGGCGGAAGACGGCGGCGTCGTCGCCGATGCCTTTAAGGAGTGATGAGGTGTCGGGAGCGGCCGAACGTTTCTCTTCTCGTCGGCGCAGTCGCCTGATGAACTCGAACTCGCCCTCGGCCTTCATCCCTTAGAGGTTTCTGCGGAGCGAGTCGAGGCCGGCGCGGATGGTTTCGGGGGAGGTGGAGAAGGAGAAGCGGAGGTGGCCTTCGCCGTGCTCGCCGAAGACGGAGCCGGGGACGGTGGCGACCTGCGCGACTTCGAGCAGGTGCTCGGCCGCGGCGCGGCTGTCGGGGTTGACGCGCGAAACGTCCGGGAAGGCGTAGAAGGCGCCGGCCGGCGCTTTGCACAGAAGGCCAAGCGCGCAGAGGCCGCCGACGAGCAGGTCGCGCCGCTCGCGGTAGGCGGCGCGGATGCCCTCGTAGAAGTCGTCGGTCAGCTCGAAGGCGGCGACGGCCGCGTACTGCGACGGCGTCGAGACGCCGTTCGTCGAGTAGAGCAGGCACTTGCGCAGGCCCGTCATCCAGGGCTCGGCGGCCACGGCGTAGCCGACGCGCCAGCCCGTCATCGCGTACGACTTCGAGAGCGTGTAAGTCGAAATGGTGCGCTCGAACATGCCTTCGAGCGAGGCGATGGAGACGTGCTCGCCGTCGTAGACGAGGTCTTCGTAAGCCTCGTCGGCGATGACGACGAGGTCGCGCTCGCGGGCGAAGCGGGCCACGGCTTCGGCCTCCTCGCGCGTAAAGACGATGCCGGTCGGGTTCTGCGGCGAGTTGTAATAGACGGCGCGCGTGCGGTTGGTGGCGTAGCGCGCCAGCGTCTCGGCGAAGCCCTCGCGGCGGGCCTCGGCGCTCGGCACGAGCACGGTCGTGCCCCGGCAGTGGGCGATGAGGTCTTTGATGGGCGTCCAGAAGGGCGAGAAGACGAGCACCTCGTCGTCCGGGTCCACGACCGATTGGAAGGCGCCGAAGAGCCCCTGCATCCCGCCGTTGACGACGAGCACGTCCTGCTCGCGCGCCTCGATGCGGTTGCGCCGCCGGAGCTTGTCGGCGACGGCCGCGCGCAGCTCGGGGATGCCGGAGGAGGGGGCGTAGCGCGTCCGGTTCTCGGCCAGCGCCCGCTGCATCGCCTCCTTGATGGGCTCGGGGGTGGTCAGGAACGGCTCGCCGCCCTCGAACTGGAAGACGGGCATGCCCTGCTCGCGTAGCTCCAGCACCTTGTTGCGAATCCTGACGATGTCGGAGAAGCCGACATGCTCCAGGCGCCGGGAGAGCCGGAAGACGGATGGGGACGTTGCCACGGTCTGAGTTGAACCTCCAGTTGTACGGTTGAGCAAGGCCGGATTATAGACCCTTGACCGTGGGGCCGTCCAACGTTTAAGGCCGGAATGAAGGGATTGTGTGGCCGCGCGAGGCCCGCCCGAACCCGTTGATGAAATCGTCTAGGGCCAGTCCATATCGTATACGCGGCCCTGCATTGCGCGTGTTAGGGAGGCGTGGGAATCTTGCGGTCTGATGACGAAACGATTGTATTTTGCCGCCCGTCGCCGTGTTTCCGAGTTATTTGGTAAAGTGCGTGGAAGGCGGTCGGTCGGCGGTTTTTGAGGAACGGTAGTTGCCACTAAACGAGTGCGGCCATTCACTTTGGCGCGTCCCTGTTGGAATCAAGAGTTAATATTTGAGGAGAGACAAGAGCCCATGACTTCGAACAAGATTCTTCCCGTCGCCCTCGTGGCCGCCCTGCTCGGCGGGACGGTCGGCGCCCTCGTGATGCGCCCGAGCAAGAGCACGCAGACTGAGACGGCGCAGGCCGTGGCCCCGGCCGCGCCCCAGACCGCCGTCGTCGCCGGCACCTCGGCCGAGAAGACGGCCGACGCTAATCCGCTGATTGACAACGAGCTCGCCAGCGAGACCAAGGGCATGTCCGAGCCTGAGAAGGTCGCCTTCCGCGACGGCTTCGTCGAGGGCATCCGCACGGCCCGCGAGAACAACGTCGTCGCCGCCGACACCGGCCGCTCGACCCGCACCGTGACGCGCACGGTCAACAGGCCCGTGACCCGCACGCGCTACGTCTCGCGTAACTCGGCCCCGAGCCGCGTCTACTACGACTACGGCCAGCGCAGCGGCCGCTCGTTCTGGCAGAAGCACCGCGACAAGCTGACGGTGGCGATGGGCGCGGGCGGCGGCGCCCTCATCGGCGGCCTCGCCGGCGGTAAGAAGGGCGCGCTCATCGGCGCCGCCGCGGGCGGCGGCGGCTCGGCGCTCTACACCTACAAGCTCCGCAAGCGCAGCCCCCGCTACTAAGACCGCTTAGTTCAAGGGGGGCGTCAGATGAAGGGAAGACTGAAGACATCAGCCTTCGGCGTGGCTTCAGCCCTGTTCCTGGCGTCGTTAATGTTCGGGTGGGCGGCCACGTCAAGAGGCGTGGCCGCCCACCCGCGTTTTGCGCAGGCGAGTGCGGCGCCGCCTTCGCCCGTCGGCTTTCAGGAGTCGGACAGCCGCGGGCTGCTCGTCAGGGCGTGGGTCAACGGGTCGGGGCCGTACTCCTTCGCCGTTGACACGGGCGCCGGGGCCAACATCCTCTCGCAGCGCGTGGCGGCCGAGGCGCGCGTGCAGGTCGAGGCGGGCGGGCGCGGTTTCGAGGTCGGCGGCCTGAGCGGCGCCACGGTCGGCGGCGCGCGCCGCGCCTTCCCGCGTAGCTTCGCCGCGGGCTCGCGCGAGAACGCGCTGCCGGCGCGCGGCCTCTTCGTCGTCGCGCCCGGGCTGCCCCCGGACGTGGACGGCGTGCTCGACCCCACGGAGAGTTACACGCCCTTCGGCTTCTCCATAGACATCCCGAACGGCGTCGTGACCGCCTTCGACCCACGGCAGCGGCCCTTGCACGCCTCGGACGCGCCGCCCGAAGGCGCCGTCGTGCGCTGGCTGAACGAGTCGGGCAGCCGCCGCCCATTCGTCCAACTCGCCGAAGGGCGCCGCGCGCTCGTGGACACGGGCTCCGGCTTCGGCCTCGCGGTTGACGGGGCGGCCGCGAGGGCGCTCGGCATCCCCGTCGCCGGGCAGGGACGCCACAGAGACGCCAGCGACCTCGCGGGCGGGCGCGTGCTCGCGCGCCGCATCCGCCCTGCCACCGTCAACGTCGGACCGCTCGCGCTGCGCGGCGTCCCGACCGACCTTCTCGTTCAGGCGCAGAAGGGCGCGCCCGTCATTCTCGGCCGCGACGCCCTGCGACCCTTCCGAATCTCCTTCGACCCCCTCAACCGCCTCATCATGTTCGAGCCGATTGACTAATGAAAAAGGCCCGGACGAAGCTGTCCGGGCCTTTTTCGTTCAAGTCTTATGGAGGCTCAGGGCGTCCCGCCGCAGAGTCCGACGCGGTAGCTGCCGACGTTGTCGGAAGGGAAGCCGTCGCCGACGCCGAAGGTGAGCGGCCCGGGCGGGGCGTCAATGCGGAAGACGTAGCGGTGGTCCTGGCGG